>JBDTOD010000056.1:0-24517 GCA_039933415.1 bacterium
ACTACTTCTTCTTCTCGCTCTTCCCGCTCCTCCTCTTCCTCACGCCGCTGCTCGGTCTCATCGGCAACGGTCAGCAGCTGATGGAGTCGCTGCTCGGACGGCTCTCCGCGACGATGCCGGCCGATACGTTGTCCCTCCTGCGACGCGTGCTGGGCGAGATCATCACCTCGAGCGGCGATGCGGGCGTGATGTCCGTCGGCGTGTTGCTCGCCGGGTGGTCGGGGTCGAACATCTTCGGCTCGCTCATGGGCGCGCTCAACGTCGCGTACGACGTGAGCGAGACACGGCCGTGGTGGAAGCAACAGGCACTGCGCCTCGGTGCGCTGCTCCTCGCCGGCGCGATCGTGCTGCTCGCGACGTCGATCTTTCTCGACGGTGAACGGCTCGCCCAATGGGCGGGATCCTCGCTGCATCTCGGCAACGCCGCCATCGCCGCGTGGAACGTGTTGCAGGTCGTGCTCGCCGTCGTGCTGCTCATCGCGCTCGGAGCGATCATCTACAAGTTCCTGCCCAACGTGCAACAGCGATGGCCGCACGTCATCCTGTGCTCGGCGATCACCACGGCGCTCTGGATCGTCGCGACGCTGATCTTCCGGCTCTACGTCCAGCACTTCGGCGCGTACAACAAGACGTACGGCACCATCGGCGGAGTGATCATGCTGCTGACGTGGATGTACTACTCGACCTTCGTCGTCCTCGCCGGCGGCGAGCTCGCCTCCGAGATCCATCACGGCACCGGCGCGGTCGACCCGCAGCGCGGCGCCACGTATCTCGGACGCATCGTCTCCGAGAGTGGACCGGGCCGCCCCTCGTTGACGAAGGCGAAGCACCAGGTTTGACCCGGGGTGCGAGACGTCAGCGCGGCGGACGCAGCACGACGCCCGTTCCGCGGCGCAGGCCCAGCAGCGCGGCCGCGTTGCCGTCCCGCACGGCGATCTCCACCAGTCCGCTCGACCCCACCAGCGCCGTCGGCTCGCCCGGACTCGCGTCCGCATACGTCCGCCGGACGCTGAGCGCGAGTCCATCGATCAGGATCTCGCCACCGCGAAGGGCCAGCAGATTCGTCACCGCGTTGCCGAAGCGGTCCACCGTGATCACCTCACCCTGCACGCCTCCGTCGTCGCGACGAATCGCCTCGGGAGTGCGACGGATGACGGGAGCGAGCAGTGGCGGGCCGAGCGACTCGAGCGTGACGCCCAGCGCGAGCTGCGCCGCCGCCGGCGCGAACACGTCGCGTCCGTGAAAGGTCGGTGCCGCCGAGGCGGGCGCGGGGATCGCCACGCACCTTGCGCCAGCGTGCAGCAGCCCGGGCGAGAGCACGCCGTTGTCCGGTCCAACGAGCATGCGACCCTCACTCTCCATCGCCATCGCGGCGCGCCCTCCGCCGACCCCCGGATCGACGACGACGAGATGGACGGTGCCCTCGGGAAAGCGTTGCCAGTAGCGCGCGAGCGCGAGCCGCGCGCCATCGACGTCGTGCGGCGCCACGTCGTGCGCGATGTCGATGACCGTCACCTGCGGCGCCAGCGACGCGAGCACACCCTTCACTTCACCGACATAGCCGTCGGCGGTGCCGAAGTCCGTGAGCAGGGTGACGAGCGAGGTCATCGCGTCCTCCGACCAATGCTTGGCAGCGGGAGCGCTGCCATGACGATGTTTACGCGACCAAGCTCCGCTTCCAACGGCCCGCGCGCCAGATGGCCATCATCGCCACCGCGCGAAGCAGCGCCGTGATCGTGATCGTCCACCAGAGCCCGACGATCCCGTAGCGAGCCGTGGCCCACACGGCGATCGGGATGCGGCTCGCGGTGATCACCGTGGACGTCAGCATCGGCGGCATCGTCGCTCCCGCGCCGCCGAGCGCGCCCTCGAGCACGATCTCGGCGCAGATCCCGACCTGCGAGAACGCCGCGATGCGCAGATAGCGTGCGCCCTCGGCGATGACGGCGGGGTCGTGGCTGAACACTGCGGCGAATCGCTCGGGCACGAGCAGTTCGACCACGCACGCCAGCACGCCGAACCCGGAGCAGAAGGCGACGGAGATCCAACCCGCGCGCGCCGCGCGATCCGTTCGTCCCGCGCCCATGTTCTGCCCGACGATCGCCGCGGTCGCGGCGCCGAAGCCCACACCGATCATGTACAACCAGCTCTCGACGCGGTGACCGATGCCGAGCGCGGCGAGCGCCGGAGTGCCGAACGGCGTGGCCGTGCGCGTCACCATCACGTAGATGAGCGAGAAGACGACTCCCGTCATTGCGGTGGGCAGCCCGATGCGCATGACGGATGCGAGCGTAGCCAAGTCGGGCCGCCCGAACTTCACGACGCCGCGCCTGCCGACGATCGCGAGCCCGAGCGCGAACGCGACGGCACGCGTGCAGATCGTCGCGATCGCCGCGCCCGCGACGCCCAGTGCGGGCACGGGACCCCATCCGACGATGAGAATCGGGTCGAGCACGAGCGTCACGGCGACGGACGCGAACAGGAGGACGAACGGCGTTCGCGTGTCGCCCGCGGCGCGAAACGCGGCGTCCACGGCGAAGAACCCGAAGATGAGCGGCGCACCGAGGAGATACGTCCCGAGGTAGCGCACGCCGAGCGCGCTCACCTCGGGTGGCGTCTGCATGAGCGCGAACATGCGCGGCAGCAGCGGCAGTCCGACGACCGTGCACAGAGCGCCGAGCACCAACGAGAGTAGCAGCGCATCACCGGCGATGCGCGCCGCCTCGTCGGCTCGCCTCTCTCCATAGCGTCGCGCGGCCACGGCGGTGACACCGACGTTCACCATCTCGGCGATCGAAACGATGAGCCAGATCCAGAACACCGACGTGGACGCCGCGGCGAGTCCAACAGCGCCGAGGCGCGTGCCGATCCAGAAGGTGTCCACCGAGAAGAACAGCGTCATCAGCAGCGACGACGCCACCGCCGGAAGCGCGACCCGCGCAATCGTGCGCGGCAGAGGGTCGTTGACGAGCTGGATCGCTTCCCATTCGCTCGTGACGGCGACGGGGGCTAGGCCCTCGTGGGATTCGATCGGAAGGGTGGATGGGCGGGCGTCTCTCACTGCCATTCACCGCTGTACACGGTACCATCGTACCCGGAACACGGACCCAGTCCGCTAGCCCGACGAATTCCTGGATGCCACGCGACCCCGACGCTTCTCACCGGCTCCGCATTCTGGGGGGTTGGATGCCGGTCCGGGTACCGGGTACGATGGTACCCAGTACGGCAGTGCGCAGTTAGGTAACGAACGCCCCCGCCACCCTCTCCGCGATCGCCACCAGCGCCTTCGCCGCCGAGGACGACGCGTCCGCCGACACGATCGGCAAACCCGTATCGCCTCCCTCCATCACGCGCGGGTACAGCGGCACCTGCCCCAGAAGCGGCAGCTCGACCGCCTTCGCGAGACGCTCCCCTCCGCCCGAGCCGAACAGCGCCGACGGCTTGCCGCAATGCGGGCACTCGAACCAGCTCATGTTCTCCACGATCCCCAGCACCGGGACGCCGACGCGCTGGAACATTTTCACGCCGCGGAGTGCGTCGCCGACGCTCACCTCTTGCGGCGTCGTCACGATCACGGCGCCGTCCACCTGGGTCGCCTGCACGAGCGAGAGCTGCGCGTCGCCGGTGCCCGGCGGCATGTCGACGATGAAGTAGTCCAGCTGTCCCCATGCGACGTCCTGCAGGAACTGGTTGATGATCTTCATCACGATCGGCCCGCGCCAGATCGCCGGCTGATCCGGCTCGATCATCATCCCGAGCGAGATGAGCTTCACGCCGTGTGCCTCGAGCGGAACGATCTTCTCGTTCATCACCGGCGGCGCCCCGGTCACGCCCATCATTCTCGGAATGTTGGGTCCGTAGATGTCGGCGTCCATCAACCCCACACGTGCGCCACCGCGCGCGAGCGCCACCGCGATGTTCACCGCCACCGTCGACTTCCCCACTCCGCCCTTCCCCGACGAGATCGCGATCACCTTGCCGAGATTGGGATAGTGTTTGGGAGTCGGCGCGGCGGGACGCGCCGGTGCGGCGGGCGCCTGGTCCATCACCGGGAGTGACCGTCCCGCGGGTGGGCGCGCCGCGGGCCCCGTCTGGGCCGCCGCCTGCACGTCGATCTGGATGTCCGTCACGCCTTCGACGCGCTCGACGGCCTGGCGCACTTCCTTCGCGAGCGCGGGGTCGTCCTGCGGCGCGAGCAGCAGCGTGAGCTTCACGCGGCCCGTCGTGGTGGTGGCGATGTCACGCACCTGCTGCGTGCTGAACAGGTCGGCGCCAGTGCGCTTGTTCCGGAGGCGGGAAAGCGACGTCGCGATCCGCTCCTGTAGTGTCGTCGTCATCCCGAAGAATAGCGGATGGCGCCCTGCGACGGTGCCGCCGTCGCTTACCACCTACCCGCTACGACGTCCCGCGACCCGCTACTCGCGACCACCTACCGACAGTGGCCGTTGCAGTTCTGTGGAGAGCATCGCGCGCGCCGCCTCGACCACCAGATCGCGCACCTGCTCGAGCGTCCCTGTCAGCATCGCGCCCGACGCCTTCGCGTGCCCACCTCCGCCGAACCGGCGCGCAAACGCATTGACGTCGGTACCGCCCACGCTGCGAAAGGAAACCTTCACCTTGCCGTGGCCAAGGTCGCGGAAGAAGAGCGCCATCTTCGTTCCGGCGATCGAGCGCGCGTGCTCGACGATCCCGTCGAGATCCTCCGCCTTCACGTTGTGCTTCTCCAGCGCGTCGGCGGCCATCGTCAACCACGAGAGCCCGTACGCCTCGTCCACCTGGAGCGTGCCGAGCACCTCGGCCATGAGCCGCACGCGACCGGCCGGCGCCGACGCGTAGATGCGCGTGTACATGTCCTCGGGGTCGACGCCGTAGGCGAGGAGCTGCCCCGCCACGGAGAGACACCGTGGAGACGTGTTGCTGAATCGGAAGCCTCCCGTGTCGGTGAGCATCCCGGTGTACAGCGATCGCGCGACGGCTGGCGTGATCTCCCATCCGGCGACGATCGCGAGGTCGTACACGAGCTCGGCGGTCGCGCAGGCCGAGGTGTCCGAGACGGCGCGGGTCCCCGCCGGATCGTCCGATGGCAGGTGATGGTCGATGACCAGCTTCGGCACCGTCAGCGCGCGCACCGACTCGGTGAGGTTCCCCAGTCGCTTCACGTCGCTGATGTCGAGCACGATCAACAGATCGATGTCACGCAACGCCTTCGACCCGCGCGACGTCTGATCGTCCACATCGTCCCCGAGCAGGAAGGCGAACATGTCCGGCCACGGCGTCGGGTTCACGATGCGCGGTACGAGGCCGTGCGCCGACAGCAGCCGCGCGAGCGCGCTCTCGGATCCGCAACCGTCGCCGTCGGCGTTCAGGTGCGTGCTGATCGCCACGCGTCGTCCGGGCACGAGCTCGGGGACGAGAGCGGAGATCGCCGCATGTCGAGTAGGAGGAACGGAGAGGATGTCGACGGTCACGGAGCCCGAAGAGAATGAAAGGGCGCCCCGATCGGAGCGCCCCTTCAACCTACCGTGCGTCGCACCGAACGGGCTAGCCGCCGGCCTTCGCGAGCTTGGAGTGCGTGCGGCCGTAACTGAAGTAGAACACCAGCCCGATCGCGAGCCACACGATGAGCCGCAGCCAGTTCGTCCAGCCGAGACCGAAGATCATCGCTCCGCACACGACGATGCCGAGCGTGGCCGTGACCGGGACCATTGGCGCCCTGAACGCACGCGGCAGGTCGGGCCGCTTCACGCGCATGATCCACACGCCGGCGCACACCAGCATGAAAGCGAACAGCGTGCCGATGCTCGTCATCTCACCCACGATGTCACCAGGGATGAACGCGGCGAACGCGCCCGTCAGCACGAAGAAGAGCATATTCGACTTGTACGGCGTCTTGTACTTCGGGTGCACGTCCGAGAAGACCGCTGGCACCAACCCGTCTCGGCTCATCGAGTAGAACACCCGCGACTGGCCGAGGAGCATGACGAGAATGACGGACGAGAAGCCGGCGAGGATGGCCACGGTGACGAACTTCCCGAGCCACGCGTAGCCCGTCATGTACTTGGTGATCGCGAAGGTGACCGACGCTTCCTTGCCCGCCGTCCTGAAGTCCTCGACGGTGGCGACGCCGCTCAGCACGTGCGAGAAGAGGACGTAGAGGATGGTGCAGACGACGAGCGAGCCGAGGATGCCGATCGGCATGTCGCGCTTGGGATTCTTCGCTTCCTGCGCGGCGGTCGAGACCGCGTCGAAGCCGATGAAAGCGAAGAACACCACACCCGCCGCCCCCAGGATCCCCATGATTCCGCCGTATGGGTGCGTCACCCCTTCGTGGGTGGTATACGTCGTCGCCGCGGGGATGTACGGCGTGTGATTCGCCGGGTTCATGAAGCCCCACCCGATCACGATCACGACGATCACGATCGCGACCTTGGTGATGACGATCAGGTTGTTGACCCACGCCGACTCCTGCGTACCGCGCACGAGCAGCAGCGAGAGCACGAACAGGATGCAGACGGCAGGGATGTTCATCATGCCGTGCACGCCTGGCGACCCCTGCATGGTCTCGAACGGCGAGTGGCTCCATTGATACGGCACGCTCAACCCGAAGTACTCCAGCACCTTGTTGAAGTATTCACTCCATGCGATCGCCACCGTGGCCGCGCCAACCGCGTACTCGAGGATCAGATCCCATCCGATGATCCACGCGACGAGCTCACCCATCGTCACGTAGGAGTAGGTGTACGCGCTGCCGGCGATCGGGATGACCGAGGCGAACTCGGCGTAGCATAGGCCGGCGAAGGCGCAGCCGATGCCGGCGACGATGAACGCGATCGTCACCGATGGGCCGGCGCGCTCGGCGATCGCCGCAGCGGTGCGGACGAAGAGGCCCGCGCCGATGATCGCCCCGATGCCGAGCGCCACGAGGGCGAAAGATCCGAGCGTTCGTTTCAACGACTGCTCGTTCGTCACCCCGCTCTCGGCGATGAGCTGGTCGATCGATTTTGTTCGAGTCAGGAATCCAGCCACGCGATTCTCCCGTGAGAATGGTCGAATGTTCGGAACGGTCGAGGCCCGTCCGATCAGTCACTCACTTGCATACCAAATAGTATACAACGCTGAGGCGACTGGCAATCGAAAAGGCGGCGAATACGATGGCACCACGGGTATCCCTGGCCGTCGACGAGCGCAAGGCACCACGAATCGACGGCGGATCGTTCGATATCCCGATCCGCCGTGCGATTCGAGGTGCTAGAGGCTGTAGTTGGGTGCTTCGCGCGTGATCGTCACGTCGTGCGGATGCGATTCGCGCAGCCCCGCCGCCGTGATGCGCACGAACTCCGTGTCCGTGCGAAGTTCGTCGATCGAGCCGCAGCCGACGTAGCCCATGCCGCTGCGGAGACCACCGACCATCTGGAAGAGCACGTCGCCGACGGGGCCCTTGTACGGCACGCGTCCCTCGATCCCTTCCGGCACGAGCTTCTTGGGCGACAGCTCGCCTTCCTGGAAATACCGATCGGCGCTGCCGTCCTGCATGGCGGAGAGCGATCCCATCCCGCGCACCATCTTGAAGCGACGTCCCTCGAGGAGAAACGCTTCGCCCGGACTTTCCTCCGTGCCGGCGAGCATCGAGCCCATCATCACGCTCGATGCGCCGGCGGCCAGCGCCTTCACGGCGTCGCCGGAGTACTTGATCCCGCCATCGGCGATGACGGGGACGCCTTCGGCACCCTCGATCGCATCGAACACCGCGGTGAGCTGCGGAACGCCGACTCCCGTGACGACGCGCGTCGTGCAGATGGAGCCGGGGCCGACGCCGACCTTCACCGCATCGACGCCGCGCTCGACCAGCGCGCGCGCTCCCTCGCGCGTCGCGACGTTGCCGGCGATGAGCTGCGTGTCGGGGAAGGCTTCACGCACTCGCGCCGTCGCCTCGAGCACGGCGTCGGCATGGCCATGCGCCGTGTCGACGACGAGCGCATCCACGCCGGCATCGATCAACGCCTTGGCTCGTGTGAGAAAGTCTCCACCAGCGCCGATCGCCGCCGCGACACGCAGGCGCCCGATCTCGTCCTTGTTCGCTCCAGGGAACTGCCGGCGCTTGTGGATGTCCTTCACGGTGATGAGCCCCTTCAAGCGACCGTCCGCATCGACGACCGGGAGCTTCTCGATGCGATGCTTGCCGAGGATGCGTTCGGCCTCGTCGAGCGTGGTGCCCTGCGGCGCGGTGATCAGCCCCGTCTTGGTCATGGCATCGGCGACGGGGCGATCGAGGTTGCGCTCGAACTGGAGATCGCGGTTCGTGATGATGCCGACGAGTCTCCCCTCGCCATCCACGATCGGCACGCCCGACACGCGGAAGCGCGACATGAGGTTGCTCGCCTCGCGCAGAGACGCGGTCTCGGGAAGCGTGTAGGGGTTGCTGATCACCCCACTCTCGCTGCGCTTCACGATGTCCACCTGCATCGCCTGCCGGTCGATCGACATGTTCTTGTGCAGCACGCCGATGCCACCCTGACGCGCCATCGCGATCGCCATCTCCGATTCGGTGACGGTGTCCATCGCCGCCGAGACGAGCGGGATGTTCAGCTCGATCTTGCGAGTGAACCACGACCGGGTGGACACATCCTTGGGATGCGTGACCGAGTGTCGTGGTGAAAGGAGGACGTCGTCGAAGGTGAGCGCGACATCTTCGCGGACCCTCGCGGCGCCGTTCACGTGGCCGGTACGCGACGGCCCGCTCTCAGCCTGGGGCTGAGATGCGGGCCGTGAATTGGAGCGGATTGTGGTCGCCATGGCGAAACGTAGGCGCGGCGCGGCGCGAAATCCAGTCTTTACTCGCGCTCGGCGCGGGCGTCGCTCACGGTCGGCCGATCAGCTTGAGCTTTCGCCGAATGCCGCGCGGAAGAAAGAACGCCGCCGCCGCGAGTGCCTCCTTGAGATTGAGCTCGGCGAGATCCTCCATCGCGCCGGTCCAGTGCGCCATCAGCACCGGCCGACCTGCATTCGCCACCAGCCGCTGGAGAGCGAGCACGAGCACGAAGACGTCGTCGACTTCGCCGAGGAACGGGATGAAGTCGGGGATCAGATCGAGTGGCATCGCGATGTACGCGATGGCGCCCGCGACGAGGAGCTTGTCCACCGTGCTCACTCGGCGATCGGCGATGAGTCCGCCCAGCAGCCGCAGGTACGCCGGGAGCTGCTTGATGTAATACATCACCGTGCGACGCGCGCCGGTACGAGGCGCGTCACCGGTGCGGGGGCGAGCCGTCGAGGCGCTCGCGCCCGACTTGGTGCGGCGGGTCTGCCCTGTCGTGGAGGTCGGACTCACGCGTGCGCTCCGTTACCTGGAGGTGGACCCGTCGGCGGGCGTCGTGCCGGCCGGCGGGGTTGCGCCGCCCTGGTTCGCTGAGCCGGCGGCGCTCCGAGTAGTCGCACCAGTCGTGCCGCCGGAGGACGGCGTGCCCACGGAGGGCGCCCCCGCCGCCGCCTCGACGACGCGTGAGGTCGCGCTCATCAGGTCGGAGGCGACGGACTTCCCTGCGGCCGCCGCACCGTTGAGCACCCCGACCGCCTTGTTCATGAGACTCATCGTCTCGGCGATCGTCGACGCGCTCACACGTCCCGCGCGCAGCTTTTCCTCCACCGCGTCGGCGAACCGGCTGAGTGGATTCGTCGAGGCGGCCCCGGCAGCCGGCTGCTTCTCGGCGTACTTGGACTCGAGGAACTCCACGTAGTCGAGCACCTGGTATCCGCGTTCGTCGGAGACCGTCTCGAGCTTCTGGAGCAGCTTGTCACGAAGGTAGGGATTCATCTCGGTCGGCTCCTTGGCCGCGCAGGAGCCCGACACACGTCGGGCGCACAACAGTCAGTATGTGCGCCCGTCACTCCACTCGGTAGCCCGGCGGGTCTACCCTTGCCAGCGCGAACGCGTGCCGCGTGCGTCGATATGCACGTACGGCGTGCGATAGCGGCGGCTCGTGTACATGCCGAGCCCACCGACGAGATCGGGATGTGCCTCCTCGACGCGCTCGACGGCGAGCATGACGAGCAGCTCGTCCGTCATCGTGATGCGGCCGTCGCCGTCTGCATCGATCGCCAGGTCGGCGGCGTCGCCGTACTGATGACGGCTGTCGCGCGCGGCGCGCTCGACGCGCGCGTTGTGCGATGGCGAGCGGAAGCCCGAGTGCACGTCCACCGCGAGGTCGGGGCGTACGCGTCCGCCCAGGTCGGTGAAGATCAGCTCGAGCTTGTCGAGCAGCCGCGGATTGAGCGCGACGTACTTGGGCCACACGTCGCCCTGATCGTCGTGCGTGACGAAGTCCGCGAGCTTGAGGTGCCGTGTGATCGGCAGGTCCAGCATCTCCGGCCGCACCTCGACGAACCCGATGGGCCGATCGTGTCCGGCGCCGAGGCGCTCGGCGAGATACGTACCGATGCGATAGCCGTTCACCTGTCCGCCGAGCTTCTGGCTGAACGGCACCATCACGGCAAGCGTCGGCTCGGCGAGCACCTCGCGCGTCGAGCCGCGAATGATCGCGAGATGATAGAAGCCCGGACGCTGCGGCGCGATCACCGGCGCGGCAGACAGCACGCGCGGAAGCTCGACGGCGGTGGAATCGGTTGCCGACAGCCATACATATGACAACGAGTCTCCGCTGCCGGCGATGGCGATCGGGAACTCGACGCGTCCGCCCGGCAGCGTCAGACGCACCTTGACCTCGCCGCTCCGCCCGAAGGCATCCGCGGTGGGAGACGCCGTTGGCGCACCGTCGGGTAGGGAAGGTGTGATGACCGCCGCGAGGTTCGACAGCGGCGCGGTCGTGAGCCCGCCGTCCGGCTTGAAGAACTGCACCGCGCCGATCGTTGCGAGACCGAAGAGCAATGCCGCGCCGATGCCACCGAGCCGCGAACCGGTCGGATCCGGTGCGCTCACAGGCGGCCCCATCGTGCGCGGCTGCCTCGAACGTCCACGTGCGCGAACGGTCCGTGCGAGCGCGTGCCGCGATACACTCCAACTCCGCCAACGAGATCCTCGTGCGCGCGCTCGACGCGATCCACCGCGTCGAGGATGACCTTGGCGTCGCGGTCGTTGATTCGGCCGTCGTGATTCAGGTCGTCCATCCGTCCATCATCGTTGTTGTCCACGAACACGTCGGCTGCGTCGCCGTACATGTGCCGGCTCAGCTCTGCGCGTCCGCCCGTCTCGCCGCCGTTCGCGTTGTACTGCGGCGTGCGAAAGCCGCTCATGACCTTCATGTGCCGCACGCGATGTCCATGCGACTCGAGCTCCGCGATCACGAGCTCCAACTTATCCACGAGCGGAGCGCGAAGCACGAGGTACTTGGGCCACACGGCCTGCTGATCGTGCGTGAGGAAATCGCGCAGCCGGAAGTGCTCCGAGACCTGCGTGTCGGCGTTCTCCGGCGTGACCTCGATGAAGCCCTCTGGATTCGCGTACGACTCGGCGAGCGAGCGTCCACGCTCGGCCGGCCAGAATCCGATGCGGTAGGCGCCGATGCGGTCGCCGAGCTTGTCGGCGAAGTCGCGCATCGTGATGAGTGAGAAACGAGAGGCGCCGCTGCTGTCGCGGACGTCGTGCACGCCTGGCATCTGCATGAGCGAGTCGCCGAACAGGCGCTGCAGCACGCCGACCCGTCGGTCCGACCTTGGCACGAGCACTGCCCGCAGCTTGCCGCTCCGGCCCCGCAGCGAATCGTCTTCCGGTGCATGAAGGGCAGCGGCGACGCCATCACCCACCGCGCCGGCGGCAAAAGCGACCGGCGCGTGCCCGCCGACGGCGGCGCCAATGGCGCCGGCCGAGATGCACAGTACAAGGGCGCGGCCGATCGAACGGCCGCGCGAACGACGCGGTGCTTTCAACGCTTTGCTCCTGACGCTACGGACCGGCGATTTCCGATGAGACACCGCTCATCGACCAAAGGTGCCCGCCGCCGAGCACGATCCGCGGATGGAATGGTGTCCCAACGTACTCAATAGGTCAACGAGCGGCATCTATTCAAAGCAACAAGTCGGTCGACCCGGCCCTGACCGTTTGGTCAGTCGTTCCCTGTACAAGGGGGTCAGAGTCGCAGACTCTGACCCCTGCCTTCCTCGCTCGCGGGCTCTGACCCCAGCCTTCCTCGCTCGCGGGGTCAGAGTCGCAGACTCTGACCCCTGCCTCCCTCGCCCACGGGGTCAGAGTCGCAGACTCTGACCCCTGCCTGTCCCTGCTCACTAGTAGATGAAGACTGGCGTCCCGACGTCCACCATCTGGTAGAGCGTCTCGATATCCTCGTTCCGCAGTCGCACGCACCCGTGACTGACCGATCGGCCAATGCTTTCCGGATGATCGGTGCCGTGGAGCGCGTAACCGTCGCCCATGTTGAGGCGGTGGGTGCCCAGCACTCCCTTGTACTTGCGCTGGTTGGTGCCGTATGGCGGGATGACGATGTTGCCTCCCGCGACGACCTCCCTTCCCTCGACGCCCGGCTCGATCGGCACGACGCGGCCGTCTGGGTAGCGCCGCACCATGTCGGTCCCGTTGACCTGGATCGTCGAGCCGTCACTCGCCGCCAGCGATTGACCGCGATTGAGGCGCACGATGCCGAGCCCGCGCTTCCGCGCCATCTCCACGAAGTGCCAGTCGGGCGGGATCCACGCCGGATCCTCCTCCTTGGACTGGATGACGAGGCGCCCGCGCGGCGTCTCGAACTTCCAGTGGTTCTCGCCCGCCCCTCCCTCGAGCACCTTGCCGCTCCCTGTCGCCACCTGCGTGGTGAAGAGCACGCTGTCGCCCTGTTTGAACCAGAGGCGATGATCCTCGATGCTCACGACGAGATAGGGCTTGTTCGTGGGGATCGCGTCACTGGGCGACGACGCGCCAACCTGCGCCAGGCTGTCGTCGAGCGCGCCCGTGCTCTTCCGCACCTCGTCGAGGAGCTGGACGTTGTCGTTGAACACCATCCGGTTGACGTCGCGCTCATGACGAACGAGCGCGGTGCGCGCGAACAGCGCGGTGCTCGCGAGCATGAGCAGGAGCACGGCGCCGATGAGGCCCCAGGCAAGCTTGCCACCGCTCCGAAAGAAGTTCCGCATTCCCACGAGGTGCTCCGTGTCCGGTCAGTAGAAGTATACCGCGACGCCAGGGCGAAGATTCGCCGCGATCGCCTTGAGATCGTTCGCGCGAACCCGGATCGCTCCGGGCAGCACGTACGTCGAATCGTTGAGCGGGCCGACGCTCGGCAGCGAGTAGATCACCGTGCCGCCGTCGAGCTGGATCGCCGCGGGACCGAGCGCCCCGACGAGCCTCGCCTGTCCTGGCGCGAGCCCGCGATCGGCATACACCCACGCGGGCACGTCCCACGCGTCGCCCTCGGCGAGAAGACGCTCGACCGTGCGCTTGCCACGAGGCGCGGCGATGTGCACGGTGTCCGGCGCCGTGCCGACGCGGCGCTCCGGCCCGACCGTGATCGGCATCTCGCGTAGCAGCGCGCCCTCGCGCTCGAGGTACATCACGCTGCTGTCGAGCGACACCGAGAGATGCAACGTGGGGTCCACCTTCGCCTGCCGCTTGAACATCTCGATCATCACCTTGAGGCGATTCTCGTTCTGCGCGAGAATCGCGTCGGTGCGCGTGCGCTCCACGTCGGACATGCTCGCGCGCAGCTCCCGCGTCTCGCGCTGATAGCGCTGGTAGCGCTCGAACAGCAGCGCATCGATCGACATGAACGCGACGACGGCGATCGCCATCGTGACCACGAGGCCACGATAGCTGTGCCGAAACTCGCGCCAGCCCATGCGGCGCCGATCGGTGCGCGCGCGTGCGGCGTCTTTGCGGCGGCCGGGATCCCAGTCGTCCTGCGGAGGCGAGTTCGTCATGGTCGGGGTTGAAGCGAAGCGGTCGTACACCGCCGCGTCGCACGAGTGCCAGCCCCATCGGTCCCGTGGTCGCGGAGAGGGCACGCGGGTACATTTCGCGGGCTGCACGAAGCTCGTCGCAGCGTACTCCGCCGGCAAGCACCCTCACCCGACGTCGTCTCGATGGCCTCCACCACTCGTCCCGCACCTGTCGTCCTGCTCGTCCTCGATGGCTGGGGCTATCGCGCCGAGCGCGAAGGCAACGCGATCGCGATGGCGAACGTGCCCACGTGGGACCGTCTGTGGGCTCGCGCGCCGCGCACGCTGCTCCAGGCATCGGAAGAAGCGGTCGGGCTGCCGTGCGGTCAGATGGGGAACAGCGAGGTGGGACACCTCAACCTCGGCGCCGGCCGCGTCGTGAAGCAGGACCTCGTGCGGATCAACGACGCGATCAAGGACGGCAGCTTCTTCACGAACTCCGTTTTCGTGGACGCGTGTCGGCGCGTCATCACGGACGGAGGGACGCTGCATCTGGTGGGATTGATCGGTGGAGGCGGCGTCCACGCGATCGACACGCACCTGCTCGCGCTGCTCGAGCTCGCGGAGCGTGAAGGCGTCCCGCGGGTGGCGATCCAGGTCATGCTCGACGGCCGCGACACGATGCCGCGCTCAGGGCTCGGCTACCTGAACGAGCTGATGGCGTTCGCCAAGGGACGCGCGAAGATCGGCAGCGTCGGTGGCCGGTACTTCGGCATGGATCGCGATCATCGCTGGGAGCGCACCGAGAAGTGGTACAACAGCGCGGTGCGCGGCGTGGGCCCGAGTGGCACCGATCCGCTCCAGGTGGTGACGGACGCCTACGCGCGCGACGTGACCGACGAGTTCGTGGAGCCGACGGTGATCGTCGACGCGCTGGGTGAGCCAGTGGCGCCGATGCGCGACGGCGACGCGGTGATCTGCTTCAACTACCGGTCGGATCGCATGCGTCAGATCGTGCGCGCGCTGACGGTCCCGAACTTCGACGGATTTGACGTGCGCGATCGTCCCGACGTCGGCGTGCACACGATGACGGTCTACGACCAGAAGTTCAACGTACCCGTGGCGTTCCCGCCGCAGTCGATGGCGCGCATCGTCGGGGAGGTCGTCTCGGGCGCCGGCCTGACAATGTTGCGGACGGCGGAAACCGAGAAGTACGCGCATGTGACCTACTTCTTCAACGGGGGGATCGAGACCCCCTTCCCCGGTGAAGACCGGCGTCTCGTACCGAGCCAGAAGGTGGCGACATACGATCTCGCGCCGGAGATGAGCGCGCTCGGCATCACGGACGTGCTCACCGCGGCGATCACGGCGAAGGATCACGATTTCATCCTCTGCAACTACGCGAACGCGGACATGGTCGGGCACACGGGAAACGCGAAGGCGATCATTCAGGCCGTGGAGATCGTGGATCAGTGTCTCGCTCGCGTCGTGGCCGCCGCCGAGCAGGCCGGCGTGCGCCTGCTCGTCACGGCCGACCACGGGAACTGTGAGATGATGATCGATCCCGCGACCGGCGGACCGCACACGGCGCACACGACCAACCCCGTGCCGTTCGTCGTCGTGGGGAGTGAGTCCGACCATACGTTGCGGGAGGGTGGCGCACTGCGCGATGTCGGCCCGACCATCCTGCGGATGCTCGGCCTCGAGCGCCCGAACGAGATGGACGGACGCGACCTCCGCCTCTCGTAAGCACAGCATGTCCTCTGCAATCCCCCGGAGCTACTGAGTGAAGGCAATTCTGTTCGGTCTCGTGATCCTGCTCGCGGCCACGCCAGCATCGGCCCAGGTCGGGTACCCACCTGCCGAGAGCCCGTACACCGACCTCGAGTACAAGCAGGAGCTCACGCCGATGTTCGGCTATACGCGAGCGCGCGTCGATGCGGCGGGCATTCTGCCCAGGAGCGCGCCCATGGCGGGGTTGCGATACGAGATCTATCTCGCTGGTCCAGTCTCGTTCAGCACCGACTTCTCGCACACCTTCGCCCAGCGAAACGTCATCGATCCCACCAAGCCCGCGCGGACGCGCTCGCTGGGGACCGAGCCGGCGAGCGTGAACTCGCTCGACATCGCGCTCGCCCTCGGGCTGACTGGCCGGAAGAGCTGGCACAGCATCGTGCCGCAGATTCGAGCGGGACTCGGCATCATGCAGAGCGCGGCGAAGGATTCCTCGGGCTACAAATTCGGCACCCCCTTTGCATTTCATTTCGGTGGCGGGTTGAAGTTCGTGCCCGGAGGACGCTTCCAGCTTCGCGCCGACGTCACGGAGCGGTTGTTCAAGCAGTCCTACCCGGACTCGTACGCCAGGCTCGCCAGCGACAACACGGCGGTGATCGACGACCGGACTCCGCGTACGTTCTACACGCATCACACCGCCCTGACGGTGGGCGTGTCGTACCGCTTCGCACGCTGAGCCCACGACCACCGGTGACCCTTCTCCCTGTGGTCTCATGGCGCGCGACTACGAAGACATCAACAACATCGACCAGCTCGACGGCCGCGACCTGCGCGACACGGTGCGCGAGCACCTGGCGGCGCACAACGGTCTCGACATCGACGACATCACCGTCCAGATCGAGGGTGAGACACTCGTCGTGCTGACGGGCCGAGTCGGCACTGAGGGAGAGCGCCGCGTCGCGGAGCACATCCTCACCGACCAGCTCGGGATCCAGGACTTTCGCAACGATCTCGTTATCGATCCGATCCGCCGCGCCGAAAGCCCGACGGACATCGACGACCTCCTGGTGGAAGAAGAGCGCGAGGACGGCGTGCTGCTCGGCGACCGCCCGGTCCCGTTCACCGACGAATCCGCGCATCTCGCGGACGTGGCGCAGGATGATCTCGACGGCTCGACCGACATGCAGAACGTGATGGAGGACGGCGAGACCTGGATTCCGCCCGAGAGCCCGACGCCAGAGGGGATGTCCGGCACGGACGCAGGGCCGGAGGAGCTCGGGGGGCAGCACTAGGCGGCGCGGTCGTGAGCGGTGAACGGTGAAGGGTTTTCGGATGGCCGCGGGCGGCAGATGATCCCGAGGTCGTACCGTTCACTGATCACCGTTCACCGAAAACCTCGGTATCTTCCCGCAATGCCCTCCTCCCTCACCCGTCGCGTCTCCTTCGCCGCCGCGCATCGCTACCGCATCGCCGAGTGGAGCGACGAGCGCAACGCGGAGGTGTTCGGTGCGTGTGCACGACCGAACTTCCACGGACACAGCTACGTGTGCGACGTCACGGTCGCCGGATCGATCGATCCGACCACGGGCTTCATCGTCGATCTCGGCGTGCTCGACCGAGTGTTGCACACCGAGGTGCGCGAGCGATTCGATCACAGCAACATCAACCTCGATGTCCCCGAGTTCGCCGATGGTGGCCTCATGCCCACCGGCGAGGAGCTGGCGCGATTCATCTGCCTGCGCGTGCAAGCGGCGCTGGGAAAGAGCGCGCGCGTCACTCGTGTAACGGTCTCCGAAGACGCTACGCTCACCGCCGCGTACGAGCCAGACTGAGCCAAGTGACCTTCCCGGCGCTCGGTCGTGCTACCTGCGACGCGCCGCAGGCGCGGGCACTATTGCCCGCGCTCGGCGCCGCCGCTCAGCCGCGCCGTGCCCACACTCGACTCGCTCCGTCCCACCACAGAACGCAGCACGATGGCCGAACAATTCGCGCCCGTGCTCCGCGTGTATGCCGAGATCGTGGCCGACTGCGTACCGCTCGTCGATGCCGAGCACGCGCACATGCGCATCCGCTCCGGTCAGGTGGGCTACGACGCATTGCGCGTCCTCCGCTCGTGCGGCGATCCGATGCCGCACTACGCGCGCGTGCTCGACGCGTTCGAGGTCGCGGGCTTCGTCTCCAACGACGATCGGCGCTCGCTGCTCGCCAGCGAGCTCGATGTCGACGACATGATCAGCGGATGGTTCACGGGCGACCGCACGCCACGCGAGGCGCGACGCCGGACCGCACGCCAGGCGGCGGTCGTCGTGGGCAACGCGCTGTTGCGCGCGGCGACGATGCTCGTGGAGCCCGCGACCTCGTGGCGCGAGTGGACGCGCATCGTCTGCCCCTGTTGCGGCGGCTCGCCGGACATCGCGCTGCGCGAGCGTGGCTCGCAGCGCACGCTCGTGTGCGCGCGATGCGACGCACAGTGGCGAACACCGCATCAGGGCTGCCTGAGCTGCCGAACCATCGAGGAGCCGACGATCGCGCGCATCGCCAACGTGGAGCTGGGCTACGACCTGGTGATGTGCAACGGGTGCGGGCGATTCCTCAAGGAGCGGCCGCGACGCGGCATCCAGAGCTTCATCGTCGAGCGCGCGCTCACGACCGAGCTGGATCTCGCCGCCGAGCAGCGCGGCCTGCGCATCTGAGCGAGCGATGAGCGCGGTGCGGTGCGTCGGCGCATTGATGGCCGGTGGCGCCGCACGACGCTTTCACGGCGCGCCGAAGGGGCTGGCCGTCGTCGATGGGCTCAGGATCGCCGACCGAGCACTGTCGGCGCTGCGTCAGGCATCCGACCGCCAGATCGTCGTCGCGAATGATTCGCAGGCTCCGAACTGGTTTCCCGGACTGCGAGTGGTTCCGGATTTTGAGCCGGACCTCGGGCCGCTGGCCGGGCTCCGCACGGCGCTTCTCGCAGCGGATGGCGACGCGCTGCTCGTGGTCGCGTGGGACATGCCGTTCGTCACGTCGGCGCTGCTCGCGACGCTGCGCCGCATGGGAGAGGGAGGCGCCAGCGCGGTCGTGCCGGTCAGCGGCCGGCGCCTCCTTCCCCAACCGTTGTGCGCCTACTACTCGGCCGGAGCGCTCCACGCCTGTGAGCGACTGCTCGCCCGTGGCGAACGCCGCGCCGCGGCGCTCTTCGAGGCGCTGCCGGACGCGGCGACGCTACGTGGCCACGAGCTCGAGGCGCTCGGCGACCCAACTCACCTGCTCCGGAGCGTCAATACGCCCGAGGAGCTCGCCGCGCTCGGCGGCCGGCTCCCCGACGCGCCGGACGACGCTCGACGCTGAGGGCGCGCTCCGCCATCTTTCGAGCGATCCTCTCGCGCGCCGTCGCGGGTGTGACGTTTCCGCTCTCGAGGCTCCGCATGCGCGCCATCCGATCGTCTCTTGCCCTGCTCATCGCCGGGTGCGCCTCTGGCGGCGCCCGCGTGGCGAGCGCGCCACCGGTTGCACCAACGCCAGCGGTTCGGCCTGCACCGCTCACGCTCGCACAGTTCGCCGACTCGGTCGCCAACGCGCCGGAGTGGAGGAGCGCGCACTGGGGGATCCTCGTCGTGGATCCCGGGCGCGGTGACACACTCTACTCGCGCAACGCCGACAAGCTGTTCGTGCCGGCGTCCAATCAGAAGTTGCTCACCGGCTCGACCGCGCTCGCCCAGCTTGGCAGCGGCTACCGCTGGACGACGACGCTGCTGGCGCGCGGACCCGTGCGCGCTGGCGTGCTCGAAGGCGATCTCGTCGTTCGCGGCGACGGAGATCCGTCGCTCAGTACGCATATGCGCGGTGATGCACTCGCCCCACTACGTGCGCTGGCCGACTCGCTGCGAGCGCGCGGCGTGTCCAGGGTGCGCGGTCGCGTTGCCGCGGCGCCGTCGCCGTTCACCGACGCCGCACTCGGATACGGATGGGAGTGGGACGACCTCGACGAGTCGTATGGCGCCGGTGTCGACGCGCTCTACTTCAACGAGGGCTTCACGGAGATCGTCGTGCGCGCCGGTCCGCGCGCAGGCGACGCGGCGCACGCCACGACTCGGCCGGCGACGACCTATCCGTCGCTGCTCGTGCGGGCCACCACGGTCACGCGTCCGGACTCGCCTGCCGATTCCGCCGTCCGACGCACGGCGATCACGGTCGGCTATGACTCGTCACGCGCGGGCGTGTTCGTGGCGGGCACGATCGTCGAGGGTGACAGCGCGGTGGTCGAGCTCGCGTTCCGCGATCTGCGCGGCGCGTATCTCGCCGCAATGCGCGAAGCGCTGCGGAGCGGCGGCATCACGATCGACGAGGCGCGCACCGATACCACCGCGAAGCTCGACTCGCTCGTCGCGATGCAGTCGCCGACGTTGCGAGAGATCCTGCCGTACTTCGAGAAGCCGTCGCAGAACCAGATCGGCGAGCTGTTGTACAAGACCATCGCGCTCAAGGCCACCGGCGTGGGCCGCGCCGACAGCGCACAGCAGGTGGTCAGCCGGCAGCTCATCGCCTGGGGTGCGACGCCCGACGGCTTCGCGGTGCGCGACGGAAGCGGATTGTCGCGTCACGACTTCGTCTCGCCGAGAACGATCGTGCGTGTGCTCGACGCGATGCGCCGGCATCCAGAGTTCAAGGTGTTCTACGACGCGCTGCCCGTGGCGGGCGTGGACGGTACGATCGGCAAGCGCATGCGCGGCACGGCGGCGCAAGGCAACGTGCACGCGAAGACCGGCTACGTCGACAAGGCCCGCTCGCTCTCGGGCTACGTCACCACCGCAGACGGACGACTGCTGATGTTCAGCATTCTGTGCAACAATTACAGCGTCCCGACCAGCGCGGCCGAGCGCGTGCAGGACGCGCTCGCGGTCAGGCTGGCGACGCTGCACCTGTCGCCGTGAGCCTGACGCGGCTGAGCGTGCAGGAGGCGAGCGCGCACACCCTGGCGGGCGTCGCCCCGCTCGGACACGAGGAGGTGCCGGTGCGCCAGTCCCTGGGGCGCATCCTGGCGCGTGACGTGGTCTCGCCGGTGACCCTGCCGCCGTGGGACAACGCGAGCATGGACGGTTTCGCCGTTCACGCCGCCGACGTCCGCGGCGCGAGCAACGACGCGCCCGCGCGCCTGCGCGTCGAGGGGACGATCGCCGCGGGCGCGCGGAGCGAGCGCCCCGTGGCTCGCGGTGAGGCGATGCGCATCATGACCGGCGCGCCGGTGCCGGCCGGCGTCGACTCCGTGGTCCGCGTCGAGGACACGGCGATGCTCGGCGACGACGTGGTGATTCGCGACAGTCGCGATGCGGGCGCGAACATCCGCGTCGCCGGCGAGGACGTGCGCGAGGGGGCAACGGTGATGACCGCCGGCACGACCATCCTGGCGGCGCACGTCGGAGTGCTCGCGGCGGTTGGGTGCAGTCGGATTGTGGTTCACCGAAAGCCGCGCGTCGCCATCCTCGCGACGGGCGACGAGCTCGTGATGCTCGACGCCTTCGACGAAGTACTGGCGCGACGCCGCATCGTGTCGTCGAACAGCTACTCGCTCGAGGCGGCGGTGCGTGCCGCGGGCGGCGAACCTGTGCCGCTCGGGATCGCGGAGGACGATCCGGCGAAGTTGGCGGATTGCCTCCGCGCGGCGGAGGGATGCGATCTGATCGTCACGTCGGGCGGCGTGTCCGTCGGCGACTTCGACTACACGCGACGCGTCGTGACGGAGTTGGGTGGCACACTCTCGCTCTGGCGCGTGCGCATGCGACCGGGCGCGCCACTCGGCTTCGGCCGGTTGTTTGGTGCGCCCTGGCTCGGGCTGCCGGGGAATCCGGTATCGGCGCTCGTCACCTTTGAGCTGTTCGGACGTCCCCTGCTTCGCACCCTCGCCGGCTCGGCGCGCCCGCATCGCCGAACCATCCCGGTGACGCTCGACGAGCCGGTCGTGCTGCGCGCACCGCTCACCCACTACCTGCGCTGCGTGCTGCACGAGACCGAGGACGGCACGCTTCGCGCACGACTCACGGGCGCGCAGAGCTCCGGCATGCTCACGTCGATGTCGACGGCCGACGCACTGCTCATCGTGCCACCAGAACCCGACACGGTGCCGGTGGGCGCAACGCTTCGCGCGCTTCCACTCGACGGCGATCTTGGCGGCTCCACGCGAACGCCGTCATGACGGCATCCACGGACGACATGGACCTGCTGCGCAACGACCTCACCCGCCGCTTCCGCACGACGACGCGCGACCTCGAGCTCGCCGGTCGCACGATCGAGCTCCTGATGCCGGCGAACGCGGACGAGCTGATCAGCGAGAAGGACTTCGACCGCGACGAGCGGCTCCCCTACTGGGCCGACCTGTGGCCCTCGGCACGCATCCTCGCGGAGGAGCTGTCGGTGATGCGGCTCGCCGGCCAGCGCGTTCTCGAGCTCGGATGTGGCCTCGGCGTCGTGGCGATCGGCGCGGTGCTCGGCGGCGCCCACGTGACGGCGACCGACTACTACGAGGAGGCGACGCTGTTCGCGTCGGTGAACGTGACGACGGCGACCGGCAAGCCGATCGCCACGCGCATGGTGAACTGGGTCGACATGCCGACGGATCTCGGCAAGTTCGACGTTGTGCTCGCGTCGGACGTGCTCTACGAGCATCGCTACGCGTCACTCGTGGCGAACGCGATCGCGACGACCCTCGTGCGCGGCGGTGAAGCAATCGTCGCCGACCCGGGCCGCATCGCGCTGCAGGAATTCCTCGATGAGTGCACGGCACGCGGGCTCGTTCACGAAGCGGATCCGCGCCCGTTCGTCGATGGGGAGATCAAGCAGACGGTGACGCTGTGGAGGATTCGGTGGGGCAGTTGACGTAAGACCGGTGGGGGGTGGGGGGTGGGGGGTTTCCGACCTCGAGATGCTTCGGCGCCCGGTTCAGTCACCCCCCACTCCCCACCGCGGTTCACCGCATCTGCGTCGCCACGACCTCCGAAATATCCACCACGGGCACTTCCGATCCCGACGCCTTCACGCCGTCCGATATCATCGTCATGCAGAACGGACAGGCGACGGCAATCGTGTCCGCACCGGTCGCGAGAAGCTCCTCGGTGCGCTCGATGTTGATGCGCTTGCCGGTGCGCTCCTCCATCCACATGCGGCCGCCGCCCGCGCCGCAGCAGAGCCCGCGGTCCTTGCTGCGCGGCGGGTCGACGAGCGTGATCACCGGCAGTGCGCGCTTCATTGCCTCGCGCGGCGCGTCGTAGACGTCGTTGTAGCGGCCCAGGTAGCACGAGTCGTGATAGGCGACGGTGAGCTTCGTGCCTTCCGCCGACTTGAGCGGCACGCGCTGTTCCTGAAGCAATCGCTCGATGTACGTCGAGTGATGGATGACCTCGTAGTTGCCGCCGAGCTGCGGGAACTCGTTGCCGATCTGATGGAAGCAGTGCGGACAATGCGTGACGATCGTCTTCACCTCGTACCGGTCGAGCGTCTCGATCGTGCCCTTCGCCAGCATCTGATACAGGTATTCGTTGCCCATCCGGCGCGCCGGGTCGCCATGGCAACTCTCCTCCTGGCCGAGGATGGCGAACTTGATGTCGCACGCCTGCATGATGCGCGCGAAGGCGACGGTGATCTTCTTGGCGCGGTCGTCGAACGACCCCATGCATCCGACCCAGAAGAGGATGTCCGCCTGCTCGCCACGCGCCGCGAGCTCGCTCATCGTCGGGATGTTCATCCCCTCCGCCCACGCCGCGCGATCAGCCGACTGAAACGCCCACGGCGAGCCGTTGCGCTCGAGTGAGGTGAACACCGGCTGCAGCTCCTCGGGAAAGCGCGACTCGGTGAGCACCAGGTTGCGGCGGAGCGCGTTGATCACGTCGAGCTGGTCGATCGAGACGGGGCACTCCGTCACACACGCGCGACAACTCGTGCACGCCCACAACTCCTCCTCGGTGATGTACGTGTCGAGCAGGCGATGCTCCATCACCGCGTCGACCGTCGTCGCACCGGCGTCGCCACTCTCGCCGTGGAGGAGCGCAGGCCGGAGAAACTCCATCCGGTCGCCAGTCACCACCGGGGCCTTCTCCATGAGCCGCTGGCGCGTGTTGACGACGATCTTGCGCGGGCTGAGCAGCTTGCCGGTGATGTTCGCGGGACATGCCGCCGTGCAGCGTCCGCACTCGGTGCACGAGTAGCCGTCGAGCAGATTCTTCCACGACAGGTGCTCCACGTCGCTCGCGCCGAACTGCTCGACGTCGGCCTCGAGGTCCATCGCGCGCATCACTCCCTTCTGTCCCGGACCGCTGGTGTTCGAGAAGAACACGTTGATCAGCGACGAGGCGACGTGGAGGTGCTTCGAGTACGGGAGGTAATTCAGGAAAACGAGGACGAGCAGCGCATGCGTCCACCAGAACACGTGATATCCGGCCGTCGCCGCGCCAGTGGACATCACTCGGCCCAGGATCATCGCGAGCGGCCGCGAGACCATCTTCTCCGGCCCGAACGCCGCAGGGTGCGCGACGAGCAGCAGCGCGGTGAACAGCAGGAGCGTGACCATGAGGCCCATGATCATGCTGAGGATGATCAGGGCATCCGTGTGCTCCAGACCGTCGCCCTCGAGCCGCTTCGGGTGGAGGACGAGTCGCCGATACAGCGCGAATCCGACGGCCGCGATGACGAGCAGCGCGAAGACGTCCTGCGACGCGGAGTACGCGCGGTAGAGCACGTCCGGGAGGAACAGCGCAAACGAGAAAGCCGGAAACACGCCGGCGATCACGATCTCCACCGTGCCCGCGGTGAGCACCATGAAGCCCCAGAAGATCAGCGCGTGCATCGGGCCGGCCACCGGGTCGCGGAAGATCTTCTTCTGCGCGATGCCGATCTCGAACACGTTCTTCAGCCGCGTGAGCGGATGGTCCGTCCGATTCTCGGCGAAGCCCAGCCCGAGATAGCTCACCAG
>JBDTOD010000057.1:0-24439 GCA_039933415.1 bacterium
CGGGGAGACGACCTCTCGCGAGTGGTGTTCCGCAACGTCACGAGCACGGCGACGCGGGCTACTGCAGCCGAGGCGGCGCGTCCATTCCGCGTACCTACCGATCCGTCGATCACGCCTATCCAGGCTGGAATCGCGCTCAATGCGCTGCAGCCGACCGGACCAAACGTGTCAGGATTCGAGACCATCAAGTCGGCCACGCATCCGGTCGCCTCATGGCGGGGAATCGAGCTGCCTGCGGAGATGTTCACCACCGCACGTCCGGACTTCTTCAGCGCTCCCTCCACCCGTTCGGTGCTCGAAGCGTCGGTGAACGGATTCAGTCCACGCGAGATGGAGTATCTGAAGGCGCTCGCGACTTCGCCCATATGGCACCAGTTCGACCTCGTTGCTCGCGCGCCGGCCGTCGACGTCATTGGTGGTCAGTTCCGGATCCCTTTCGGCGAGGGAGCAACTCCTGAACGGCGTCCTATTCCGTCGTTCAGATACAGCAGAGAGGTCGCGTATGCCGCCGTCTCGCGCGCAGCCTATTACATGGCCATCGGTCAGCCGGAGACCGCCGAGGTCGTGCTTCGATCCATCGTGTCGTACGGTTTCACGTTGATCGACAACGGTACGTCGGGTCTCGAGGAGCTGATCGGGGTCGTGATCGTCGGGACGGGGCGCGATGCGTTGCAGCGGTTCTACGCAATCCGGCGTGACCCGCGTGCCAGTCTCCCCGCGTTGGCGTCGCCAGCGCAGGCCATCCGAGCGATGGAGTCGACGTCGAGCGCGCCGATGTCCGGGGACAAGGCACGACGTCGCCTGCTGACGCGCATCGAAGACCCCACGGTACCGCTGGGAGAACGATTCGACGGTCTGCGATCTCTTTCAACAACGTCGTGCACCAATGTGCGCGAGCTGTTGCTCGGCCCGCGCGCCGATGTGCGCGACGTGATCGTCAGGGCTCGGCACACGTTGGCGCGCTACCCGTCTGAGCAGGCGTTTGTGGAGCTTCAGAGTCGCTCCCTCGCCTCGACGCCGAGCGCTTTCTCGTCCGGCCCGATCCAGTCGCTGGCTGTGAGCTCGGCGACCGTTGTTGGCGTCGTGCTGCAGAATCCCAGGCTCGCCACGTGTACGCGGTTGCTCACCGGATTCCGGCGTGCATCAGGCGACTAGAGCGGCGATGGGTTTGATGCTCGTGGTCGGGGTGTTCAAGCACCGCGGCGGAAGAGCGGGCGCAGCCTCGACACGCTGATCGCTCGAACGCTCGAGTCCCGAAACACAACCAGCCTGGAGACCTCTCGTCGAGGCGTCCAGGCTGGTTCGTGGCTACGCCGTTCAACTCACCAATCAACCGACCAGCTCTCCAACCAACCAACTCACCAACTCACTGCGGTTCGGACTCACCAACTCACCGCACTGTCCTCACGCGCTCGCCGCCGCACTCCTCCGCGCCGTCGCGCCCGTCGTGACAGCCTGCCGCAGATGCCGATCGATCGCCGCCGCCGCGTCGCGTCCTTCACGAATCGCCCACACGATCAGCGACGCCCCGCGCCGCATGTCGCCCGCCGCGAACACACCCGCAACGTTCGTCCGATACTGCGCATCCGTCGCCACCGCGCCGCGCGGGCTCACCGTCACGCCCAGCCCCGATAGCAGCCCGTCGGTCTTCACGCCGGTGAACCCCATCGCCAGCAGCACGAGATCAACGTCGAGCGCGAACTCGCTGTCCGGCACCTCGACGAACTTTGGCCCGCCCGCGCCGAGTTCCAGCTCTACGCGCACGGCGTGCAGCATGGTCACCTTCCCGTTCTCGCCCGAGAGCCGCGTGGTCGACACGCTCCAATCGCGCTCACCACCCTCTTCGTGCGCGTGGCTGCTGCGCATCTTCATTGGCCACTGCGGCCAGGGTGTGCTTTCCGCGCGCTCCTGCGGCGGGCGCGGGAGCAGCTCGAACTGATACACCTCCGTGGCGCCCTGCCGATGACACGTGCCGACGCAGTCCGAGCCGGTATCGCCGCCGCCGATCACGACGACGCGCTTGCCCTGGGCCGTGATCGACTCGCGCTCCTCGATATGATCGCCCGCGCCACGCTTGTTCTGCTGCGTGAGATACTCCATCGCGAGGTGGACGCCGTCGAGCTCACGACCGTCCGCCCTCAACTCCCGCGCCACCTGCGCACCGCCGGCGAGGAGCACGGCGTCGAACTCGTCGCGCAGCTGCTGCACATGCAGGTCGCGCCCGACCTCGACGCTCGTCTCGAACACGACACCCTCGGCCTCCATCTGCCGAAGGCGCAGCTCGAGCACCTCCTTCTCCAGCTTGAAGTCGGGAATGCCGTAGCGCAGCAGACCACCGATGCGATCGTCCTTCTCGAACACGACGACCGAATGGCCCATGCGACGGAGCTGCTGCGCGGCCGCGAGACCGGCCGGACCGGACCCGACGACGGCGACGCGATACGAGCTGTCCGGCGCGAGCGCCGATGGCACGACCCACCCTTCCTGGAACGACTTGTCGGCGATCGCCTGCTCGATGTTCCGGATCGCGACGGGCAGCTCGATGAGGCCGAGCACGCACGCCGACTCACAGGGCGCCGGACAGAGACGGCCCGTGAGCTCGGGGAAGTTGTTCGTCGCGTGCAGCGCGAGCGATGCGTCTTTCCAGCGGCCCGCCTGAACTAGCGCGTTCCACTCGGGAATGACGTTCTGGACGGGACAGCCGGTGTCGCCCTGACAGAAGGGAACGCCGCAATCCATGCAGCGCGCCCCCTGTGTCTGGAAATGATCATCCGGCGCCTGTACGTAGAACTCCCGCCAGTCCTTCGTTCGTTCCTGCACCGGTCTCCGCACCGGCTCGGCGCGCTTGATCGTGAGGAACCCTCGTGGATCGCCCATTCCCGCCATCGTTCTTGACCTCCGTGAGTCGCTCGCGTTCGCGCTGCTCCAACGCCTTCTTGTACTCGGTGGGCATCACTCGCACGAACTTCGGCAGCATCGCATCCCAGTTCGCCAACACTCGGCGCGCTCTCGCGCTGCCGGTGTATCTCGCGTGCCGGCTGACCAGCTTCTTCAGCAGCGCGACGTCCTCCTCCTCCTCGACCGCCTCCAGCACGACCATGCTCGTGTTGCACCGGCGCTCGAACTTCTGATCGAGGTTCAGCACGAACGCGACGCCGCCGCTCATCCCCGCGGCGAAGTTGCGCCCCGTCTTGCCGAGCACCACGACCACACCGCCGGTCATGTATTCGCAGCCGTGGTCGCCGACACCTTCCACGACCGCGGTCGACCCACTGTTGCGGACGGCGAACCGCTCGCCCGCGACGCCATTCAGATACGCGTCGCCGCTCGTCGCGCCGTAGAGCGCGACGTTGCCGACGAGAATCGCCTCGGCCGGATCGAACCGCGACGCCTTGGGCGGAAACACGATGATGCGACCGCCCGAGAGTCCCTTGCCGAGGTAGTCGTTGGCCTCACCCTCGAGGGTCAGGCTCACGCCCTTCGCGAGCCAGGCGCCGAAGCTCTGCCCCGCCGAGCCGGTGAAGTTGTAGCGGATCGTTCCGTCGGGGAGCCCGTTCGGACCGAAGCGCCTCACCAGCTCGCCCGAGAGCATCGCCCCGGTGGTGCGGTTCTCGTTGCGGATGGGGAACGACGCGCGTACGGGCCGCTTGCGCTCGAGCGCCGGCTCCGCCGCTTCGATGAGTTGCCTGTCGAGCACGTGATCGATCGGGTGCACCTGCTTCTGCACGTTCCGCACGGCGACGGTGTCGGGGACCTTCGGGCGAAAGAGCAGCGCCTTGAGGTCCAGCGTACACGCCTTCCAGTGGTCGGACATGTCGCGCTGCCGGAGCAGATCGGTGCGACCCACGAGCTCATCGATCGTGCGCACGCCGAGCTGCGCCATGAGCTGGCGCGCCTCTTCGGCGACGAAGAAGAAATAGTTGACGACGTGCTCGGGCTGCCCGGTGAACTTGGCGCGGAGCACCGGATCCTGCGTCGCCACGCCGACGGGGCAGGTGTTCAGGTGGCACTTCCGCATCATGATGCACCCTTCGACGATCAGCGGCGCCGTGGCGAACCCGAACTCCTCGGCGCCGAGCATCGCCGCCATCAGCACGTCGCGCCCGGTCTTGAGCTGGCCGTCGGTCTGCAGCCGCACGCGGCCGCGCAGGTCGTTCTGCACGAGCGCCTGGTGCGCTTCGGCGAGACCGAGCTCCCAGGGCGAGCCGGCGTGCTTGATCGACGAGAGCGGCGACGCGCCCGTGCCCCCCGAGTCGCCCGAGATGAGGATGATGTCCGCGCGCGCCTTGGCGACGCCGGCGGCGATCGTGCCGACGCCGACTTCGGAGACGAGCTTCACCGACACCATCGCCCGCGGATTCACGTTCTTCAGGTCGAAGATGAGCTGCGCCAGATCTTCGATGCTGTAGATGTCGTGATGCGGCGGGGGCGAGATGAGCGTGACGCCTGGCGTGGAGTAGCGCGTCTTCGCGATCACCGCGTCCACCTTGTGGCCGGGAAGCTGGCCGCCTTCGCCTGGCTTCGCGCCCTGCGCCATCTTGATCTGCAGCTCACGCGCGCTGACGAGGTACTCCGTCGTCACGCCAAAGCGCGCGGAGGCCACCTGCTTGATCGCGCTGCCGCGCTCGTTGCCGTAGCGGTCGGGCGCCTCGCCGCCTTCGCCGGAGTTGCTTCGACCGCCGATCCGGTTCATCGCCACGGCGAGCGTCTCGTGCGCCTCGGCACTGAGTGAGCCAAACGACATCGCGCCCGTGGCGAACCGCTTCACGATCTCCGCCGCTGGCTCGACCTCTTCGAGAGGCACGGGCGTGGTGCCCTCGACGAAGTCGAGGAGCCCGCGCAGCGTCGAGGGACGCCAGCGCTCGTCGTTCACCAGCCTGGAGAACTCGGCGTACGTTTTCGCGTCGTTGGTGCGCGTCGCCTGCTGCAGTGTGGAGATCGTAAGGGGATTCCAGTTGTGGTGCTCCCCCTGGCTCCGGTAGTGATAGTTGCTGCCGAAGTCGAGCCGGCCAGCCAGCGGCACGTCGCCGAAGGCGACTCGGTGACGGCGGAGTGTCTCCTCGGCAACCTGCGCGATCTCGATCCCGCCGATGCGCGACGCGGTGCCGGTGAAGTAACGCTCGATGAGGCGCGGTCCGAGCCCGATCGCCTCGAACACCTGTGCGCCGCAATAGCTCTGGATGGTCGAGATCCCCATCTTCGAGATGACCTTGAGCAGTCCCTTCTCGGCGGCCTTGATGTACTTGGCTTCCGCGGTCGGTTCGTCCACCGAGGGCGGCAGATTGCCGGAGCGCACGAGGCCGACCAGCGACTCGAGTGCGAGATACGGGTTGATCGTGCCAGCGCCGTAGCCGATGAGCAGCGCGAAGTGCGTGACGTCGCGCGCGTCGCCCGTCTCGACGATGATGCCGACCTCGGTGCGCAGCCCCTCGCGCACGAGATGGTGATGGACCGCCGCCGTGGCGAGCAGCGACGGGATCGCCGCCCAGTCGGCATCGACGCCGCGATCGCTGAGCACGAGCATCGTGCTTCCCTCGTGCACCGCCTGTGACGCCTTGCGGCAGAGCGACTCGAGGGCGAGGTGCAAACCGCGCGCGCCGCCCGCGGCGGGGAAGAGCGTGCGCAGCGTGGCGCAGCGGAAATGCGGATCGCCCTCACGCTCACCGACCGACCGGATCTTCTCGAGCTGTGCGCTGGTGAGGATCGGACCGCGTACGCGGATGCGGCGCGCGTGCTCGGGCCGCTCGCCGAGCACGTTGGTGCGCGGGCCGATGTTCACCGAGAGCGACATGACGAGCTGCTCGCGGATCGGATCGATCGGCGGGTTCGTCACCTGCGCGAAGAGCTGCTTGAAGTAGCCGTACAGCAGCTGCGGCTCCTGCGACAGCACGGCGAGCGGCACGTCGTTGCCCATCGAGCCGATCGGCTCCTCGCCGGTGACGGCCATGGGCGTGAGCACCATCGACAACTCTTCCTGCGTGTAGCCGAACGCCGCCTGATGCTGGAGCAGGCTCTCGGGATCGGGCTGCGCAATGCTGATCGGTTCGGGCAGCTCGTCGAGACCCACGCGGTTGGACGTGACCCACGCGCGGTACGGGCGCCTGGCCGCAAGGTCCTTCTTGATCTCCTCGTCCTCGATCACGCGACCGCGCACGGTGTCGACGATGAACATACGGCCCGGCTTGATGCGTCCCTTCGAGATGATGCGCTCGGGGGGCACCTCGAGCGCACCCGCCTCGGAGGCGAGCACGACGAAATCGTCATCCGTGATGACATACCGGGCGGGCCGGAGCCCGTTCCGATCGAGCGTGCCGCCGATCATGCGACCGTCGGTGAACGCGACGAGCGCGGGGCCGTCCCACGGCTCCATCATGGTGGAGTGGTACTCGCAGAACCCTCGGCGATCGAGGTTCATGTGCGGGTTCCCCTCCCACGCCTCGGGAATGAGCATCGCCACCGCGTGCGGCAAGGAGCGTCCGCCACGCACGAGGAACTCGAGCGCATTGTCGAGGCACATCGAGTCGGACTGCCCGTCGGCGATGATCGGATAGAGCTTGTGCAGGTCGTCGCCGAACAGGCGCGACTGCATCGACGCCTCTCGCACGCGCATCCAGTTCAGATTGCCGCGCAGTGTGTTGATCTCGCCGTTGTGGCAGAGGAAGCGGTACGGATGCGCGCGCGACCAGGTGGGCAGCGTGTTCGTCGAGAAGCGCGAGTGCACCAAAGCAAGCGCGCTCGAGAAGTCGGGCGCGCTGAGGTCGGGATAGAAGCGGGGGAGCTGTTCGGGCATCAGCATGCCCTTGTACACGACCGTCCGCGACGAGAGGCTCACGACGTAGAAGCCGCCTCGCGTGCCGATCGCGTTCTCCAGCTGCCGGCGGATGACGTAGAGCTTCCGCTCGAACTCCTTTTTCTCGGTGCTTCGGCCGCGGGCGATGAAGACCTGCCGGAAGACGGGAGCGGCGGCGCGCGCCACCGGTCCGACCTCCTCGAGGTTCGCGGGCACGTCGCGCCACCCGAGCACGTGCTGGCCTTCCTCGGCCACGATGTTCTCGAGGACGAGCTCACAGGCGCGACGCTCGCCGGCGTCGGTGGGGAGGAACAGCATGCCGACAGCGTAGCCGCCGGGCCGCGGCAGCTCGATACCGAGAAGCGATGCCTCGCGACGCAGGAACTCGTGCGGAAGCTGGACGACGATGCCCGCGCCGTCGCCGGTACAGGGGTCGCAGCCGACGGCTCCACGGTGCGCGAGATTCTCCAGGAGCGTGAGGCCCTGACGTACGATCTCGTGCGAGGCCGCGCCGCGCACGTGAGCGACGAAGCCGACACCACAGGCGTCGCGCTCGTCTCGCTTCTGATCGTAAAGGCCTTCCTGCTCTGTCAGTCCGTCGTCCATGATCCTGGCGCTCCCCACGTGTGGGCGACTTACGAAGAAGCCCCTCCTAACCGCTGGTCAGGAGGGGCCGTTGCACCGATTCGGTACTCCGCTACTCCTAACCCCTCGATTCCCCGCGCGAAATGGCGGCCTTGCGATTCGGCAAGGTCGTCGGGATGGCGGCGTAAATCGATACGAGGGATGAGCGCATCACAATCGGTTGGAGCAGGTCGATCGAACCGCAGTTTGCGGCGCGTTGTACCTCAATCAGAGTACGTGTCCTGGCCCCCTCTGTCAAGGATTCTCGGGCTCGGTACACCCTCACACGCGCATGATCTGATCAGCCATTGACGCGGATCTCCAGTCGCGACGCACTGGGGCTCCACTCCCCCGTCCGCTCGATGGTGCTCACACTCAGATGGGCGAGGTCCGGGACCACGATCTCCGCCGGCTGGAGCGCCGCTGCCGCGTGGGTGGTGGTGAGCGCGACGAGCCGCATCCCGGCGGCGCGGGCGGCCGCTGCCCCCGCCGGCGCGTCCTCGACCACGACGCATCGCGCCGGGTCGACGCCGAGCTCCGCCGCCCCCTTTAGGTAACACTCCGGGTCCGGCTTGCCGCGCGTGATCGACTCGGCGGTGATCATCACCCGGGGTAGCGGGATGCGGGCGGCGATCAGGCGAGCCGTCGCGACATCCCGGAGCCCAGAGGTCACGATTGCCCACGCATCGGGAGGAAGCATGCTCACGAGCGCGCGGGCCCCGGGGATCTCCACCACGTCCGCGTTGTCCGTCGTCTCGTCGGCGATCAGCATCACCAGTTCGGCGTCGGGGTCCAGCTCGGGTCGAAGTGCTCGGATGGTGTCGACAGCGCGTCGGCCGTGGACCTTCGGAAGCACGTCGGCGGGGTCGAGCCCGACACGCAGCGCCCACGCGCTCCACGCACGGTTCACACTGGGGGTCGAATCGGCCAGGACGCCGTCGAGGTCGAAGAGCATGGCGTTGGCGAGCAGAGGCATGCGGTCAATCTAGTCTTCCGAGAGCCCCGGCGAACGACCGGCACATCATGCGTTCCACCGAAGCCCCTGCCTGCTACGGCGTGTTCGGTAGCCGAGCTTCGCGCATCACGAGCCAGTCGCCTCGCGAGCGCTTGAGCTGATACGCCCGCTCGAACGTGAGCACTTCGGCCGGTTCCTTCGGTGCGCGGCGGTAGCGCGTTGCGCCGAGGTAGACCTCGACGGAGTCCGTGCCCATCTGAAATACCTCGGAGAAGCGGACGACGTAGCCCGGCAGCGTGGCCGGGCACACCGGCACCGCGCGCGGACCTTCGCGCGGAGTCTGGCAGGTACCGCGCACGATTCCCTGCTGCTTCAAGCGCGCAATGAGCGCCGGCGCGACGGATCCGCCCCCCGTGCGGCCAGCAGTGCGCGGCAGATACACCGGATCGGCCAGCAGGGAGAGGGAGGGATCCGGGTCGAATGCCGCGGCCAAGGCGGCGGCGGTCACCGCGGCCTGCTGCGGCAGGTCGAGTGTCGCGACCTGAAGGCCGGCACCACGCACCTGGACCGGTCCTTCCTCCTTGGCGCACGACGTACAGATGGCAAGGAGCGCGGCGGTGTGGGCGATCGATCGGCGCATGCTCGGAGTGGTGATGGGTGGCAGCGCGGCTTGCGGCGTCAGAACTCGATCTGCGCGCCGAGCTCGATCACGCGGTTCGGCGGAATCTGGAAGAACTCGGTGGCCGAGCGCGCGTTTCGCGACATGAGGGCGAAGAGGCGTTTCCGCCAGGGGTGCATCTTCGCATGTCCGGTGAGGACGAGGCGTTCGCGCCCGAGATAGTACGACGTGTCCATCGGCGGGACCGGGATGCCCTGCGTTGCGGCGCGAGCCAGGACTGCGGGAATGTTCGGCGACTGCATGAAGCCGAACGTCGCGACGACGCGAACGAAGCCGTGGCCGAGGTTTTCGAGCTTGATCCCTCGCTCGGGAGGCACCTCTGGGATCCCGCGAGTCGTGACGCTGAGCAGGACCACGGTCTCGTGCAGCATCTTGTTGTGCTTGAGGTGGTGCAGCAGCACGACGGGTACCCCCTCGGGGCTCGACGTCATGAAGACGGCAGTGCCCTTGACACGAACGGGTGGGTTGCGGTCGAGTCCTTGGAGGAAGAGGGCGATCGGCAGCGCGCCGGCTTCCTGAATGGAGCCGAGCTGAATTCGTCCGCGCTTCCACGTGCTCATCAGCGAGTACACGCCGATCGCCATCGCCAACGGCACCCACCCGCCATGCTCTATCTTGACGAGGTTCGCGGCAAGAAACGAGAGATCGATCAGGAGGAAGACGGCGACAAGAAGTGCGACGTGGGCCCTGGACCAGCCCCATCGCGTGCGCGCGACCACGGCAAAGAGCAGCGAGGTGATCGCCATCGTACCGGTGACGGCGATGCCGTACGCCGCGCTGAGCGCACTCGAGTTGCGAAAGCCGATCACGAGTAGCAGGCAGCCGACCATCAACGCCTTGTTCACCTCGGGGATGTAGATCTGCCCCGCCTCCTCCTTGGAGGTGTGAATGATCTGCATTCGCGGCGAATAGCCGAGCTGCACGCTCTGCTGGGTGAGCGAGAAGGCTCCGGAGATCAGCGCCTGAGATGCGACGATCGCCGCCGCGGTGGCGATGATCAGCAGCGGAATCTGGAAAGCCGGGGGAGCCAGGAGATAGAACGGATTGCTCGCCGCGCTCGGGTCGTGAAGCAGGAGGGCACCCTGCCCGAAGTAGTTCAGGAGCAGTGCGGGCAATACCACGGTGAACCAGGCGATCCGGATGGGTCGCTTGCCGAAGTGTCCCATGTCGGCGTAGAGGGCTTCACCTCCCGTGACGACGAGAACGACGGCGCCAAGGGTGAGAAAGCCGGCAAGGCCGTGTGCAATGAAGAACTTGACGCCGTGAAAGGGATTGAGCGCCGAGAGCACGGAAGGGACGCGGAGGATGGCCCGTATTCCGAGCGCGCCGATGGTGACGAACCAGATGAGCATCATCGGCCCGAACGCCGTCCCGACGCGCGCCGTGCCGAAGCGCTGCACCATGAACAAGGCGAAGAGAATGACCAGCGTGATCGGAACGATGACCCGCCCCAGCGCGGGAGCGCTCACCTGCAGCCCCTCCATGGCACCCAGCACCGAGATCGCAGGCGTGATGACGCCGTCGCCGTAGAGAAGGGCGGCGCCGAATAGTCCGAGTGCGACGAGAAGCAAACGTCGCCGCTTGTCTTCGCCGGGGCGCTTCTGCTGAAGCAGGAGCGCGAGGAGGGCGAGGATGCCGCCCTCGCCCCGGTTGTCCGCCCGGAGGATGAAGACGATGTACTTGAAGCTGATCACCAGGAGCAGCGACCAGGTGATGAGCGAGAGCACCCCGACGACATTCGGTGCGGAGGGCGAGATGCCATACTCCGCCTTGAAGCACTCACGCAATGCGTAGAGCGGGCTGGTGCCGATGTCGCCGTATACCACGCCGAGCGCCGTGAGTGTGAGCAGTCCGAGACGCTTCCCCGCGGCAGGGGGATGCTGTACCTCGAAGTCCAATTCGGTGGCGGACGACGGCTCGGCTGTCATTCAGTGGGTGGGACGTACGGAAGGGCCGGGAGAGGAGTCTCTCCCGGCCCTCGACAAACATACGCTCGCGGCGGCGAGACGTCAGCGGTGAGCCAGCCCGACGCTACTTCGGCAGGTCGTCGATCTCTTTCGCGGCGCGGGCGAGGATCTCGGCGATCTTCTTGAGGAGCGCCTCATCGTGTACGGCGTGGGTGGCGCGGCCGTACGTGGACTTTCCCACGTTTCGGAACGCCGCATGGACCTCGGCCATCGGCTCGTCGAGGAAGTGGCCGACCATCGTGCTGATGCGATCGAAGATGGTGTCGACCGTCGACTGGTTCTCGGCCAGGTGGGCGCGGCCCGCGTCGGTGATCTCGTAGACCTTCTTCCCCTCATCGCCGGGAATTTCGCGCGCGTAGCCGAGGTCGGCGAGGAGCTGGAGGGTCGGGTAGACGGCGCCGGGGCTGGGGGCGTATGCGCCGCCGAAGCGCTCTTCGAGGGCCTTGATGATCTCGTAGCCGTGGCGCGGCTTCTCCTCGAGCAGCCGGAGGACGACGTAGCGCAGGTCGCCCTGCTCGAACATCCGTCCCCCGCGCCACCGGCCGCGGGGTCGCCCCTCGGCGCCGAAGAAGCCGTTCATGAAGCTCGCGTCCCAGCCCCACTTGGCCCGGTGCCCGCCGGGACCGTGTGGTCGACAGGATGCATCGAAGAAGTAGTCGAACATGTGCGCCTCCGCTGCTCGGCAGCGATATATCGTTGTGTTGTCTAAGTTATATCGTGCGTTATATCTTTGGCAAGTGCCTACCACTGAAGTACGCGGATAGACTGGTTCTGAGTATCCAGATTGGCCGACGGCTCCCCAGAATGCGTTGAGAGCCGTCCGTGGATATGAGGTCTGACCGTCGCAGCGCCATTCCCCTCCTTCCTTGGGGTCAGAGCCCGGGGTCAGAGCCCGGGGTCAGAGCCCGGGTTCAGAGTCCCGGGTCAGAGTCGGGACTCTGACCCCAAGCCGCTCCAGCGATCTCACCAAAAGAGGACCAAATCGGGATGGCCAGTATGCCAATCCGAGTGTCCCGGTACTCTGGCTACCCGCCTACTTCAGTGGCAGTTGTCGAAGAACGGCCCCGCTCGGTAAACCCCGACGACGGGGCACATCGCTTGCCTTAATGCGGGCACATTCGAAAGTCCTTCCAACTAACGACCAGAGGGTATAACCATGGCAGACGATCTCGGCACGGACGGCCTCGAGAACCAGGCCAAGGGTGCGGCGAAGGAAGTCGGTGGGAAGATCCGCCATGCCGTCGGCGATATGACCGGCGACACGAGCGAGCAGATCAAGGGGAAGGCGAAGGAGATGGAAGGAAAGGCGCAGCGGAAGGTCGGCGAGGCCGAGGGGAAGATCGATCGCAACACCTGATCGACCTCGACTCGATGATGAAGGGGGCGGGCGCCAACCGGCGCCCGCCCCCTTCATCATTTCGTCATGTGCCGTTCAGCGTCCCCTCATTCGCCCGACATCGACACGTCATGCCGAGCTATGGGTGCGTTAATCCGGGCGTCACGAAGGGATTAGAGTGGGGTGGTATCGTCGCCGTGCAGTCGTGAACACGACCAACCACGGAGAGGAACGCCATGCTGAACGTCCTGCTGGAATCCAGAGCCCCGAGCACCCGCCGGATCGGCGGAACGGTGACGAGCGCGCTCATCCACGGCAGCATCATCGCGGCGGCGATCGCCGTGACCGTGCCGACGAAGCCCGTGAGTGCGAGTGACGGACCGAAGACGCCGCCGACGATCACGTACATCGCGATCCCACATCCGCCCGAGCCGGTCAGCCCGGGCGCTCATCGTCCCCCGCCGGACGTTCCCCTCCCTCAGGCACCACCGTCCGCGCCCGCGCTGACGTTCCACGGACCCGACGTGCCAGTCATCGGGGAGATCGTCACGACGCCAAGCGCAACCCCGGACACGTTCGGCCCGGGCGTAGCGACCGGCAGCCCGATCGGCGAGCCGACAGGCCTCTCGGGACCTCCCGGCGCCGTGGTCGAGGAGCGCTTCGTCGACCGATCGCCTCGCCTCCTCGGCAACTCGATCCAGCCGACATTTCCTCCTGCGCTTCGCTTGAGCGGCCGAGGCGGCCGGGTGCTCGTCCAGTTCGTCGTCGACACGACCGGTCGCGCCGAGATGGAAGGCTTCAAGGTGATGGATACGACCGATCCGCTCTTCGCCGAGTCAGTGCGTGCGGCGCTTCCGCGCTATCGGTTCAGCGCCGGCGAGGCAGGTGGGCGCAAGGTTCGCACGCTCGTGCAGCTCCCGTTCGACTTCACGCTGCGGTGACGGCGATGCGATGTCCGTCTGATCTCGCGCCGCATCGCATCGCCCTGCATGCCGCGCTCAACGTGGCCGCGGTGGTTGGCGCGCTGCTGGTGATCGTTGCGCCATTCATGGTCTTTCTCGCGACGGGGCCGTGATGCGGGATGCGGGATGCGGAGTGCGGAGTGCGCGGTGCGAGTGTGAAACGGCCTCGGGACGCAGAAGTGTCCCGAGGCCGTTTCGCATCCCTCACCCCGCACCCCGCGCTACTCGTACCTCAACGCCACGATCGGATCCAGGCTCGCCGCGCGACGCGCGGGCCACACGCCGAACAGCACGCCGACCACGGCCGAGAAGACGAACGACATCGCGATCGCCGCCGGCGAGATGATCGTGTTCCACTGGAAGAAGGCGCTCATCGCCGTCGCACCTCCGCTGCCGACGAGCGCGCCGATCAATCCCCCGAGCAGGCAGAGCACGACGGCCTCGATCAGGAACTGGAACAATATGTTCGCGCGCGTCGCACCGAGTGCCTTGCGAATGCCGATCTCGCGCGTGCGCTCCGTGACGGAGACGAGCATGATGTTCATGATCCCGATGCCGCCGACGAGCAGCGACACGCACGCGATGCCGCTCAGCAGGTACGTGAACACCTGCGTCGTCTCGCCGAGCGTGTTGAGAAAGTCCGCCTGACTGCGGATCATGAAGTCGTCCGGCTTGCCCTGCACGAGACGATGCTCGCGGCGCAACACGCGCTGCACGTCGGCCATCGCGTCGGGAATCTTGTCTTCCGTCTCCGCCAGCACGCTCACCGAGCGAAGCCGGTCGTTGCCGAACAGCCGGAACCGTCCCGTGGTGATCGGGACGAGCACCTGGTCGTCCGGATTGCCCCACGGCGTGGACTGTCCCTTCGTCTTGAGCACGCCAATGACGGTGAACTGGATGCCGCGAATGCGAACGGCTTCGCCGATGATGGCTTCCGGCGAGTTGATGCCGAGCGCCTCGAGCACCGTGGGGCCGAGCACGGCGAGACGCTGCCGTCCCTCGTCCTCGACGCGTGTGAACATCCGGCCGGCCTGAAGCTGATACTTCCGCACCTCGAGGTAGTTCGACGTCGTGCCGACGATCGACGTGCTCGTGTTCTGATTGAGATACTGCACCTGAAGGCGCGACGTCATCTCCGGCTGCACCGCGGTGATCGCAGTCGAGCGCTCCTCGATCGCCTTCGCGTCGTCCATCGTGAGCTTCATGGACTGATCGAACGTCACGCCCATGCCGCGCTGCTGCCCGGGCATCACCGTGAGAAGCGTGGTGCCGAGGGAGCTGATGCGATCCTTCACGGCGCTCTGCGCGCCCGTGCCGAGCGCGATGACGGCGATGACGGCCGCGACGCCGATGACGATGCCGAGCATCGTGAGGAGCGAGCGAAGCTTGTTGGCGCGCAGCGCGCCGAGCGCGACGCGGATGATCTCACCGATGAGCATTGATTCTCCCGTTGGAGCCGGATCGTCCGTTAATGCCCGCCGCCTGGTGCGCGACCGCCAGCGCCAGCAGCGCCACCCGCAGCGCCCGGGCGTGCGCCGGCACCACCCGCGCCAGCCGCCGGCTGCTGCTGCATCCCCGGTACGCCCGAGTTCTGGCGAATTCGATCGTTGTTGATCTGCCGCTGCGCCTGAAGTGCGACGGCGGCGAGCATCGCCACCTGCTCACCCTCCTTCACGCCGCTCACCGCTTCCGTGTAATCGAAGTTGCTGGCGCCGAGCATGACGAGGCGCGGCTCGAACGTCTCGCCCTTCTTGACGAACACGAGGCCAGGCCGCGTGCGACGTGCGCCCTGCCCGCCGCTCGCGGCACCGGCCGAGGCCGCGCCGCCGCCGCCTCCGGCCGCACGCCGGCGGCATGCGCCGGCGATCATCGGATCGACACCCACGGCGGCGTAGATCGTCTGCGATTCGGCGCGCATCGCGTCGCGATCCATCTCGCCGCGCATCATCTTCTGGCGCAGCGCATCGAGCTTGGCCTGCTCGGCTGGCTTCTTCGCGAACGCCGCCGTGATCACGGCGCAGTCCTTGTCCGTGACGGTCGGCATCTGGAATCCACCCTGCCCGCCCGCCTGCCCACCTTGCTGCGCCGCGAGCGCCACGTCGCCGCGCGCCGTCTGCGTCACGGCGGCGCCCGCCGCATCACCACCCGGCCGCCCACCACCGCCGCCTTGACGCGCCGCCATCTGCGTGGCGATCATCGCGCGCACGCTGTCCGGGTCGAGACCGAGCATCGGCGCGGTGACGGCCGCCTCGCGCGGGTTGCGCACCGCGTCGTTGGGAAGCGCGATCACATTGGAGCGCTGCTCCACGAGCACGCTCGTCTCACCGTTCATGCCCGGCTTGAGCAGCCCCTCGAGATTCTGAAGCGTGACGAGCACGGGGAACATCGTGACGTTCTGCTGCACGACGGCCTGCGGCTCGATCTTCTCCACGGTACCCGTGAAGCGCCGTTCGGGATATGCGTCCACCGTGACCGTCGCGGTCTGTCCGGACTTCACCTGACCGATGTCGGTCTCGTTGAACAGCGCACGGATTCGGACCTGGCCCAGGTCGGCCATCTTGAGCAGCGTCGTGCCGCCGCCGAAGGCGCCGGTGGCCGACGTGATCACAGTGCCGAGCGCCACGGTCCGCTCGATGATCGTGCCGGCGACTGGCGCGCGCACGGTCGCGTCCTCGAGACGCTGCTTGGAGAGGTCGGTGCTCGTGCGCGCGGCGACGAGCTGCGACTGCGCGTTGGCGAAGTCGATCTGTGCCGCCTCGTGCTCGGTGGCGGTGATGATCCGATTCTTGAACAGCTCGTCGGCGCGCTTCTTCTGCGCGGACGAGACCTCGAACTTCGACTGCGCGGCGGCGAGCGCGGCGGCCGACTGATCGTACTGGTTCTTCGTGTCGCGCGTCTCGATCTGCACGAGTAGGTCGCCCGGCTTGACCATCGTTCCGGTCTCGACCGGCATCTTGACGATCTGGCCCGACGCCTTGGACTTCACCTCGACGATGCTGATCGGCTCGACGACGCCGGTGGCCTGCGCGTCGATCACGATGTCGCGCCGCTGCACGGTCTGCGTCGAGACCGGGACCAACTTGTCCTTCTGAGTGGCGCAAGCGGCGGCGAGCAGCAGGGCGGCGAATGTCGTGAGCTTGCGCACGGGAGGCACGAGAGTGGAGGTCACTGGAGCTCGCGGCCCACGAGGGCTTCGAGCTGGGCGCGCGCGATGCGGAAATCCTGGCGCGCCTGGATGAGCGCCGAGCGCGCGGCGTCGAGGGTGGACTGCGAGGTCAGGACGTCGAGCAGCGTGGACGCACCAAGCGCGTAGCGCTGCTGCTGCACGCGCAGGTCCTCCTGCGCCGCCTGCACCGACACCTGCTGCAGCGCGATGCGCTCCTGCGCCGTGCGCAGTCCGCCGAGCTGCTGCACGAAGCTCTGCTGCGCGCCGAGGCGCGCGTCGCGCACCGTCGCTTCGGCGATGTCGGCCTGGACGTGCGCGCGATTCAGCGCGTCTTCACGCTGATAGTTGTTCCACAGCGGATACGACAGCCGGAGGTTGAAGTTGTTGGTGTACGCCAGCGGGGAGCCGCCCAGTCCGTAGAGCCTGTCGTAGCCGTTTCCCGACTTGTTGTACGTGAGGTCGACCGTGGGCAGGTAGGGCGTCTTGGCCGTGCGCGCCGCGGCGCGCGCCGAGGTGAGCTGCGCCTCCGCCTGCTGCACCGCCGGCCCCTGCGCGAGGAGGCTCGTGAGGCTGGCGCTGTCGATCGGCGTGAGCGCGAGGTCGAGGGTGTCCGAGGTGGGCGCGGTGACGAGCGCCTCCGATCCGACGAGCCGCGTGAGCGCGGCACTGGCGACGCGGATGTTGTTCCGCGCCGTGAGGAGGGCGAGCCGGGCGTTGCCGACGGCGACGACCGAGCGCAGCGAATCGGACATCGTGACGACGCCGGCGGCGGTGCGCGCGATCGATGACTTGAGCTGCTGCTGCGCCTGGTCGAGCTGCGCGCGCGCGGCTGCCTCCGACTCGCGCGCGGCGAGAATCGTGTAGTACTGGGTCTTGACCTGCAGCGCGATGTTGAAGCGCTGGTTGACCTCGTTCGCCTCCGCCGCGCCGACGTCGGAGCGCGTGCGCCTGATCTCGTTCAGGCGCCGACCGCCGTCGAACAGATTGAGGGTGGACGAGATGCCGGTGCTGTACGTCCAGGGCTGTGGCGCGAGGTACGGGACGAGACGGCCCTGCGAATCGAGCCGGTCGCCGGACTGGTTCACCTGGCCGAGGGTGACGTTGAGGCTGGGCAGCAGTGCGGAGCGCGCAGCGCGGACGCTCGACTCGGCCGACCGGATCTGGCCGCGGGCCTGGACGGCGCCGAGCGCGTTCTGTTGCGCCATCGCGACCGCGTCGCGGAGCGGGATCGGAAGCGCGGCGAGCGTGTCGGCCGACTGGGACTGAAGGGCGAGCGGCAGGCCCAGGAGCGCGAGGGCGCTCCGAAGAAGTATTGTCGTCATCACTTACTGCTACCGCACGCAGCGCCGGAGCGTTTGTGGTCGGCGGCCCAGCGTGCGGCGTCGTCCTTGCGGCGCACCTCGATCTTGGCGTGCTGCTCGGGAGTAAGGGTACGGTCCATCTGCACGCGCGACGCGGTCTTGATGGAATCGAGCGTGGGCTGAATGGTTTTCACGACGCTGTCCATCTTGCAGTTCCGCGCATCGAGGATCGCGTCCATCGAGGGCTTTTGCGCCGCGGTCAGTCCGATGGCCTCGTAGAACGCGGCGCGTCGTGCCGCCGGCGTCTGGTCGTCGTGACGCATGACGCGATCGGCGGAGAAACCGAGCGCACCGCCGACGAGCAGTGCACCGAGGAGGAAGGCGAGAGCCTGCTGTTTGGGTCGCTCCATGAACCTCCTCAGTGCGACATGATGTAGTTGATCACCGCATCGCCGTCGCCAGATGACGCGGTTCGCGCCGCGGTCTCGATGGACGGAGGCGCGGCCGAGATGACGCTGGCATACGCCTCGCGGGCTTCGAGCTGCCGCGAGTGCATGACGGCCGCACCGGCGACGAAGATGAGGACTGCGGCCGCGGCCAGCGCGGGGCGCGCCATCTCCGACATGGCGGACCACCAGCCGTGGACATCGGCGCCGCGCGCGACGTGCGCAAGAATGCGGGCCTCGAGGCTGTCCCAGTAGCTCTCGTCGGTGGGGGCGGCGTACATGGTGCGGAGCTCGCCGGTCAGCTCGGCCTCCCCTGACATCCAACGGTCATCGGTCATGAGCTACTCCTGATATTTTGCAGAAGCCGGCGAAGTGTGGCGCGGGCATGATGGAGGTCGGAACGGGCAGTGCCTTCGGGGATCCCGAGCGTTCGCCCGATCTCTCCATGAGTGAAGCCTTCCACATCGTGCAGGACGATCACGGACCGCTGCCGGTCGGTGAGGTGGGTGAGCGCCTCCTGCAGTCGCTCTCGCAGCTCGCCTGATTCCGCGGGATCGCGGAACGGGATCGCAATGTTGTCCGGCAGCTCGTCCGCATCGCGGACCTTTCGTCGGCGCACGAGATCCAGCGCCGCGTTGGCCATGATCCGGTAGAGCCACGCCCCGAATGGCTGGTCGGGGCGAAACCGGTCGAGCGCGCGGTGCGCATGGAGGAATCCCTCCTGCACCGCGTCCTCCGCGTCCTCGTGAGAGAGGACGATGGCGCGAACGACACTGTACGCGCGGCGCTGGTGAATCCGGACGAGCGCGGCAAACGCGTCGTCCGATCCACGCTGCGCCGCGATCACGATCGCGCGCTCCGTCGCCGCCCCGTCAATCGGAGCGTGCATTGACACCGACGGGGAGATGGTCGCGAGCATGGGTTCCACGGCAAAGTGACGTCATCTGATATACGGGCGCCAGGACCGGACTGTTGAGTGGATCAGCCCGGGACGGGCACGCCCGCCAGGCCCAGGGAGTCCGCTGCGCCGCGCATCGCGGCGATCACGAAATCGATGTGCTCGTCCAGCGGGACGCCGAGCGCTTCGGCGCCCTGTACGACGTCGTCGCGATTCACGCCCCGCGCGAACGCCTTGTCCTTCATCTTCTTTCGGACCGAGCGCGCGTCCACCTCGTGCACGCTGCGCGACGGGCGCACGAGCGCGGTGGCGGTGATGAGCCCTGTGAGCTCGTCCACGGCGAAGAGCGTCCTGGCGAGGGGCGTCACCCGCGGCACGCCCGTGTAGTTGCCGTGTCCGAGGATCGCCTCGAGGATGTCCTCGGGCCATCCGCGCGCGCGGAGGATGCGCACGCCCTCACTCGGATGCTCCTCGGTGGGCGACTGTGAGGCGTTGGGGAAGCGTTCATAGTCGAAGTCGTGCACCAGTCCCGTGAGCCCCCAGGCTTCCACGTCCTCGCCGAACTTCCCGGCGTAGGCGCGCATCGCCGCTTCGACGGCGAGCATGTGCTTGCGCAGCGAATCGCTCGCCGTGTATTCGTGAACGAGCGCGAGGGTGTCGTCGCGGGAAGGAAGCATGGCGCGGAAGGCGGTGGGACGCCGATTGCGGGGATGGGTGCGCCGGGGGCAGGATTACATGTGCCGAAGCGCCGAGCGTCCAGAGACAATACCCCGACAGACGCCGATCCGCTTGGGGGCGCGCGCTTCCTCCGCTCGGTCGGCCGACAGCCGGGTGGCGACGAGGGGGTGTTTCCCTTCAGCGTGCCGGCGATCCGCGAGCTCGCGTCGCTGGAGCTTCGCGGTCCGGTGACGTTCTTCGTGGGGGAGAACGGATCGGGCAAATCCACACTGCTCGAGGGAATCGCCGCGGCAGCCCGGCTTCCGGCGGTGGGGAGCGAGGAACTCGACGCCGACGCCACGCTGCGCGCCCAGCGGGCGCTGGGGGACGCGCTGCGACTGGTGTGGAGTCGTCGGACGTCGCGCGGATTCTTCCTGCGCGCAGAGGACTTTTTCGGCTTCGCGAAGCGGCTCTCGGTGATGCGGAGCGAGCTGCAGGCGCGGCTGGACGAGATCGAGGTGGAGTTCGCCGATCGGTCGAGCTACGCGAAGGGGTTGGCCGCGGGACCGGCGATGAAGTCGCTGGGCGAGATGGAGAGCCGGTACGGGATCGATCTCGACGCCAACTCGCACGGGCAGAGCTTTCTGCGGTTGTTCCAGTCGCGGTTCGTCCCGGGCGGGCTCTACCTGCTCGACGAGCCCGAAGCTCCACTCAGTCCGCAGAGCCAGCTCGGTCTGATGGCGATGATGTCGGACATGATCGCGCAGGACGCACAGTTCATCGTGGCGACGCACTCGCCGATCCTGCTGGCGTTTCCGGGGGCGACGATCTACAGCTTCGACCGGACGCCGGTCGCGTCAGTCGCATACGACGAGCTGGAGCACGTGGTCCTGACGAGAGAGTTCCTGCGCGAGCCGTCGAGGTATCTGCGGCTTCTCAACGGCCACTCCCTGTAGGTCCACCCCGGGGTCAGAGCCCGGGCTCTGACCCCAATCCCCGAGTGAGTGGCAGCTACTTCGCTGCCTCCACCCCCGCCTTCTCCGCGTGCTCTCCGGCGTACTTCGCGTTCGTCATCCGAACGATGCCGAACAGCAGCACGAACAGCGCGATCGCGCCGAGGATCAGGCCGCTGAAGCCGGCCGACTTGTCTCCTGCCTGGGGAGCGCTCATGCGACGCGAACCTTCGTCATGGAGTCGCTCTTCTTGATCTGCTGCATCACGTCGAGCCCTCCCGTGATCTTGCCGAACACGGTGTGAACACCGTTCAGGTGGCGAGTGTTGTCCGCGGAAAGGACCATGAAGAACTGGCTGCCACCGGTGTCCTTGCCGGCGTGGGCCATGGAAAGGCTGCCGACTTCGTGCTTCCGCGGGTTGCCGGCCGTCTCGCACTTGATCTTCCAACCGGGGCCACCCGATCCGACGCGCGGGTCGCCGTCGGGGAGGTCGCGGGAGAGCGGATCGCCCCCCTGCACCACGAAGTCCGCGATGACGCGATGGAACTTCACGCCGTCGTAGAAGCCCGAGTTGGCCAGCTTCTCGAAGTTCTCCACCGTCTTCGGCGCGTCGGTGTCGTAGAGCTCCGCGGTGATGGTTCCGCGATTGGTGTCGAAAGTTGCAGTCTTCAACGGGCGTTCTCCACACGGGTTAGGCGCAAAAGATAGTTCGCCGGGGGTGTGGCGTGCTACGGGTTGGGCAGGGTCATTGATGTGGACGGGCGCCTCACTGCGGCTCAGGGTACGTCCCAGAGTTGGTGTACGGTCTACGACGCACGGTGCGCGGCACCCGTTCGACTGCCTCGGTCTCCTCTCTCCCGTCTGACGCGATGCGCGCCCTCCGAATGCTCGTTGCCGCCACGGTCGCGCTTCTCGGCTGCGGGGGATCTACCGAGCCACCGGCCCCCGAGCCGGTCGTTTCGCCCGTGGCGACAGTGCTGATCTCGGCGCCAACGGGGCCGCTCGACGTGGGGAGCACGCTGACCCTCTCGGCCCAGGTGCGTGACGCGGCCGGCGCGCTGCTCACCGGCCGGACATTGTCGTGGGCGACGTCGAACGCGACGGTGGCGGCGGTGTCGAGCACCGGGATGGTCACGGCGATCGCCGCCGGCTCGGCGCTGATCAGCGCGTCCGTCGACGGAAAGTCGGGCTCGACGCTGGTGACGGTCGCCGCCACGCCCGTGGCCGCGGTGTCGATCGTTCCGCCCGCCGATCTGGTCGTCGCCGGCCAGGTGACGCCACTGGCCGTCGTCGTGAGTGACGGCTCGGGCAATCCGCTCGCCGGCCGCCGGGTGACATGGAATTCATCCACGCCCGCCATTGCCACCGTCGACGGCACCGGCCGGCTCACCGCGCTGAGCCCGGGCACCACGACGATCACGGCGCTGTGCGAAGGGGTGAGCGCGTCGACGTCGATCGTCGTGTCCGCGCCCGCCGGCTCGTCGCCTCCGACGATCACATCGATAACGCCGGCGACGCTCACTCCAGGCGCGACGATGACGATCGCGGGCGCGCACTTTCTCACGTCGGGAGTGAACGCGCTTACCGTGGCAGGGCTGCCCATCGCCGTCACGAATGCATCGGCGACCGAGTTGACGGCGACGTTGCCGGTGGCGGGGCTGCCATGCGCGAGCGCGCAGCCCGTGGCGGTGACGTTGGCGACGACCGGCGGCAGCGCGACGACGAACCATCCGCTGGCCGTCGCCGTGAGCCGAGCGTTGAAGGTCGGAGACAGCTTCATCGTCGGAGCGGCGAGCGGTGCCATCGCCTGCAATGAGCTTCCCGCCGGAGGCAGCTACCTGGTGAGCGTGTTCAACGCGAACCCGTCGGCGACGACGACGACACGATTCGAGTTCCGCGGCACGTCGGGCGCGACGCCGTCGCGCGGGCCTGTCGCGGGCCCGCCCGTCGCCGAGGCGACGCTGTCGTCCCGCGCGCTCTCGACGCGTCCTCGCGCGTCCGTGTCCGACGACGCGCATCTCGGCCGCCTCGAGGATGACCTCGCGCTGCTCGCCCGGCTGGGTGCGCCCAGGCGCGTCCGCGGTCCATCGCTCTCGCGCAGTGGAGTGCCGCAGGTGCCGACGACGGTTGGAGCGAAGACGACGCTGCACTACCACTACAACAGCTGCAGCGCGACCGGCTTCAGTACGATCACGGTACGCGTCGTGTACGTGGGGCCGGACGTGATCGTCGTCGAGGATGTCGCCGGCCCGCTCGCCGGATCGATCGACGCCGACCTGATCACGCTCGCCAAGGAGTTCGAGACGCGCTCGCTGCCGCTCCTGCTCAACTTCGGCGACCCGCTCGCCTACGACGCGCAGACCGACGCGAACGGCAAGCTGATCGTGCTCTTCACGCCCAAGGTGAACAGCCAATCGCAGAATCTGCTCGGCTTCGTCGCCGGGTGCGATCTCTATCCGCCGGGCCAGGATCCGACGGTGGCGGCGAGCAACCAAGCCGAGATCTTCTATGCGCGCACGGTGACGGACACGTCGCCGACGAGCACGGCGTTGAGCGGTCGGACGCAGTGGAAGCGGCAGATGCCGGCGACGATGATGCACGAAGCGAAGCACATCGCGTCGTACGCCGAGCGATTGTCGCGCGGCGCGGCGCAGTTCGAGCAGATCTGGCTCGAGGAGGCGACGGCGCAGGGGGCGAGCGAGCTGTATGGTCGTGCGATCCACGGCAATGGCTGGCGGAGCGACGCGCTGTACGCCCCGACGCTCTCATGCGAGTCGCGGCCGACCACACCGTCGTGCGACGGCGGCGTGATCGCCATGGGCAACCACTTCGCGTTCCTCAGCGACTACCTCCAGAACTTCGAGAACAAGTCGATCCTGAGCGGCACCGACGACAACGACATCTACGGCAGCGCGTGGATGTTCGTGCGTTGGGCCGCCGACACGTACGGCGGCACGGACGAAGGCGCGTTCTTCCGAGGGCTCGTCCAGAGCGCGAGCCGCACGGGCGTCGCGAATGTGGAGTTCGTGACGGGCAGGACGTTCACGCAGTTGCTGGCGGAGTTCACCTTGATGCTCGCCGGCGACAATCTGCCGAACGTGTCGGCTCCGTTCGTCGAGCCGAGCTGGAACTTGCCCGATGTATTCGCCGGCTACGCCGAGCTGGGCACACATCCGAGCGCGCCGTTGGCCATGCGTGAGGCCACGGGGGGCTCCTTCACGATCTCGGGTCGGTTCCTCAAGGGCGGTGGGGCGGTGTTGCTGAAGCTGGGAGCCGCCGCGCCAGGCGCCACGCAGCTGCTCGACCTTCGCTCGACGCTGACCACGCCGCTATCGACGGCGTCGCCGATTGGGATGGGGGTCGTGCGGGTGCAATGAGTCGCGGGATGCGGGATGCGGGGTGGGGCTTAGCGCATCCTTCACCCCTCACCCCGCATCTCGCATCCTCACACCAGCGCGCTGGGGCAGACATCGGCCAAAATACAGCTCCCGCATTTCGGCACGCGCGCGTTGCACACGCGGCGGCCGTGTTCGATCAGCAGGTGCGACAGCATCGTCCATTGCTCCTGCGGGAAGAGTGGGAGCAGCGCGCGCTCGATCTTCACGGCATCCTCGCCGGACGTGAGCGCGAGGCGATTGCTCAGGCGCGTCACGTGCGTGTCGACGACGATGCCGTCGTTGCGGCCGAAGGCATTGCCGAGGATGA
>JBDTOD010000058.1:0-24361 GCA_039933415.1 bacterium
ATCGGCGCGATGGAGATGCTGATGGACGGCGATTTCGGCACGCTGACGACCGATCAGCGCGGTGCGCTGGGCGACGCCGACCGCCGGGCGCAGGATCTCCTCGCGCTCATCGAGGATCTGCTCGAGGTGGCGCGCCTCGAAGAATCGCGGCTCGCGCTGCACCTCGCGCCGCTGGAGGCGCAGGTCCTGCTGAGCGAGGTGGCACGCGAGTGGGAGATGCGCGTGCAACAGGAGAAGGCCCGGCTCGTGCTCGAGGTGAATCGCGACGCGCGCGTCGTGTACGCGGACCAGCCGCTGCTCAAGCGCGTCTTCAGCAACCTCATTCAGAACGCGCTCACGCACTCGGCCCGCGCCGTCACCGTGACGCTCGGTGCGCGCGCCGACAGCACGGGAACGCTGTTCACCGTCGCGGACGATGGCGTGGGGATTCCGCCCGAGTACCACGACATCATTTTCCGAAAATTCGAGCAGGTACGAACACCGCACATTCCGCGCGTGCGCAGCTCGGGTCTCGGGCTGGCGTTCTGCAAGCTCGTGGTCGAGGCGCACGGCGGGCGCATCTGGGTGAAAAGCGGCCCGGACCGGCAGGGGAGCGCGTTCCATTTCTGGTTGCCGGAGCGGCCGCCGGCCAGTTCCGCACCGATAGCAAGCGGACCGACGGTCTAGCGCCGAACGGTTGGATTGCGGCCATCATGCGTCGGGCTCGAACGGCACTTGAACTGCTTCAGAAATCCAGCGGATCGCTCCGTCGACGCGTCCGCCTCCGAGTGGCCCGCCACGCGGCGTCGTCAGTGCGACCGACGTGCGGCACCGAATATCGATCTCTATCGAGCAAGCGGCGTGTTTTTGGGTTGGCATCCAGCCGTTCTCCGCGCGATGCCGGCCTCCCGCAACGTCAAGCAGAAAGACGCCAGCCCGATGCGGAGCCGTAAGAGCAAAGGGGCGATGCCAGCCCCACCGTATGCAGCGTAGAGGGCCATTCGGACGCCCGGATGCCCTCGGAGCAATCCAATGGACTTCTGGAGCAGTTCGAAAGCCGTTCGAGCCCGGCGCATCCATCGCCATTCGACCCCGGCGCAGCCATCCCCTAGACGTTAGGTTTCACTGATGTCCCCCGACGATCGCCCCACCGTCTACGTCGAGACGTACGGCTGCCAGATGAACGTGAGCGACTCCGAGCTGATGCTTGGCAAGCTCGCGAGCGCCGGCTATACGCCAGTGGACGTTCCGGACGGCGCGGACGTGATCCTCGTCAACACCTGCGCCATTCGCGACCACGCGGAGCAGCGGGTGATCGGGCGGCTCGGTGAGCTGAAGCGGCACATGAAGCCGGACTCGGTGATGGGCGTGACGGGCTGCATGGCGCAGCGCCTCGGCCCCCTGCTCCTGGAGAAGGCGAAGCACGTGTCGCTCGTGATCGGCCCCGATGGCTACCGCGCCCTTCCTGCGTTGGTGGACGGCGCGCGCCGTGGCGAGAAGTCGATCAACACGACCTTCGACCTCGAAGAGCACTACGAAGACTTCACGCCGCGCCGCTTCGACAAGGTGAAAGCGTGGGTGCCCGTGCAACGCGGATGCGACTATCGATGCACCTACTGCATCGTTCCCACAACGCGCGGGTCCGAGCGCAGCCGACGTCTCGAGGACGTCGTGCGCGAGACGGCCGCGATCGTCGCCGAAGGGATGAGTGAAGTCGTGCTGCTCGGGCAGACGGTGAACTCGTACAACGACGGCACCCACGACTTCGCCGATCTGTTGCGACGGGTGGGCTCCGTGCCGGGCATCCGCCGCCTGCGGTTCACCAGTCCGCACCCGAACGACTTCAGCGAGCGCGTCATCGCCGCGCTGGCCGAGGTGCCGACGGTGTGCGAGCACGTGCATCTGCCGATGCAGAGCGGGTCGTCGCGCACCCTCAAGCGCATGTTGCGCCGCTACACGCGTGAGGAATACCTCGCGTGCGTCGAGCGTCTGCGTGCGGCGGTGCCGGGTCTCACGCTCACCACCGACGTCATCGTCGGCTTTCCGGGCGAGACGGACGACGAGTTCGAAGAGACACTGAGCGCCGTCGAGCAGATCGGCTTCGCCGACGCGTACACCTTCATCTTCTCGCCGCGCGACGGCACACCGGCCACGCGCATGCCGGCCGAGCTCACCGTTCCGCCCGAGGTCGCGAGCGAGCGGCTCCAGCGGCTGGTGGCGCTCGTGCGCGCGGGGAGCCGGCAGCGCAACATGGGCCTGCTGGGCACGCGCCACGAAGTGCTCGTCGAGCGCGAGGCCAAGCGCGGCGACGCGATGCTGATGACCCGCACGCGTGACTTCAAGACCGTGCTCGTGCCCGGCGATGCCTCGATGCTCGGCACGTATCTGACCGTCGAGCTCACCGGCACCACCGGATTCACCTTCACCGGCGCGATCGTCCGTGAGCGCCAACCCCTGCCGATGGCCGGCTAACCTTTCAAGACGCTTCACGGGGTCAGCATCGTTGAACGCCGCGCCATGCCGCGGCGAAACGATGTCGTCGCACTCGCCGCCCGCGCGATATCTCGGCGATGCCTCTCGTCGCCTGGAGTGCGCTCGCCTACGCGGCGGGGTTGATCGCCGGATTCACCTTCGACGAGCGCGGCGCGATCGCCGCCGCCGTCACGCTCGCCGCGTGTGCGACGGCGGCGCTGGTTCGCGGTCGAAGCACGGTGGGCGCCGTCACCGCGCTGGCAGCCGGTGCGACGCTCCTCGCGCTCGGTGACGTCCGACGCGAGCAGCGATGCGCGTCCGCGCTCGTCGCGCTGCACGAATGGCGTGTGCGCGTCGAGGCGCGCGCGGAACCGGGCGACGTCGCGCACGGAGAGATCGAAGGCGCCGGCTGTCGCCGGCGCGCCACGCTGCTCGTCACCGAGGGAGCCGCCAATCCGGGCGACCTGCTGCTCGCGACAGGCAAGGCGTCGATAGGAGAGCGTGGCGCGCTCGTCGAGGACGTCGCGCTTCAGCGCCTGGGATCGGATGCGGTGCTGCCACGGCTGCGCGCGCGCACGGGTGAACGGATCGACGCGCTGTTCGGCGCGGACGCCCCGATGGTTCGCGCGCTCGTCATCGCCGACATGAGCGCCATCGAGCCCGCGCAACGCGATCGCTACGCCGACGCGGGGCTCGTACACATGCTGAGTGTGTCGGGCTTGCACGTCGGCATCATCGCGCTGGCGCTCGAGCTGCTCGGCGCCGCGCTCCGCCTGCCACGCACGCCGGTGCGTGCCGGCACGCTCTGCTTTCTCGTGCTTTACGTCGCGTCAATCGGCGCGCCGCCGCCCGCGGTGCGCGCGTCGGTGATGCTCGGCGTGCTCCTGGCCAGCCGCATGCGCCAACGACCGACGTCGCCCTGGGCACTCCTCGCACTCGGCGCCGTGGCGCCGCTGGTGTCGGCGCGCACGGTGCTCGATCTCGGCTGGCAGCTCAGCGTCGCCGGCACGGCAGCCCTCATCGCCGGGGGAAGTCTGGCGCGCCGGATCGTACCGAGCGGGTGGCGGGGGGCGCGACGTTCACTGGCGTCTGGCGCGATGATCAGCGTGGTGGCCACCGCGTCGACCGCGCCGCTCGTTGCGTGGACCTTCGGACGCATCGCGCTCCTCGGGCCCGCGACGAACCTGCTCGCCGATCCGGTCATGGGTCTGCTCCAGCCGCTCCTGTTCGTGGCGCTCTGCGTGCCCGTGCGCGCGGTGGAGCGCCTGTGCGCCGATGCGGCGCACGTCCTCATCGCCGCGTTCGACGGCATCGCACGCGCGGGCGCGTCCATTCCTGGCGCAGCCCCGACCGTGATGCCGACGGTCACGTCGGCCGTGCTCGCGGGCGTCGCCGCTGTCGCCGCGCTCGTCGCCTGTAGCGCGCGGTGGCCCGCGCGCGCCGCGCTCGTGAGCATGGGGGCGGTGGCCCTGCTCCTGGTCGTGCCTCTGGTCGCGCCCATCGGTGGCGTGACCGAGCTGCACATGCTCGACGTGGGGCAGGGAGACGCGATCGCGCTCCGCACCCGCGCGGGGCGCTGGATTCTCGTCGACGCCGGACGCAGCTGGATCGGCGGCGACGCCGGCAAGTCCGTCGTCGCGCCGTACATCGCGCACCTCGGGGGAACGGTCGCGCTGTTCGTGCTGTCTCATCCGCACGCGGATCACGTCGGCGGTGCCGCGTCCGCGTTCACCGCGCTGCATCCGCGCCGGTTCCTCGATCCGGGCTACGTCGGCACGTCGCCGCCGTACCTCAGCGCGCTGGCGACGGCCGCGCGCGAGCGAATTCCCTGGCAGCGCGTTCGGCCCGGCGATTCCCTCGTCGTCGACGAGATCGTGCTCACCGCGCTTGCGCCGGATTCCGCATGGGCATCCGGCCTCGCGGACGCCAACCTCGCGAGCGCCGTGCTCGTGGCGCGCGTCGGTGCGGTGCGCATCCTGCTCACCGGCGACGCCGAAGGTCCCGAAGAGGAATGGCTCCTCGCGCGCGACCCACGCGCGCTGGAGGCGGACGTGCTCAAGGTGGCGCACCACGGCAGCCGCACGAGCACGACGCCCGCCTTCATCGCGGCGGTGCGGCCTCGGCTCGCCCTCGTCAGCGTCGGCGCGCACAATACGTACGGGCATCCCGACGCCGACGTCCTGCAACGCTTGCACGACGCCGGCGCGCAGCTGTTGCGCACCGATCGCGCGGGGACGATCGTCGTTCGGACGGATGGCCGACGAATCACCGTCGAGGCACGCGGAGAGCGATGGACGATCCCGGAGCGACGGAGGCCGTTGGACGTGGAAGCAGACCTTGGAACGCCCTGATGAGCGCGCTCATCGGACGGCCGATGTCGCTTCCGTCCGCGCTGCTCACGAGCTACCCCGAGCTCGCGGACGCACGATGGCGGCGCGGTGGATTGCCCGTCCGAATCGGCGGCTGGTGCCTTGGTCGCGCGACCGTCAGCGGCATCACGCTCGGCCGCACGATCTGGCTCGCGCCACGCGCGCCGTTAACGCCGGAACTGCTCTTGCACGAACTGCGGCACGTCCACCAGTTTGCATCGGATCGCGCGTTTCCGCTCAGGTACGTGTGGCGCAGCCTTCGATACGGCTACGCGCGGAACGAGTACGAGACGGACGCATGCGCGTTCGCCGCGAGCCGAACAGGCGACTCTCCTCCCACCGTGTAGAGGCAGCCCGTGGTCCAGCACACCGCGACGTCGGTCGTCACGATCGAGCGATTCATCATCGAACAGGAACGGCTGCATCCCGAAGCGACGGGTGAGCTGTCCGGCATCCTGTACGACATGGCGCTCGCCGCCAAGATGATCGCCAACAAAGTGCGCTGCGCCGGCCTCGCGGACATCCTCGGATCCACCTCCCTCTCGAACGTGCAGGGAGAGATCCAGCAGAAGCTCGACGTCCTCGCGAACGACATCATCATCAAGGCCGTCGACCACGGAGGTCGGCTGTGCGCGATGGCGTCGGAGGAGGTGCCGGGGATCATTCCCATCCCCGAGAACTTCAAGTGCGGCAAGTACTGCCTGCTGTTCGATCCGCTCGACGGCTCGTCGAACATCGACGTCAACGTGCCGGTTGGCACCGTCTTCTCCATCGTGCAGAAGATCACCCGCGGCCGTCACGGCGAGATGGAGGACATGCTGCAACCGGGCCGGCGACAGGTCGCGGCGGGGTATGTCATCTACGGCTCGAGCACGATGCTCGTGTACACCACGGGGCAGGGCGTGCACGGCTTCACGCTCGATCCGTCCATCGGCGAGTTCCTGCTCTCCCATCCCAACATCCGCACGCCGGACGAAGGGCAGTTCCTCTCGGTCAACGATTCGTACGAGCAGTACTGGGACGAGCCGACGAAGCAGCTCATGCGCCGCTATCGCGGGCTCGAGGGCAATCGGCGTCCGCTCACCGTCCGCTACGTGGGGTCGCTCGTCGCCGATTTCCATCGCAACCTGCTCGGCGGCGGTGTGTTCTGCTATCCGCCCAGCTCCAAGAGCCCCACCGGCAAGCTGCGACTGCTCTACGAGGCCAACCCACTCGCGTTCATCTGCGAGCAGGCGGGCGGTGCGGCGATCGACGGAAAGATCCGTGTGCTCGACGTGCAACCCACCGAGCTGCATCAGCGCATCCCGCTGTTCATCGGCTCCAAGCACGACGTCGACCTGGCGATGCAGATCTTCGCGCATCACTCCGAGCTCGTCGGCGCGTAAGAGGATCGTCGCATCACCGACCCGCGCTTCTCGCCGTCAGGAATTCCCGTCGCGCCGGTGTACCGGCCCGCCGACGCGCCGATCGACTACGAGCGCGATCTCGGTGACCCCGGCGCCTTTCCCTACACGCGCGGCGTGCAGCCCTCGATGTACCGTGGTCGGCTCTGGACGATGCGCCAGTACGCCGGATTCGGCACGGCGAAGCAGACGAACGAGCGCTTTCGCCTGTTGCTGCAGAAGGGTCAGACGGGACTCTCCGTCGCGTTCGATCTTCCGACCCAGATGGGCCTCGACTCTGATTCGCCGCGCGCGCTCGGCGAGGTTGGTCGTGTCGGCGTCGCGATCGATACGGTCGAGGACATGCACGTGCTTCTCGACGCGATCCCGCTCGACACGGTGACGACGTCGATGACGATCAACGCGACGGCGGCGACGCTGCTCGCGATGTACGTCGTCGTCGCCGAGGAGCGTGGCATTGCGCGCACCGCGCTGGGCGGCACGGTGCAGAACGACATCCTCAAGGAGTACGTCGCGCGCGGCACGTACATCTATCCACCCGCGCCCTCGCTCGCACTCATCGCCGACATCGTCCGCTTCTGCGCCGAGGAGGTGCCGAGCTGGAACCCGATCTCCATCTCGGGCTACCACATCCGCGAGGCCGGTGCGACGGCGGTGCAGGAGCTCGCCTTCACCTTCGCCAACGCCATGGCGTACGTCGCCGTGGCGCGCGATGCCGGCCTCGAGGTGGACGACTTTGCGCCGCGGCTGTCCTTCTTCTTCGCTGCGCACAGCGACCTGTTCGAGGAGGTCGCCAAATTCCGTGCGGCCCGTCGCATGTACGCGCACCTCATGCGCGAGCGATTCGGCGCGAACGACGCGAGCTGCCGGCTGCGCTTCCATACGCAGACGGGAGGCGTCACGCTCCAGGCGCAGCAGCCGCTGAACAACGTCGTTCGCGTGGCGGTGCAGGCGCTCGCCGCGGTGCTCGGCGGCACCCAGTCGCTGCACACCAACGGCTACGATGAGGCGCTCTCTCTTCCGACCGCAGACGCTGCCACCCTTGCACTGCGCACCCAACAGATCGTCGGGTACGAGAGCGGCGCGGCGCTCACTGCCGATCCGCTCGCCGGCAGCTACTACGTCGAGCAGCTCACGACGACGCTCGAGACGGCCGCGCTCGACCTGCTCGCGCGCGTGGATGCACTCGGCGGCGCCGCGCGCGCAATCGAGGCGGGCTTTTTTCAGGAAGAGATCGGGCGCTCGGCGTACGAGCATCAGCTGCGTATCGAGCGCGGCGAGACGGTGATCGTCGGCGTGAACCGATTTGCCGAAGGCGAGGAGCTCGAGGTTGCGCCCTCGCCCGACTTCTCGGCGCTCGAGCGCGACCAGGTGGCACGACTCCGCGCCGTCCGGGCGACGCGCGATGCGTCGACGGTCGAGGACGCATTGGCCGCGCTCGGCGTGGGCGCCGAAGGCTTTGGGTCGGAGTCGATGGAAGCGTCGTCATCCCGAGCGGAGTCGAGGGATCTGCACGCCGCGGCGTCGCGAACACGGCTCATGCCGCTTATCATCGACGCCGTGCGCGCGCGTGCGAGCGTCGGTGAGATCAGCGAGGTGCTTCGCGCGCGATGGGGCGCGTATCGGCCTGGCGGCTGAGAGGCTGTGACTGCGCTCGTACGCACCTTGTACCGCGATGTGGGGCGGACTACTTTTATTGGTTCGGATCGCTCCGCCTAAGTCGCTCATAGATGCCAACTTACGAGTTTCGCTGCCCGCTCGGCCACGAGTTTGAAATCTTCTATCGCAGCATCGGCGTCGCGGAGAACGCGGCCGCCTGTCCGCAGTGCGGACAGATCGCCGAGCGCATGATGTCCGCCGGCGCCGGCCTGGTGTTCAAGGGTTCTGGCTTCTACCTCACCGACTACGGCAAGAACGCGCATCGCGGCACCGCCGAAGCGAAGCCCGATGGTGCGAAGGGCGACGGTGGCTCGAGCGACGGCGCAAAGCCGGATGGCGCGAAGGCCGACAACGGCGGCGGTGAGTCGTCGAGCGGCTCCGGATCGGACACGCCCAAGAGCGAGTCGAAGAGCGAGTCGAAAGGCGAGTCGAAAAAAGGCGAGCCGAAGAGCGAATCCAAGCCAGCGCCGAAGGCGGCCGAGGCCAAGCCGGCGCCGAAGCCGAAGCCGAGCTCCGGAGAGTGAGCGACGGCGCGGAGTTGCTCCGCACCGAGCTTGCGCGCGCGGCGCGGCAGCTCGGAGCGCCGGTCGACATCGAGCCACTGCTCGAGCGGCCGCGCGATCCCGCATTCGGCGACTGGGCGACCAATCTTGCGATGGTGCTCGCCAAGCCACTCGGGCAGAAGCCGCGTGATCTCGCCCAGACGCTGATCGACGCACTCGATCGCCGTGCAGCGGGCATCAGCGCGGCGGAGATTGCCGGTCCCGGGTTCATCAACTTTCGGTTGGACGCGGGGCGCATCGCGCAGGGCATCGTCGCGCTCATCGCGGCGGGGCCGGACTACGGGCGCACCTCGAACGGCGCACGCTGTCCCGTCGTCGTCGAATTCGTGAGCGCCAATCCGACCGGACCACTGCACGTCGGCCACGGTCGTCAGGCGGCGCTCGGCGACGCGATCTCGTCGCTGCTCGAGTGGACCGGGTGGAGTGTGGCGCGCGAGTTCTACTACAACGACGCCGGCGTACAGATCGAGAATCTCGGGCTCAGCACGCAGGCGCGGGTTCGGGAGCTTGCTGGCGCGACGCTCAAGATCCCCGAGGGCGGATACCACGGCGCGTACATTGCCGAGATCGCGCAGCGATATGTGGAGGAGCATCCGGCGGACGCGGCGGGCGACGATCTAGCGGCGATTCGCGCGTTCGCCGTGAAGGCGCTCCGGGGCGAGCAGGATCTCGACATGCAGGCGTTCGGTGTCGTGTTCCAGACCTACTATCTGGAATCGTCACTCTATACCGATGGTCGCGTCGAGCGCACGGTGGACGCGCTGATCGCCAGCGGCAAGACGTACGAGAAAGATGGCGCGCTCTTCCTGCGCACGACCGACTACGGCGACGACCAGGACCGCGTGATGCGAAAGAGTGCGGAGAAGGGGGGAACGTTCACCTACTTCGTGCCCGATGTCGCGTACCACGTGACCAAGTGGGAGCGCGGCTTCACGCGCGCGATCAACGTGCAGGGCTCCGACCATCATGGCACGATGGCGCGTGTTCGTGCGGGCCTTCAGGCGCTGGACATGGGCGTCCCCGAGCAGTACCCCGAGTACGTGCTCCACCAGATGGTGACCGTGATGAAGGGCGGCGAGGAGATGAAGATCTCCAAGCGCGCGGGGAGCTATGTCACCGTCCGCGATCTGATCGACGACGTCGGACGCGACGCGGTGCGCTACTTCTTTCTCATGCGGAAGGGCGATTCTCAGCTCTCGTTCGACGTCGACCTCGCGCGGTCGCAGAGCGAAGAGAATCCGGTCTACTACATCCAGATGGCGCACGCGCGGATGTCGGGAATCTTTCGCGTCGGCGAGATCGATCCGACGACGATCGACGCCGCGGCGACGGATCTTTCCGTGCTCACGCTCGACGAGGAAGTGGCGCTGATGAAGGCGCTGCTCGACTTCCCGGCGCTGGTCGCCAACGCGGCCGAGGTACTCGAGCCGCACCGCGTGGCAACGTACCTGCACGACACCGCCGGCAGGATTCACCTCTGGTATCACAAGGCGCACGTGCTCAACGAGCCCGAGCCCATCACGCGGGCGCGGCTGGTGCTCGCGCGCGCCGCGCAGATCGTCGTCAAAAACGGGCTCACCATGCTCGGCATCACCGCGCCGGAGCGGATGTAGGCGGGGCCAGAGTCCGGGGTCAGAATCGAACTTCGACTCTGACCCCATGCCACACTCCCACCATCTCAACCTTCTCATCCAAACCATGTCCGTGCTCGTCGTCGGGTCCGTTGCCCTCGATTCCGTCGAAACGCCGTTCGGCAAAGCCGACAACGTCATCGGTGGCTCCGGGACGTTCTTCTCCGCCTCGGCGAGCCATCTCGCGCCCGTGCAGCTCGTCGGTGTCGTCGGCGACGACTATCCGATGGATCAGCTCGAGCCGCTCCGCGCTCGTGGCGTGGACATGGCCGGCCTCGAGCAGGCCACGGGCGAGTCGTTTCGCTGGCGCGGTCGCTATCGGCACGATCTCAATTCCGCGGAGACGCTGGAGACGCGGCTCGGCGTCTTCTCGCATTTCAGCCCGAAGATCCCCGCGCAGTTTCGCACGGCGCCCTTCGTGTTCCTCGCGAACATCGATCCGCGGCTGCAGCTCGACGTGCTCAAGCAGGTGGACCGACCGAAGCTCGTGGCGTGCGACACGATGAACTTCTGGATCGAGAGCCGTCGCCCGGACATCATCGAGCTGATCAAGCATGTCGATCTCATCACGCTGAACGATAGTGAAGCACGACAGTTGACGGACTGCGCCAACCTCGTGAAGGCGGCGCGCTGGATCATGCAGCGAGGCCCGTCGATGGTGATCATCAAGAAGGGCGAGCATGGCGCCTTCCTGTTCAAGGAAGGCTCAATCTTCTTTGCGCCGGCGTATCCGCTGGAAGACGTGTTCGATCCCACGGGCGCGGGCGATTCGTTCGCCGGCGGCTTCATGGGCTATCTCGCGCGCACGGGTGATCTGAGCGACGCGAGCCTTCGTCGGGCGGTCGTGTATGGATCGGCGATGGGATCGTTCGCCGTGGAGAAGTTCTCCGTGCAGCGCCTGCTCGAGATCACGCCGGCCGACATCGCCGCGCGCGTGGCCGAGTTCCGGCGACTCGTCGCCTTCGAGGAGGAGCGCCTGTCGTGAGCGAACACACGCCGCTCGACTACGCCGCATCCGGCGTCGACATCGACCGCTCGGACGACGTGAAGCGGCGCATCCGCGCCGTCGTGGAGTCCACCTTCACGGCGGGCGCGCGCGGCGCGTTCGGTGGGTTCGGCGGCATGTATCGCATTCCCGCCGGCTTCCAGCGCCCGGTGCTCGTCTCGAGCGCCGACGGTGTCGGCACCAAGCTGCGCGTCGCGATCGAGGCGAATCGCCACCACACGATCGGCAACGATCTCGTCAATCACTGCGTCAACGACATTCTCGTCCAGGGGGCGGTGCCGCTGTTCTTTCTCGATTACTTCGCCGCCGGTACGCTCGTGCCCGAAGTCGTCGAGGCGGTGGTGACGGGAATCGCCGCGGGGTGCCGCGAGAACGGTTGCTCGCTGGTCGGCGGGGAGACCGCCGAGATGCCGGGGATCTACACGCCGCCCGATTACGATCTGGCCGGTTTCATCGTCGGGTGTGTGGAAGAGGACGCCATTCTTGGCGCAGATCGTGTCGAGCAGGGCGACGTCCTCGTGGGGCTCGCGAGCAATGGTCTCCACACCAACGGATATTCCCTCGCCCGACGCATCGTCGCGGAGCGCATGCAGCTCACGGTGTCGGATCCCTTTCCCGGTGAGCACGCGTCGGTCGGCGACACGCTGCTGCGAATCCATCGCTCGTATCTCCCGATGCTGAGACCAGTTCTCGGAAAGATCCATGGCATGGCGCACATCACCGGTGGAGGGCTGCCGGGCAACGTCAATCGCGTCCTGCCCGACACGCTCGACGCGGTGATCGACACGTCGAGCTGGCCCGTGCCGAACCTCTTCGTGCAGCTCGAGCGCGCCGGTCAGGTGCCGCGCGACGAGATGTATCGAACGTTCAACATGGGGGTAGGGATGGTGGTCATCACAAACGAAGCAGGCGCCGCCGCGGTCGAGGCGAGCGCCAGGTCGGCCAACGTCGATGCCTGGCGTCTCGGGCGCACGGTGCGCGGGACGGGCCGGGTGCGCATCTCCTAGGAGAAGGTCACGCATGAGAAAGTCGATTGTCGCCGGTGCCGCGCTGTCGCTGCTCGCCATCCACGGCGTTGACGCGCAGAGTGGCGTCAACAGCTGCCCGGCGGGCGGCACGATCGCTGGATTCCCCGATCCGACTCGCGCGTCGCAGGACGCGTGTCAGATGGCGGTTGACGTCTTCCAGGTCATGGCGCCGCAGCTCGGTCTCGCGCTCGCCGGCGGCAACGCGACGCTCGGCCGCGGCAGCGCACTGGGCGGTCCCGGCCACTTCTCCATCGGCGTCCGCGGCAACGTGTTCAATGGCGATCTGCCGCAGGTGCAGGACTTTCCCTCGCCGAGCACTGGGGGCAGGCAGGCGCGCGCCCTGCCCGCCAAGGGACAGATTCTCGGGCTGCCAACGGCCGACGCGGCGATCGGCATCTTCGGCGGCGTCCCCCTCGCCCTGTCCAACGTCGGCGGCATCGATCTCCTTCTCAGCGCGACGTACGTTCCCAGCTACGGTGACGCGAGCTCCGATGTGCAGGTCAAGCCGAAGCAGAACTGGCAGGTCGGCTACGGCGTGCGCATCGGGTTGCTCCAGGAATCGCTCATCGTACCCGGCGTCTCGTTCACGTATCTCAAGCGTGATCTTCCCAAGACGAGCATTTTCGGCACGTCGTCGAACATCGACGTCAACATCACCGACGCGTCGGTGAAGACGTCGGCGTACCGCATCGTGGCGAGCAAGAGCCTGCTCCTCTTCGGCGTCGCCGCTGGCGTTGGTCAGGACAAGTACGACGAGACGGCGAACGTGCAGGCCACTGCGCGCGCCACGATCAACGGAATTCCGGGATCGTTCACGTCGGCCATCGTGCCGTTGTCGCAGAACCTCACGCGCACGAACTATTTCCTCGACCTGTCCTTCAACCTCCCGGTGTTCAAGATCATCGGCGAGGTGGGACAGGTATCCGGGGGCACGGTCGATACGTACAACACCTTCTCGACGGGCCGCGCGGACAAGTCGCGCACCTACGGCTCGTTGGGGATTCGGCTGGGCATCTAGTGTCATGAGTGCCGAGCGCGCGACGCTGTCGGACGACGGCGTGTGGATGCAGCGCGCGCTCGCCCTCGCGGCGCGCGGGTGGGGACAGACGGCGCCGAACCCGATGGTCGGCGCCGTCGTCGTGCGCGACGGCGTCGTCGTCGGCGAAGGATTCCACGCCGCGTTCGGCGCGGAGCACGCCGAGGTCGACGCCCTACGCGCGGCGGGCGACGCCGCGCGCGGCGCCACGATGTACGTCACCCTCGAACCCTGCGACCATCACGGCAAGACGCCACCGTGCACCGAGGCGATCATCGCCGCCGGTGTCGCGCGCGTCGTCGCCGCCTGCGCCGATCCGAGTCCCGTCGCGCGTGGCGGCGCCGAGCGGCTGCGCGCGGCGGGACTCGACGTCACCGTTGGCGGCGTCGAGGAGGCTGCCGCGCGCGAGCTGAACGCCGACTTCTTCCATGCGCTCGCGAGCACGCGCCCCTTCGTGCGCCTCAAGCTCGCCATGTCGATCGATGGCGCGATCGCCGACCACACCCGCGAGCCCGGCTGGCTCACCGGTGAGGAGGCTCGACGCGCCGTGCACCATCTTCGCGCCCGCTCCGACGCGGTCGCGGTGGGGATCGGCACCGTGCTCGCCGACGATCCCCAGCTCACCGTGCGGGACGTCCCGCCGCCGCGCGTGCCTCCCACCCGCATCGTGTTCGATACGTCGGCGCGACTGCCGCGCACATCGCGCCTGGCGCGTTCGGCGGCCGACGTCCCCGTGGTGGACGTGTGCTGGGCCCCCGAGCCGGCGCACGCGGCGGCGCTCGAGCACCTCGGGATCGGGCTGCTGCACGCGGCAACGATCGGCGCGGCGCTCGAGGCGCTGCGCGAGCGCGGCATCCGCTCCCTGCTCGTCGAGGGAGGGGCGACGCTCGCCGCCGCGTTCCTCCAGGAGGCACTGGTCGACCGCCTGGTTATCTTTCGAGCACCCCTCGTCCTTGGAGGTGCTGCGCTCAACGCGTTCGGGAGCCTTCCCGGCGTGCGGGTCGCCGAGGCCGTCCGCTGGCGCGTCGTGCACGCGGAGCGGCTCGGGGATGACGAGCTGTCGATCTATGCGCCTCCCGCATGAGGAGGCCGGAGCTATTTGAATGTTCACCGGACTGATTGACGACGTCGGCGTCGTCGAGCGAGTCGAGCAGACGGAGGCAGGGCGCGAGCTGCGCGTGTCGACTCGGTACACCGGGCTCACGCTCGGCGAGAGCGTCGCGGTGAATGGCGCGTGCCTCACGGTGCGCGAGTCCGGCGACGGCTGGTTCTCCGCCGCGGCCGTGGTCACCACGCTCGACCGCACGACGATCGGCTCCTGGACGGCAGGACGACGCGTGAACCTCGAGCGCGCCATGCGACTCGGCGATCGGCTCGGTGGGCACATGGTGCAGGGGCATGTCGACGCCGTCGCAGCGGTCGAGGCGGTGCGCCGCCGAGACGATGCGCTGCTCGTCGACGTTCGCCTGCCCGACGAGCTCGAGCCGCTCATGGTCCCGCACGGCTCCGTCGCCATCGACGGCGTGAGCCTCACCGTGAACGCGTTGCCGTCGCCCGGAGTTCTTCAGCTGTCCCTCATCGAGTTCACCTGGAGCCACACCACGCTCGGCGCCCTCGCGGCGGGCGACCAGGTGCACGTCGAGGCGGACATGATCGGGAAGTACGTGCGACAGCTCGTCGCGCCCTACGCGGCCGTGCGATGAGCCGGCGCGTCGCTCGACGACTGCACCTTCTGCGCTGATGACCATGCCCTTTTCGACAGTTGAACAGGCGATCGCCGACTTCGCCGCCGGCAGGATCGTCATCGTCGCGGACGACGAGGACCGCGAGAACGAGGGTGACCTCATCTGTTCGGCGTCGCTCGTGACGCCGGAGCTGATCACCTTCATGGTGAAGAAGGCGGGTGGCCTGATCTGCCTCGCGCTCACCGGCGAGCGTGTCGACCAGCTCGGCCTCACGCCGATGGCGGAGAGCAACCTCGACGAGTATCGCACCGCGTACACCGTGAGCGTCGATGCCAGTCCACGCTTCGGCGTGACGACGGGCATCAGCGCGCAGGACCGCGCGACGACGATCAAGGTGTGCGTCGATCCGGCGACCATCGCGGCCGATCTCCGGCGCGGCGGTCACGTCTTTCCGCTCCGCGCGCGGGACGGCGGCGTGCTCCAGCGCGTCGGTCACACCGAGGCCGCCGTCGATCTCGCTCGCCTGGCCGGCGTCTTCCCGGCCGGCGTGATCTGCGAGGTGCTCAACGAGGACGGCACGACCTCGAAGCGTCCGCAGCTCGAGGCGTTCGCGCGCGAGCACGGGCTCACCTTCATCACGGTGGCGCAGCTCGTCGCGCACCGCCTGCGCAACGAACGGCTCGTGCACCGCGTCGCCGAGGCGCGCATGCCGACGCCGTTCGGCACGTGGAAGGTGTTCGGGTACAAGAACGACGTCGACACGCACGAGCACGTCGCGATCACCTTCGGCGACGTCTCCACCGGCGAAGGCACCCTCGTGCGCATGCACTCGAAGTGTCTCACCGGCGACGTGTTCCATTCGATGCGCTGCGACTGCGGTTGGCAGCTCGAGACGGCGATGCAGATGATTCAGAAGGAAGGACGCGGCGCGATCGTGTACCTCGATCAGGAGGGCCGCGGCATCGGGCTGCTCAACAAGCTCAAGGCGTACGAGCTCCAGGATGCCGGCGCCGACACCGTCGAGGCGAACGAGCAGCTCGGGTTCGCCCCCGATCTCCGCAACTACGGCATCGGCGCGCAGATCCTGCTCGACCTCGGCCTTACCGCGATCCGGCCGATCACCAACAACCCGCGCAAGATGGTCGGTCTCGAGGGCTATGGCCTTCGCGTCGACGAGCGCGTTCCGATCGTCCAGCCGGCGAACGTCGAGAACGCCGGCTACCTCGGCACCAAGCGCGACAAGCTCGGGCACCTCCTCGCTTCCTGATCGATCACATGGCGGAGTTCAACGGAATCGTGAACGGAGAGGGCCGGCGCTTCGCCGTGCTCGCCTCGCGGTTCAACCACCACATCACGGAGAAGCTCGCCGAAGGCGCGATGGATGCGCTCGTGCGGCATGGCGCGGCGGCGGAGGACGTCGATCTCGTCTGGGTGCCGGGCGCGTGGGAGCTTCCCTATGCGGCACGGCGTCTCGCGGCGACGGAGCGCTACAACGCGCTCATCGTCGTGGGCGCCGTCGTGCGTGGCGACACGCCGCACTTCGACTACGTCGCCGGTGAGGCGTCGCGCGGCATCGCCGACGCGAGCACCGAATACGAGATTCCCATCGGGTTCGGGCTGCTCACCACGGACACGATGGAGCAGGCCGAATCGCGAGCCGGCGGCGAGCATGGCAACAAGGGGTGGGACGCGGCGGTCGCCGCGCTCGAGATGGCGGATCTGTTCGAGCGGCTCGATGGCGCGGACGAGAGTTGAGACCCGGGCGCGAGCGCGCGCCCTCCAGGCGTTGTATGCGTGGGACATGCGAGGCGGAAAGGATCTCGAGCGCGTGGCATCGCAGGTGTGGGACGACCTCGCCGTCACCGTGGAGGAGCGTCGCGTCGCCGATCCGATCGTCCGCCTCGTCGCGCAGAAGCAGAGCGAGCTGGATGCCGAGCTGGCCGACGTCACCACCAACTGGCGTCTCGAACGCATCGGCGCCGTGGAGCGTTGCGTGCTCCGCATGGCCGCCGCCGAGCTCACGATTGGCGAGACGCCACCACGCGTCGTCATCCAGGAGGCCGTCACCTTGGCCGAGCGCTTCGGCAGTGCGCAGAGCGCGAAGTTCGTCAACGGCGTGCTCGACGCGCTCGCCCGCAGAATGGGTCGGATGTAGTGAAGCTCCTCCTCGTCAACTGGCAGGATCGCGAAAATCCGTTGGCCGGGGGCGCCGAGATCCATCTGCACGAGATCTTTGGCCGGCTCGCGGCCCATGGCAACCAGATCACATTGCTCTGCGGCGGCTGGCCGGGCTGCGCGCCGCGCGCGACGCTCGATGGAATGGAGATTCTACGCGTTGGGACGCGTTACACGTTTCCCTTCCTCGCGCGCACTTTCTTCCGGCGCACGCTCGCAAGTGCCGGCTTCGACCTCATGGTCGAGGACATCAACAAGGTGCCGCTCTACACGCCGCGGTGGGGCGGGCCGCCCGTGGTCGCGCTCGTGCCGCACCTGTTCGGTGGAACGGCCTTTCAGGAGCTGGCCGCGCCACTCGCCGCCGCCGTCTGGCTCGCTGAGCGTCCCCTCGGACGAGCGTATCGCGGCATTCCCTTCGAGGCGATCAGCGCGAGCACGGCGTCCGATCTCGCCGAGCGCGGCATCCCGCGCTCGGCGGTGGAAGTGATCTATCCCGGCATCGACACCATCAGCTACACCCCCGCGGACGGAACGCGATCTCCCACCCCTGTTTTCGCGTATCTCGGCCGACTGAAGCGCTACAAGGGCGTGCAGCACGTGATCGCCGCCTTCGCCGCGCTTGGACATCCGACGGCCCGTCTGGAGATCGCCGGTGCGGGTGACTACCAGGCCTCGCTGGAGCAACTCGCCGCCTCGCTTGACCTCGGCGAGCGCGTGCGGTTTCTTGGGCGCATCAGCGAGGACGAGAAGCTGCGCCTGCTGCGACGGGCGTGGGCCCTCGTCTTCGCGTCGCCGAAGGAGGGGTGGGGCATCACCAATCTCGAAGCCGCGGCGTGCGGAACGCCGGTCGTCGCATCGAACTCGCCCGGCATTCGCGAGTCGGTCCGTGACGGCGAGACAGGATATCTGACAAGCCACGGCGACGCGACGGCAATGGGCGCCGCGATGGGCCGTCTCGCCGACGACGTCGCACTGGTCGCTCGCCTCGGCGTGCAGGCGCGCCGCTTTGCCGAGACCTTCACCTGGGACCGTGCCGCGAACGAGACGGCCGCTCACCTGTACCGCGTGCTTCAAGCGCGACGACCCCTCCGATGAGCAGACGCATCGCCCTCTCACCACATATCCGGGAGCTCGCGTGCCGACCGAGATGAAGGTCGGTGTGATCTTCGAGCAGCTGCGCGAGATGCTCGAGCTCGAGCGCGTGCCTGGCACCGACGGTCTCGATCGCGTCGTCGACGGATCGGACATCTCCAGTCCCGGCCTTGCGCTCGCCGGCTATGTGAAGCGCTTCGTCGCGAAGCGGCTCCAGGTGTTCGGCGAGACCGAGGTCACCTATCTGTTCTCGCTCGACTGCGAGACCCGCCGCGCGCATCTCTCGCAGTTCTTCGGCTTCCCGATCCCGTGCGTCTTCGTTACGAAAGGGCTCGAGCTGCCGGACGACGTCGTGGAGGAGGCGAGCAAGGCGAACGTCGCCATTCTGCGCTCGACGCTCAAGACGAACGAGTTCTACAACCGGATCAAGCCCTGGCTCGACGACTCGTTCGCCCCGCAGACGACGATCCACGGCTCACTCGCCGACGTGTATGGTGTCGGTCTGCTCTTCATTGGGCAGAGCGGCATCGGCAAGTCCGAGTGCGTGCTCGATCTCGTCGAGCGCGGACACCGCATCGTCGCCGATGACCTCGTCTTCGTGCGGCGCCGCGCCGGCGACATTCTCATCGGGCGTGGGCACGAGCTGCAGCGCCACTACATGGAGATCCGCGGGCTCGGGCTCGTCGACATCCCCGCCATCTTCGGCATCCGGGCGGTGCGCACCCAGAAGCGCATCGAGGTCGTCGTGCAGCTCGAGGAGTGGCGCCACGACGCCGTCGTCGACCGCACGGGGCTCGACGGCGAGACCACCGACATCCTCGGCGTGCCGCTTCCGCGCATCACCGTCCTGTTGAACCCCGGAAAGAACATCACGGTCATCGCCGAGGTGATCGCGATGCATCATCTGCTCAAGTGGAGCGGCATCGATCCGGCCGAACGCTTCAACGAGGCGCTGATCAAGCAGATGCGTGACAAATCGGAGATCAGCCGCTACCTGCGTGAAGATCATGAGTGAACAGGGCATACGCGCGCTCGTTGCCGGCCACGCCGGCTTCGCGGCGGGGCTGGTCTCTGCGGTGGAGCTCATCTCCGGTCAAGGGAGCGTGCTCGAGCCGGTGCAGGTGGCCGGCCTCTGCTCGGAAGACATCCAGCAGCACCTCAAGGCCAGGCTCGAGGCGACCGGCGCCACGGTGATCTTCACCGATCTCCAGGCCGGCAGCTGCACCATGGCGGCGCGCCGGCTGCTGCGCGAGGCGGCTGACGTCGTCCTCGTCTGCGGCACCAACCTTCCCATGTTGCTCGATTTCGCGCTCTCGCGCGCCGAGAGTCCGCACGAGGCGGCGCGTACCGCGGTCGAGCGCGGACGCAGCTCCATGAGCGTGATGGGGGGGCCGGCGTGACGCTCGTCCTCAACCGTATCGACGACCGCTTCATCCATGGGCAGGTCGTCGTCGGATGGGGACAGCCCCTGGACGTCAAGTTCATCGTGCTCGTGGACGACGCCGTCGCCGACAGCGATTGGGAGCAGGAGCTGTATCGCATGGGTGTTCCTCCGGAAATGAACGTGCGCTTTCACTCCGCCGCGGACGCGGCGCCGCTGCTCGATGCGTACCGGACGGAGACGACGCCGGGCATCCTCCTCACCGGCGACATCGCGACGATGCGCGAGCTGGTGGTGCACGGTGGCGTGCGCGAGGTGAACGTGGGCGGCATCCATCATCGCGCCGGTCGTCGTCAGCATCTGCGCTACGTCTTCCTCACCGAGGAAGAACAGGGCGCGCTGCGCGAGGTCGCGTCGCTCGGCGCGCTCGTCACCGCGCAGGACGTCCCCGCCGCGCGTGCAGTGCCACTCGCGGAGCTGCTCGCGAGCATGGACGGCGCATGAGAGAGCTGCTTCCCCTCGCCATGCTCGGCGGCGTGCTCGGGCTCGACGTCGTCTGCTTTCCGCAGATGATGATCTCTCGTCCGCTCGTCGGCGCCACCATCGCCGGCGCCTTCATCGGCGACGCGACCACCGGCATGCTGGTCGGCGCGTCGCTCGAGCTGATCGCGCTCGCGACGCTCCCCTTCGGTGCGTCGCGCTATCCGGAGTGGGGCTCGGCCGCCGTCGTCGGCGGTGCCATCGCCGCGGCACTGCAGATGGAGCCCGCGGGCACCGTCACGATCGGAGTGCTGGGCGGGCTCGCCACGGCGTGGGTCGGCGGATGGACGCTCGTGAAGCTGCGCGAGTGGAACGCGTTTCTCGCGCGGCGCAAGCGCTCGGCGCTCGACCACGGATCGCGCGGCGCGGTCGTCGAACTGCAGCTCGCCGGCCTCACGTCGGACTTCGTGCGCGCCATGCTGCTCACCGTCCTCGCGTACGGGCTGCTCTTTCCCGTCGCTCGTGCCATGGCCGCCGTGTGGTCGTTCGGCGAGGAGACGTCCCGCGCGGTCACCGTCGGCGCGGCCTGCGCGGTCGCCGCCGCCGCGGCGTGGACCATCTTCCACTCGGCGCGTGGCGCACGTTGGTATTTCGCCGCCGGACTCGCCGTCGGGCTTCTCCTGCTCACGATGCGATGACCGCCACCGCTTCGACGGCGCGCGGCATTCCCGCGCCTGGCCCGACGCCGCGGCTGACGCCGCTGACCTGGGTCAGCATCTTCGGACGCCTGCTCGCCATGCAGGGCTCGTGGAACTACGAGACCCTCATCGGCAACGGCATCGCCTTCGCCATCGAGCCGGCGCTGCGACGCCTGCCCGGCGGCGTGCACGGGGACGCGTTCAAGATCGCGATGACGCGAGAGAGCGCGTACTTCAACGCGCATCCCTATCTTGCGTCCGTCGCGGTCGGCGCGCTCGCTCGCGCCGAGTTGAGCGGAGTGCCCGCCGAGCGAATCGAGCGCTTTCGCACGGCACTGTGTGGTCCGCTGGGCAGCGTCGGCGACCGGCTCGTGTGGGCCGGCTGGCTCCCGCTCTCGTCGCTCGTCGCACTCATCGCCTTCGGCCTCGGGGCAGGGCCGCTCGTCGTCGTGCTGCTCTTTCTCGTCATGTACAACACCGGCCACTTCGGCCTGCGGATCTGGGGACTCTACGTCGGCTGGACGCGCGGGCTCGGCGTCGCGGGCGCGCTCGGGAATCCCGTGTTGCGGCAGGGTCCGGCGTACATTGCACGCGCAGCGGCCACCGTCGCGGGGGTCGCCATACCGCTCGCCGCCGCGCGCATCGTCGGGCAGAACCGCCTCGTGCTCGGTGCGGTGCTTCTGGGCGGGACCCTCGTCGCCGCCGGGCTCGTTCGGCTCCATGGTCGTGTGGAAGGCTGGAAGCTCGTCCTCGTGCTGATCGCTGTCTTCGCCCTCGTCTCGGTGGCCCGCTGATGGTCGAACGAACCGTCCAGATCCTCAACAAGAACGGCCTGCACGCCAGGCCCGCGGCGGAGGTCGTCAAGATCTCCGCGAAGTTTGCGAGCGAGATCACCCTCGCTCGCGATGGCCTGGAGGTGAACGGCAAGAGCATCATGGGCGTCATGATGCTCGCCGCGGAGTGCGGCGCGTCGGTCGTGCTGAAGGCCGACGGCGCCGACGCCGAACAGGCGCTCGACGCGCTCGCCGCGCTCATCGCGAACAAGTTCGGAGAGCGGTAGTGGAGCGACAGATTCAGGGAATTCCCGCCTCGCCCGGCATCGTCGTCGGTTACGCGTATCTCCTCCGCTGGGAGGTGCCGGCCGTTCGGCATCGCATCATTCCGGACGAGGCAATCCCTGCGGAGCTCGAGCGCTTGCACGCCTCGATTGCGCGCGCGCGCGAGCGTCTGCACCAGCTGCGTGCGCGCGTCGAGACGAGCGCGGGTCCCGAGGAGGCAGCGATCTTCGACGTGCAGCTCTCGATTCTCGGCGATCGCGAGCTCATCGCCAGCGTCGAGGCACTCGTCAGGGAGAACCTGGGGGCCGAGAAGGCGTTCGACGAGGTGATGCTGGAGTGGCGCACGCGGTTCGCCCGCCACGCGGCCCCGATGCTGCGCGAGCGCGTCGGCGACCTCACCGACGTGCACATCCGCGTGCTCTCGCTCCTGCTCGATCTTCCGGATCACGATCCGGTCTCGCTGCCGCCAGGCGCCAACGCGATCCTCGTCACGCACGACCTCACCCCGAGCCTCACCGTGCAGCTCGATCGAGACGCGATCGCCGCGATCGCGACCGACGCCGGCACACGCACCGCGCACGTCGCCATCCTCGCGCGTTCGCTCGGGCTGCCCGCAGTCGTCGGCCTGCGCACCGCTACCGCCGAGCTGCACGGCGGGGAGCGCATCGTGCTCGACGGCGGCACCGGCATGCTCGCGATCAATCCGACCGATGCCGAGATCCATGCGTACCACGAGCGGCAGCGCGAGGAGAAGGTCGCCGAGGAGGCGCTGGCCACGCTCGCCTCCCTCGACGCGATCACGCTCGACGGCGTGCGCGTCACGTTGCGCGTGAACGTCGACATTCCCGAGGATGCCGAGGCCGGAGCGCGGAGCGGTGCCGAGGGCGTAGGGCTCATGCGTACGGAGTTCCTCGTGGTCGGACGGCCGAACATGCCCGACGAGGACGAGCAGTACCGTGCCTATCGTCGCGTGTTGGAGGCATTCGAGGGACACCCGGTCGTCATCAGGACCTTCGATATCGGCGGCGACAAGCTGCCGATGGGCGGATTCCCGAGCGAGCCGAATCCGTTCCTCGGATGGCGGGCCATCCGGATGTGTCTCGACCAGCCCGAGATGTTCCGCGTCCAGCTCCGCGCGCTGCTCCGCGCGGCGATGCACGGCAACCTGCGGATCATGCTCCCTCTCGTCGTCACGCTCGACGAGGTGCTCGCGACACGCGCGCTGCTCGAGCAGGCGGCGGCCGAGCTCAAGGAGCGTGGTGCCGCCTACCGCGAGGACATCCCGCTCGGCGTGATGATCGAAACGCCGGCCGCCGCGGTCGCGAGCGATACGCTCACGCGCGACGTCGACTTCTTCAGCATCGGGACGAACGATCTCGTCCAGTACACGCTCGCCGTCGATCGCGGCAATGCCAACCTCGCGCCTCGCTACACGCCGCTGCATCCGGCGGTGCTCCGATTGATTCGGCGCACCGTCGAGGTCGCGGAGCTCGGCGACATCGAGGTCTCGGTGTGCGGCGAGATGGCGTCACAGCCGCTCATGGCCTTCGCCCTCCTGGGCCTCGGCGTCCGCCAGATGAGCGTCGCCCCGCGCTCGGTGCCGCTCGTGAAGCAGATCATTCGCGGCGTCACGATGGCGCACGCGAAGCTCGCCGCATCGGCCGCGCTTCGGGCACGCACGGCCGAGGAGGCGCGACACGAGCTGGCGCGGCGTCTCGCCGATGTGATCGGCGACTCCCGCTACCTCTACGACGGGTTGCCGGGCGCGGGCTGATCCGCTTTCTTTCCCGATCACCGTCATCGACGGTCAAAGGGGCCCGGCAGCATGGTGTCGGGCCTTCTTCCTTCCTCTCCGAGCCCTAGTGGGGAACATGTACGATCGCTGCTTGTTCACGTCTGAATCCGTCACCGAAGGACATCCCGACAAGGTCGCCGATGCCATCTCCGACGCGGTGCTCGACGCGCTGATCGCCGAGGACCCCTCGTCACGCGTCGCGTGCGAGACCCTCGTCACCACCGGCCTGGCCGTCATCGCGGGGGAGATCACGACGAAAGCCTACGTCCATCTCCCCGAGGTCGTTCGCGCGACGATCGCGCGCATCGGCTACACCGACGCTGGCTTCGGCTTCGACAGCAACACCTGCGCGGTGATGAGCACGATCGACCGGCAGTCCACCGACATCGCCATGGGCGTCGACAGGGGCGGCGCCGGCGACCAGGGGATGATGTTCGGCTACGCATCGGACGAGACCGACGAGCTGATGCCGATGCCGATCATCCTGGCGCATCGCATCACCCGCGCGCTCGCCGATCGTCGCCGCAACGACAAGGGCTTCAAGTGGCTTCGCCCCGACGGCAAGGCTCAGGTCACCGTCGTGTACGAGGACAACGTGCCCGTCGCCGTCGACACGGTCGTCGTCAGCACCCAGCACGCGGACCACATCTCCAACGCCAAGCTCCGGCGCGCGATCATCGCCGACGTGATCGAGGCGTCGATCCCGAAGGAGCTCCGCCACAAGAAGATCAAGTATCACATCAACCCGACGGGCCGCTTCGTCGTCGGAGGACCGCAGGGCGACGCCGGCCTCACCGGCCGCAAGATCATCGTCGACACCTACGGCGGCATGGGCCGCCACGGCGGCGGCG
>JBDTOD010000059.1:0-24300 GCA_039933415.1 bacterium
CCCACCGACAGGGCGTGGTAGTTCGCAGAAGCTGGTCCCGTCCTTGCTTCCTGTGTCCGACGACCTCATCGGAACTGCACCCATGTCTTCATTCGGCACGTATCTCGTCGGCTTCGTCATCCTGATCCTCGGGCTCGCGATCGCCGCATTCCTGCTCAACGTGCCACCGATGTGGATCGTCGTCGGCGCGATCATCATGATCGGCATCGGCGTGCTCATGGCGACCACCCGCGGCAGGATGAAGGACCCGCCTGGCTCCTGAGGCGTCGCGAGGAACTCGCGCCCCCCTCCGCCCCGGTCGTCGCTCTTGTTCAGGCAGTCTCGCCAGCTCGGCGTGCCTGCCTGAATCGCGTTCCACCCAATTTACAGCGGGCTCGAGTGTGCACACGGGCACGATGACCGACGAGTCACAAAATGACGGAATCTCGTTCGGTAACCGACAAACGGCTGTCGTTGCAGCAGTTAGCTCCATCACAAATCTGCCGATGTGGTCATTCTGGCAAACTCGCTGTTGACGGGTTTTTCCCCAGACATTATCCTGGCCGTCCCGTAGAGACCGACGCGGGCACGCAGTCAGTGCAGACTGCGACAATCGACCACCTTCCGGCACAGGTAAGGGGCGTGTATGGAGCAAGCGACCGAGACCAGGTCCAAGGGCTATTTCCGCTCGTCTCCTTCCACCGCGTTCGACCAGTATCTCCACGACATACAAAAGCTCCCACTGATCAGTGACGCCGCCGAAGAGCGGCGCCTCGCCCGACTGGCCCAGAAGGGCGACGAAGCCGCCGCCGAGCGGCTCGTCACGGCGAATCTCCGCTTCGTCATCTCGTACGTGAAGAAGTACCAGGGGCATGGCCTCGACCTCTCGGAGCTCGTGGCGATCGGCAACGAGGGGCTCCTGAAGGCGGTACGAAAGTTCGATCCGGACCAGGGTGTGAAGTTCATCTCGTACGCCGTGTGGTGGGTGCGCCAGGCGGTCCTCAAGGCGCTGGCCGAGCAGACGCGCAGCGTCCGCATCCCGCTCAATCAGAACTCGCAGCTGATCCGGCTCGCCCGGGCCGAGACGATCCTCGCGCAAGTACTCAAGCGCGACCCCACCGAAAACGAGATCTCCCGCCTTCTCGAGGAAACCCCCGAGCAGGTGCGCGCGGCGAAGCAGATGAGCTCGACCGAGGTATCGCTCGACGCACCGATCGATCGGTCGGACCGCGAGGCATCTACCCTCGGCGAGCGCTTCGCCGGTGTCGACGGCTCCGAGATCGAGGATACGACGGACTACAAGCTCATGAAGGAGTTCATCGAGCGCGTGTTCCGGAAATACCTCACCCCGCGTGAGCGAAAGATTCTCTTCCTCTACTACGGTCTGGACGAGAGCGGCGAGCCGATGACGTTGGAGAAGATCGGCGCGTTGATGGGCGTCACGCGCGAGCGTATCCGGCAGATCCGGGAGCGCGCGTTCGAGAAGCTCCGCGAATCACCCGACGGTCGCGCCCTCGCCGGTTTCTGGCAGGCAGCCTGACCTGAAAGGATGAGCCGCGGTCACGCGGCGGTCCAATCGAAGTGACCTGCGGGGCGGAGAGATGACTCTCCGCCCCGCAGGTCGTATGGGCCCCGAAGACGGAATGCGGAGCACGGGGTAACTTCATCGATGCCTCCGGCTCCGCCGTGACGGGCAGCGTCCACGTCGCACTCATCGATGGCCGATCGACTTCGCCCCATCTTCATCGACTACTCGGGCCGACGCTGGCGACGCATCCGCCAGACCGTCCTGCTGCTCGGTGTCGTCACGACCCTGATCGGGCTCGTGATCGTTGGATCGGAGTTCTTCTTCCCACCGATTCCGCCGGAGCTGCCGCTCGCGTCGACGAGCGACAAGGCGATCGGACGTCCGCTCTCCCGCACCGCGGCGTTCACCAAGCTCGATCGACTGCGCATCGCCTACCGGCGAAAGCTCGCCGCGAGCATCGCGATTCGGCGAACACCCGCCTCGCGTCGCCCGGAGAACATCCCGGTGCTCGACGTCGGCACCGGCACGCGGCCCACGCGCACGGATGCGATCGTCGCCGGTTTCTACGTCAACTGGGCGGACAACTCCTTCGCCTCGCTCAAGCAGAACTTCGACAAGCTCGACTGGGTCATCGGCGAGTGGGCGTTCATCCCGCGCGACGCCGACACGCTGCTGCTGCGTGTGAAGCCGGAGGTGACGGAGCTGCTTCATCAAAGCAAGCCGGAGTCGCGGCCGTCGCTGTTCATCATGCTGAGCAACTTCGTCGTCGCCGGGAGCGACTCGGCGGCGGGCAAGTTCGATCAGGCGGTCATCAAGCGGTTCCTGTCGAATCCGGTCGCGCGCGCCAACGCCCTCCGGCAGCTGCACACCGCCGTGCAGCGCTACGGCCTCGCGGGCACGACGCTCGACATGGAGAACTTCGACCCGGCAATCCAGGAGCAGGTGTTGAGCTTCGCCGGCGAGCTCGCCGCCGAGATGCACGGCATGGGCAAGCTGGCCACGCAGGCCGTCGCCGCTGGCGACGCCGACGAATACATAAAACGCGCGGCAAGGGTGAACGACAAGCTCTTCCCGATGCTGTTCGACGAGCACTACGCCGCCGGCGATCCCGGACCGATCGCCAGCCAGCGATTCTACACCATGCAGGCGCAGCGATTCGCGCGACTCGTTCCACCGTCCAAGCTGATCCTCATGGTCGGCGCGTATGGCTACGACTGGAACGACGCCGAAGCAGTGATCAACCGCCGCGCCGAGACGTCGGACTTTCAGGAGACGATGCGAGCGGCGAGGAGCGCCTCGCATCCGCAGTCGCGGCTCGATCCGGTGTCGCTCAATCCATATATGCAGTGGACGAGCCCCGACTCCACCGACCACCTCCTCTGGTATCTCGACGCAACGACGGCGTACAACGAGATGAAGGTCGGTCAGACGCTTGGCGTCGCAGGCCACGCGCTCTGGCACCTGGGCAGCGAGGATCCTTCGATCTGGAACGCGATCGGCGTCGATGGCTCGCTGCTGAGCGCGGATAGCCTCCAGCGCATTCCCTCCGGCTACGACGCCGAGTTCGAGGGCACGGGCGAGATCCTTCAGATCACCTACTTCCCGTCGGACGGTCAGCGCAACGTCGTCGTCGATCCGAAAACCGGGTACGTCACGACCGCGTCGCTGGTCCGTCCGCCGGTGCCCTACGTGCTCTCACGCACCGGCGGGCAGGAACGCAATCGGCACCGGGTCGCGCTCACCTTCGACGACGGTCCGGACGGACGCTGGACGCCGATGATCCTCGACACGCTCAAGTCACGCGGCGTGAAGGCGACCTTCTTCGTCGTGGGCCAGAACGTCGATACGGAGCAGCGCCTGCTCCAGCGCATCTATGATGAGGGGCACGAGATCGGGAATCACACCTTCCGTCATCCCAACCTCGCTCTCACGAGCAGCGCGCGCGCGGTGCTCGAGCTCGACATGACCACGCAGCTCGTGTCGTCGGTGATCAACCGGCGTCTCGCCTTCTTTCGGCCGCCGTACTTCGGAGACGCGGAACCGACGACGAGCGACGAGCTCGTGCCCGTCGGCATCGCATCGCGACGCAACTACTGGACGATCGGTCTGCACGTGGACTCCGAGGATTGGCGCGAGCCGAGCGCCGACTCGATCGTCGCCAATGTGTTGCGTCAACGAGAAGTGCCCCGCGTCACGCAGGCGACGAACCAGGACTCGGCGAGAAATGTCGTCCTGCTGCACGACTCGGGCGGAGATCGCCGGAACACGGTGGCCGCGCTTGGACCGCTGATCGACTCGCTGCGCGCGCGCGGCGACACGCTCGTGCTGGTGAGCGACCTGGCCGGCATCACGCGCGATGAGGCGATGCCGCCTCTGCCGCCCACGACGGAGGCGACCCGGCTGTTCGTGCGCGCGGGATTCCTCCTTCTCGGCACGAGCGAGACAGTGATGTTCTGGATCTTCAGCATCGCCGTTGCGCTGGGGATCGGGCGGCTCGTGATCATCGGCATCCTCGCGCTCATCCAGCGAATCCGGCAGCATCAGACTCGCGATGGCGAGAGCACGTTCGCGCCGGGCGTGAGCGTGATCGTGCCGGCCTTCAATGAAGAGCGTGTGATCGTCAGAACCGTCGCATCGCTGCTCGGCCAGCGCTACGCGGGCCCGATCGAGATCGTCGTGGTCGACGACGGCTCCTCGGACGACACCGCCGACATCGTCGAGGAGGCCTACAGCGCCCACGAGCTCGTCGCGATCCATCGCAAGGCGAACGGCGGGAAGGCCAGCGCGCTGAACTATGGCATCGACCGCGCGACGCACGACATCGTCATCGGTCTCGACGCCGACACGCTGTTCGACGACGACACGATCTCCGAGCTCGTTCGGCCTCTCGAGAATCCACGAGTGGGTGCGGTGGCGGGCAACGCGAAGGTCGGCAACCGGATCAACCTCGTGACGCGTTGGCAGGCACTCGAGTACGTCACGAGCCAGAACATCGACCGGCGTGCCTTCTCGCTGCTCGACTGCATCACCGTCGTTCCCGGCGCGGTGGGGGCGTGGCGTCGCGACCTCGTCCAGGAAGTCGGCGGATTCCGTGAGGATACGCTCGCCGAAGATCAGGATCTGACGCTGGCCATCCGTCGCGCGGGCTACTCCGTGGCCTACGCCGACGGCGCCATTGCCTATACGGAGGCCCCCGACACGCTCCGAGGTCTCGCGAAGCAACGATTCCGCTGGTCGTTCGGCACGCTGCAGTGCACGTGGAAGCATCGGGACGCCTTCTTCCGTCCCAAGTACGGCTCACTCGGCTTCATCGCGTTGCCGAACGTGATTCTGTTCCAACTTCTTCTGCCGGCCATCTCGCCGATCGCCGACCTGATGTTCGTGTGGAGCATTGCGTCCGTCTGGCTCAACGCGCGCGTGCATACAGTGGATGGCCGGCTCGCGTACGCCCTGCCGAACCTCGAGCAGGTGCTCAGCTACTACGCGATCTTCCTGTTCGTCGACTGGGTCGCCGCCGTCGCCGCGTTCCTCATGGAGCCGGATGAGGACAAGAGCCTCACGTGGCTCATCTTCCTCCAGCGCTTCGCGTATCGGCAGGTGATGTATTGGGTCGTGGTCCGGTCGTTCGCCGCGGCGCTGAGCGGACGGCTCCAGGGGTGGGACAAGCTCGAACGAAAGGCGACCGTGTCGATTCCGTCGGGTTCGACGTCGCTCTGGCAACGGTTCGGCAAATTTCTCTGGAGGCGAACCGCATGAGCGACAGGATTCCCGCCATCGTCAACCTGAAGTCGGGCACTGCCGACGAGGCGCGAGCCGCCCTCGAAGCCAACGACGCGTTCGAGGTGCACGAGGTGGCACCCGACAAGATCGCCGACACCATCCGAGCGCTGGTCAAAGGGGGCGCGCGGCGCATTCTCGTGAGCGGAGGTGACGGCACCATCGCCACCGCGGCGACGGTGCTGATGGAGACGCCGGCCGAGATGGCGATCCTCCCCGGCGGAACGCTCAACCACTTCGCGCGTGATCTGGGAGTGAGCCTCGATCCGGCCAAAGCGTTGCAGCTCGCGATCGAAGGGGCGTGCCGCGGCGTGGACGTCGGCACGGTGAACGGCAAGGTGTTCCTCAACACGAGCAGCGTCGGCGCCTATGTGCGCTTCGTGCGCTTCCGCGAGGTACTCGAGAAGAGATTCGGTTATCGCATCGCGTCGGCGCTCGCCGCGTTCCGGATCCTGCTGCAGATGCGGATGATCGCCGTCGAGGTCGAAGTGAACGGCAAGCCGCGCATCTATCGCACGCCACTCGTCTTCATCGGCGTCGGTGAGCGCGAGCTCCGGCTTCCGACGCTGGGGAGCCGGGTGCCGGACGGCAAGCGTGGACTGCACCTGATGGTCGTCCAGGGGCGCACACGCGCGCGAGTGCTCGCGCTCGCCCTCGCCGCCGTGGCGCGCGGTGTGAAGTCCGTCGCGCGCACTCCCGAGTTCGACAGCTTCCTCGTGGAGAAGTTTCGCATCACGCTGCGGCGGCCGGGGTACGTCGCGCTCGACGGCGAGTTGGTCTCGATGTCGTCGACGCTGGAGTACCAGCTGCGCCGCGATGCGCTGAGCGTCGTGTGCCCGGCAGAAGCGGCGGGGGAGCGGGCGGCAGAGGCGGCTGTAGCCTGAACCGGGGTCAGAGTCACAGACTCTGACCCCTTTCCACGCTGCTGGCTTTGAGGTCGTAGTTCCCGCCCCAGCGCGCACCTCCTAGCTTCCGAACGTGCACACCACCGCGCTCTCGTCCACTCGTCACGACGGACCTCGCCCTGACGCCGTCCTCGCGCGGCGCCTGGCCGCGATCGTCGGAGAACGGCGCCTGCTCGAGCGTCCGGGCGAGCTCCGCGCGTACGAGTCGGATGGCCTGCCCGGCTATCAGCAGCGCCCATCGATCGCCGTCTTCCCCGGCACGAGACAGGAAACGATCGACGTCGTTCGTCTGCTCGCCGAGACGGGCGTGCGCTACGTGCCGCGCGGCGCGGGGACCGGACTGTCCGGCGGCGCCCTCGCCGACGACGTCGTGCTCCTCGGGCTGCACCGGCTCAACCGCATCATCGCGATCGATGCGGACAACGGGCGCGCGATCGTCGAGCCAGGTGTCGTGAACGCGACGCTCTCGCGCGCGGCGTCTCCGTTCGGTCTGTACTACGCACCGGATCCGTCGAGCCAGACCGCCTGCACCATCGGCGGCAACGTGGCCGAGAATGCCGGCGGTCCGCATTGCCTCAAGTACGGGGTCACGCTCAACCACGTGCTCGAGATCACCGCCATGCTGCCGAGCGGCGAGATCGTCACGCTCGGCAACGCCGCGGGCGAGTCAGACGGCTACGATCTGCTCGCGGCGTTCATCGGGTCCGAGGGCTGCTTCGGCGTGGCGCTCGACGTCACCGTGCGTCTCTCGCGCTTGCCGCAATCGGTGCGCACACTGTTGGCCGACTTCTCATCGATCGGAGCGGCGGCCGAAGCGGTGTCGGCGATCATCGCCTCCGGCATCGTGCCTGCCGCGCTGGAGATGATGGACGCCCCGACGATCCAGGCGGTCGAAGCGTCGATCTACGCCGCTGGCTATCCGACCGACGCCGCAGCGATCCTGCTCATCGAGCTCGATGGCGCGGTGGCAGGGCTCGACGACGACGTCTCGCGCGTCGCCGGGTTCTGCACCGCCGCCGGCGCGCGAGGGGTGCGCGTTGCGACCGACGCGGCCGATCGCGCGCGACTCTGGCAGGGACGGAAGAAGGCGTTCGGGGCGATGGGCCGCATCTCGCCGCACCTCGTCGTGCAGGACGCCGTCGTCCCGCGCACGAAATTGCCGGCCGTCCTCGCGACCATTGCCGCGATCGCGGCGGAGAATGGCGTGCAGGTGTGCAACGTGTTCCATGCCGGCGACGGCAACCTGCATCCGAACATTCCGTACGACGCCGGGAACGCGGACGAATCGGCGCGCGTGCACCGCGCAATGACGCAGGTGATGGACGCATGCATCGCCGCGGGTGGCACGATCACCGGCGAGCACGGCGTCGGGCTCGACAAGCTTCCCTACATGGATCGCCTTTTCACGACGGAGACGCTCGGCGCGATGTGCGCGCTGCGCAGCGTGTTCGACCCGCTCCGCCGCTCGAATCCCGGCAAGGTCGTGCCGGTGCACAGCTGTCGCGAGTGGCACGGCGCGCCGTCGGCTCGGCCGCGCTCCACGTGATCGGCACGACCCGAGTCGCGAGCACTGAGGACGTCGCCGAGCGCGTGCTCGACGCGCGCGACTCTGGCACAGCGCTCCGCATCGTCGGACGCGGGCATTGGCTCGACGCTGGTCGCCCGTGCGTCGCGCCGGCGCGCCTCGACCTCGACGCGCTCGAAGGCGTGACCGAATACGAACCCGGGGACCTCGTGCTCACGGCGCGCGCCGGCACGACGCTGGCCGAGCTCGCGCGCATCACGGCGCGCGAGGGCCAGTGGCTCACCCTCGACCCGTGCGGCTCGCCCGAGGGATCGCTCGGCGCGACGATCGCCACGGCGTCCGCTGGTCCGCTCGCGTCGGCGTTCGGCACGGCGCGCGATCATCTCCTCGGCTGCGTGATGGTCACCGGCAATGGCGACGTCGTACGTGCGGGAGGCCGGGTCGTGAAGAACGTGGCAGGCTTCGATCTCGCACGGCTGATGACTGGCGCGTGGGGTACGCTCGGCGTGATCACCGAGATCACCCTGCGTCTGCGCTCCAGGCCGGAGGTCGATCGCACACTCACGGTCGCGATCGCGGCCGACGATCCGGCGACTGCCGCGTGGCGCTGGCTTCGCGCGAGCCCATTCACTCCGCTCGCCGCCGAGCTCTGCTCCGCCACGCTCGCGCGGCACCTCGGCGCCGGCGACGGTGTCATGCTTTTGCTGCGGCTCGGCGGCAACGCCGCGCAGGTGCAGGCAGCCGAGCGCTCCGTCTCCGACCTCGGTGATGCGCGCGCGCTCGATGAGTCGGTATGGCTCCGACTGCGGGAAGCGGAACCGATGGGCGCTGCCGTCATCCGGCTCGCCAATGCGCCGTCGAGGGTCGGCGTGCTGTGGAGCGCGGCGTCGAGCGCGGTGGAGCGGATGGGTGGCTTCGCGCACGCCACGCTGGAGCGCGGCGTCGTCCGCTGCGTCGTGCCCGTCCATCCGGCCGAGCAAGAGAATGGTCGTCTGCGCGGCATGATTGGCGAGCTCCAGTCCTCGGGATCACGCATCGCGGAGCGGTTGCCACATGCCTTGTGGGAGCGCTTTCCGTCGCCCGCGTCCGATCCGCTTTCGATCGACACTCGACGAGCGTTCGATCCGCATCTCCTGCTCAATCCCGGCATCCTCGGCGAGCTCGCGTGACGTCTCCGAGTCGTTCCGAAGCGGCCTGCGCGATCCCCGGCACACCGCTCGCCGACGCGAGCGCGGGGATCGATGCGTGCGTGCACTGCGGCTTCTGCCTTCAGGCGTGTCCCACATATCTCACGCTCGAGGATGAGAACGACAGCCCTCGTGGCCGCATCGTGCTCATGAAGGCGCTCGTCGAGGGCTCGCTTCCACTCGACGACCCGGATGTGCGCACGCACATCGACCGCTGCCTCGGATGCCGAGCATGCGAGACCGCGTGCCCGTCCGGTGTGCCGTACGGTCAACTGCTCGAGGCGACTCGCGCCACGCTCACCGCGGTGCGGCCGAACCCGCCGATCGCGCGCGCGATCCTGTTCGGATTCGCGCATCGACCGCTGCTCGCGCTCGGGATGCTCGGCGGACGAATCACGCGCGCGCTCGGGCTGTCGCGACTGCTCTCCAGCCTCCCGGGCCGGCTCGGGTTCGCCATGGCGATGCTGGAGTCCACTCGGGCGATGGCGCGCCCGCGGTACGTGCCACACGGCGACGGAAGCCGAGGAACCGCGACGCTGCTCACCGGCTGCGTGATGGAAGGCCTCTTCAACGAGACGAACCGCGCGACGGAGCGTACGCTCGTCGTCAACGACTACGCGATCTCGTCGACCGCCGGCCAGGGATGCTGCGGCGCGCTGCACGCGCACGCGGGCGATGCGGACGCCGCGCGCGCCCTGGCGCGTACGAACATCCAGGCGTTCGAGCGGTCCGGTGCGGACTACATCGTCGTCAACGCAGCCGGCTGTGGTGCGATGATGAAGGAGTACGAGCACCTGCTCGCCAACGATGACGCGTGGCGCCATCGCGCCGCCGCGGTCTCGGCGTGCGTGCGCGACGTGACCGAGCTGCTTGCCGAGGCGGGTCCGAAGCCCGGTGCCGCACTCGCGCTCACCGTGACGTACGACGCGCCATGTCATCTCCTCCACGCGCAGCGCATCGCAGCGCCACCACTCCGCGTGCTCGGCGCGATCCCCGGCCTCACGCTGGTTCCGCTCGAGGGGAGCGAGCACTGCTGCGGCAGCGCGGGGATCTACAATCTCGTGGAGCCCGACGTCAGCGACGCGGTGCTCGCCCCCAAGCTCGCGCACATCGCCGAGACGCACGCATCGGTCGTTGCCACGGGCAACCCCGGCTGTCTGATGCAGATCGGCGCCGGGCTGCTGAGGGCGAACGGCGGCGTGCGCGCCGTGCATCCGGTCGATCTGCTGGACGCATCGTACGCCGCTGCGCATCGCGAGGCTGCGCGCGGCGACTGAGCGCTTCACACCGCTGGTCGAGGCCCGTAGCGCCTGCGGGGGCTCACGACTTGATTACGAGCATGGTAGATGGCGTGCTCCTCGATTGGGAAGGAGTGCTCGCCGACACCGGTCAGGCGCGACGCGACTCGATGTTGGACGCGCTGGCCGCCGAGGGCGTGCGCTTCGATGCGACAGCATACGACGAGTGCTGTCTCGGCCTCTCCGTTCAGGAGGCCGTCTCGGCCGCCGTCGGCGCCGTGGCCGATCCGACCCTCCTCGAGCTCGTCACGCTTCGGGCACAGCGGGACTTCGCCGCACGCGTGTCGCAGGGCTTCGCACTACAGTCCGGCGCCGAGCGGTTCCTGGAGCGCGCCCAGCTTCGTGCGCCGATCGCCATCGTGACCGCGGCGCGTCGGTCCGAGACCGAGTCGGCCTTACGGCTGGCCGGATTGCTCGACGCTTGTGCCGCGATCGTAACGGCGGACGAAGTTGACGGCGACGCGCCGTCCGCGACGCAGATCGACATCGCGATCGATCACCTGACGCGGCGCCGAAACGTGCGACGCGAGCACCTGCTGGCGCTCGTCGGCACCAGGGCAGCGATTCGCGCGGCACGGGAAGCTGGCGTGCGCACCGTTGCCGTGGGGACACCGGCGCACGTCGCGCTCGAGGCCGACGCGGCGATCGGTTCGCTGCGTGGCGTCGGTCTCGACGAGATCGCCGCGCTCGCAGGCATCACGGCGGAACGGCACGCGTGAGCACGCACTCGCTGCCCGAGTCGGGCGCGACGATCGGCGACGTCGGCGGACGGAGCGTCGTGCTCGCCTATGGCAGCGTGGCGGCCGAGTACGAGGCCCTTCACACGCGTGCCGCGGTATTCGACCGGAGCCATCGTGGTCGCTTACGGGTGATGGGCGCGCGCGCGGCCGAGATGGTCGCGGGCCTGGTGACGAACGACGTGTCGGCGCTCACGCCCGGCCAGGGTTGCTACGCCGCGGCGCTCACCGCGAAGGGAAAGATCGTCTCCGACGTGCGGGTGCTCGTCGAGGAGGACGGTATTCTCATCGATGCCCCGCCGCGCTCGGCCGCCGCATGGGCGGCGATGGTGAAGAAGTTCGTGAATCCACGCATCGCGCCGCACCAGGATGAGAGTGCGACGCTGCGAGACATCGGCATCTTCGGCGCAACGGCGCGCCACGTCGTGAGCGAGCTCACGGGCGTGCAGTCGCCGGCCCTCAGTACGCTCGCGCCGTACTCGCACGTGAGCGTGCAGATCGAAGGGACGACGCTGCTCGTCGTAAGGGTGCCCGACCTCGATGTGGAAGGGTTCGAGCTGATCGTTCCGGCTGATGCATTCGACGGACTCTGGTCGCGCGCGGTGGCGGCTGGCGCCACGCCGGCCGGCCTGGAGGCGTGGGACATCGCGCGCGTCGAGGCAGGACGTCCGGAGTGGGGGATCGACATCGACGACACGACCATCCCCCAGGAGGCGAACTTCGACACACTGCACGCGATCTCGTACACGAAGGGCTGTTATGTCGGGCAGGAGACCGTGGCGCGCGTGCACTTCCGGGGGCACGTCAACAAGCATCTGCGAGGCATCCGGGGCACGGGCATCGAGCTGATTCAGACCGGCGCAACGCTCCATGACGAGTCGGGTGCGCAGGTCGGCGACGTACGCAGCGCGGTGCGATCGCCGCGTCTTGGCGCGATCGCACTGGCGATGATCCGTCGCGAGGTCGAGCCGGGCGCCCCACTCGTCGCCCGATGGAGCTCGGCGGCCGAAGCCGACACGCCGCTGGAACGGCGTGTGGACGTGGCGGCCCTGCCCTTCTCGGTCTGAGGATGCCTACGGCCCTCGTCACCGGCGCGACGGGGCTCGTGGGGATGCATCTCGTGCAACGCCTCCAGCGCGACGGCTGGAAGGTCCGCGCCCTCGTGCGCGACGCCGCGCGAGCCGGCTCCCTCAGCCGGGCCGACGTCACGCTCGCAACCGGCGACGTACTCGAGCCCACCGGCTTCGCCATCGCGGCGCGCAAGTGCGACGTCCTGTTCCATACTGCGGCCGTGATCACGCCGCGCGGCGGATGGGAGGCGTTTCGTCGTCCGAATGTCGAGGGGACGAAAAACGCGATCGCTGCCGCCGCGTCGGCCAAGGCGCGACTGGTGCACGTGAGCAGTGTGGCGGTCTACGGAGCCAGCGAGCGCTATTCGGCCGACGGACGTCTCACCGACGAGAGCGCGCCGCCGGGCAACATTCCGGCGAGCTCGTTCTACGCGCGATCAAAAAGAGAATCCGAGGACCTCGTATTCGAGGCGCAGCGGTCGGGCGCGCTCTGGGCGACGGTGGTGCGTCCATGCGTCGTGTACGGGCCGTACGACCGTCAGTTCGTGCCGCGTCTCGCACGGATGCTTCGCCGCGGATTCGTTCCGGTGATTGCAGGAGGACAGACGACGATGCCCATCGTGCACGCCGGCAACGTGGTCGACGGCATGGTGCGCGCGGCGGAGAGCGACGGTGCCAACGGGAACGCCTACAACCTCGCGAACGATTTCGAGGTGACCGTCGCCGACTTCTTTCGATATGCGGCCGAGGGGATGGAGACATCGATCCGCATCGTGTCGGTGCCGATGCTCGCCGCGCGGATCGCGGTGGGTGCGTTCCAGGTGGTCGCGCCGTTGGTCGTGGGCGACCGCTTCAACTCGGTCACGTCGGCCACGCTCGATTTCATCGCACGGAACCATCCGTTCAGCTCGGAGCGTGCGAGGCGCGAGCTGGGCTGGGATCCGCAGATTCGTCCTGAGCAGGGTGTCGTAGAAGCCTTTCGGTGGTGGGCGGCACACCACTGAACGGCGGCAGGGGACGAAACGAGCGGGGCGGCACACCGTGAGGTGTGCCGCCCCGTTTTCGTTCAACCGAAGAGCGAGAAGCTTTACGGCTTCTTCGCGGCGTCCTTCATCATGCCCTTGGCTTCGTCCATCTTCTTCATGGCCGTGTCGGTCTTCTTCATCGCCGTGTCCATCTTGGCCGCGGCGGTCGAATCCTTCATGGTGGCATCCATCTTCATGCCGCTATCGGCGGCAACGGCCGGAGCCGGAGCCATCGCCGGGGCGGCGGTGTCCGCCTTCGGGGTCTCCTTCGTGCTACAGGCGGCGACGAGCACAGCGGCGACAAGGGCCAGGCGCTTCATGTGTATCTCCTGATGTTGGGCTTTGGGGAATAACGCGTTGGTCCGCGCACGCATGAGAGTGCCCGGTTAGCGGCGTGAAACTTAGATTTCTGTGAGGCGGTGTCAAGAGTAAGTTTTGGTCCCAAGTGAAAGCGATTCAACGGCTTTCGTCAGTTCGACCAACGAGCAAAGGCGGCCTCTCCGAGGCACGGGAACGGCGCTTCTTCGCTACAGATGTTTTGCATTTTCGTGTAACGCGCGCTTGAGCAACGAGTTACCAAGCACGCTCGCCGAGCGTCAGCGCCGCCCGCGGCCTCGGGCGAGCAGCGAATGGGTCGAGGGCATCGCTACGCGTGGCTCGAGCCGACGTCGCGTGATAGGTTGAGATCACTCCCCACATCGCGCATGTCTTCCTCACTTCGGATCCCGAACGACCTCGCGCCGCCCCTCGACGGCGTGGTGCGCGGCGCCTGTCCGCACGACTGCCCGGATACCTGTGCGATGCTCGTGACCGTCGAGCAGGGACGGGCGGTCAGTGTTGCCGGCGATCCCGACCATCCGGTCACTCGCGGATTTCTGTGCGCCAAGGTCAACCGGTACGTCGAGCGCACGTATCACGAAGATCGCCTGCGCACCCCGCTCCGTCGCGTCGGGCCCAAGGGAAGCGGAAGATTCGAGGCGATCTCGTGGGACGCGGCGCTGGGGGAGATTGCCGACCGGCTCAGCGAGATCGTCGCATCGCCAGACGGACCGCAAGCCATCCTCCCCTATTCCTACGCGGGCACGATGGGCCTCGTGCAAGGCTCCTCGATGGACCGGCGTTTCTTCCACGCACTCGGCGCGTCGCGGCTCGACCGCACGATCTGCTCGATGGCCGGCACGGTTGGCATGCGGATGACCGTGGGCGCGAACATCGGCGCCGATGGCGAAGGGGTCCCCGAGAGCGATCTCGTGCTCTTGTGGGGGACGAACACGTTGACGGCCAACCCGCATCTCTGGCCGTTCATCCTCGAAGCGCGGAAGCGCGGCGCGCCGATCATCTGCATCGACCCGATCCGGACGCGCACCGCCGATCAGTGCGACGAGTGGCTCCCGATCAGACCCGGCACCGATGCCGCGCTGGCGCTGGGGATGATGCACGTGCTGTTCGATCGTGAGCTCGAGGATCGCGACTACCTGGAGCGCTACACGCTCGGGCACGAGGAGCTGCGCGGCCGCGCGGCGGAGTGGACGCCGGAGCGCACGGCCGCGGTGACCGGGCTGCCGGCCGAGACGATCGTCTCGCTGGCCGAGCGGTACGGCCGATCGCGCGCCGCGTTCATCAGGGTGAACTACGGGCTTCAGCGGCATGCCGGTGGCGGCATGGCCGTGCGCAACATCGCCTGCTTGCCGGCGATCACCGGACACTGGCGTCGCGCGGGCGGCGGCGTGCAGCTCTCCACGTCGGCGAACTTCGCGTTCAATCGGGCCGCCGTCGAGCGCCCTGACCTTGGTCCGCCAGCGCGCACGATCAACATGATCCGGTTGGGCGAAGCGCTGACTCTGCCCGACGCCGGCGTGGGCGGCCCTCCGGTCAAGGCGCTCATCGTCTACAACAGCAATCCGGCGGCGGTCGCGCCGGACCGCAACGAGGTGGTGCGCGGATTCGGGCGAGAGGACCTGTTCACCGTGGTACTCGAGCATTTTCTCACCGACACCGCCGACTGGGCGGACATCGTCCTCCCCGCGACGACGCAGCTCGAGCACTGGGACCTCCAGCTCGCGTACGGACATCACTACCTGTCGCTCAACCGGCCGTCGATCGAGCCTGTCGGCGAGGCGCTGCCGAACAGCGAGATCTTCCGCCGGCTCGCCGCGCGGATGGGCATGCGCGGCCCGATGTTCCTCGACGACGACCTCACCCTGATGCGCCAGGCGCTCGAGACCCAGTCGCCGAAGCTCGAGGGGCTCACGCTCGACGCGTTGCTCGAGACGGGATGGATTCGGCTCAACGTGCCCACGCCGTACCTACCGTACGCGGAAGGCGGCTTCAGCACGCCGAGCGGCAAGTGCGAGCTGGTGTCGCAGCGGATGGCGGACATGGGGCTCGACCCGCTTCCGGCCTACATCCCGCCGTACGAATCGATCGAGAACGACCCTGCGCTGGTGGAGCGATATCCACTCACGCTGATCTCCTCGCCCGCGCACACATTTCTGAACACGACGTTCGCGAACCTGACGTCGCTCCGACGTCAGGCGCGCGAGCCGGAAGTGCTGCTGCATCCGGCGGACGCGGAGCGGCGCGCGATCGCGGCGGGAATGCGCGTGACGGTGCGCAACGACCGAGGCGCATTCGCCGCGACGGCGCGTGTGGAGCCGAGCATTCGCGAAGGGGTGGTGTGGGCGCCGTCGATCTGGTGGGGCAAGCTCACGGGGGATGGCGCGAACGCGAATCAAACCACGTCGCAGCGCGAGACCGATCTCGGGCATGGGCCGGTGTTCTACGACAATCAGGTCGAGGTCGAGATCGGCTGATCTCGGGCGCGAGTCGTTCTTGTATCATCGCGCTGATCGGGCTCGTCACCGTCACGCGGCGATCCAGTCGCGCACCGGGCGAAGTCCAACCTCTCTCTTTCACTGTTCGTATGCATTGGCGTCGAGACCAAGATCGTGCCCGTTTCGCGATCGCGATCTGAACGACCGACGCCCTCGGACAGCGCGCGATCTTTTTACAGCGAGCCGCGCGCGGAGATTGGCGCGAACGTTGGATCTCAAGGAGTGGCCGATGGGAGGGAGCGCGAGGGTGTAGAGGCGGCCCTATCGGACGTAGCGAGAGACTCGCGGCAGTATCGCGAGGCTCGCAGCGTGTAAGCCCGCTTGGGCCGCCGGCACACCCTCGCGCGACCGACCGCCCGACGACGCGCAAAAATGCACTGGAAGCGACGTGAACCGGACGCGATGCTCGCGCGTTCATCTCCAACGCGCGCTACTTGCGGCTCCGCGTGCCGCATCGCTTCGTACATCAGTGGGGCCGAGCATCGCCCCGTCAAACGCCGTGGAGGCTCAGTGCCGTCGTATCCAGAGACCCTGGGCGCCCTCAGGCGCTCGCCATTCGGTGCCCCCGACCGCGCGACGCGCTCGGTCAAGGACGAGCTGCGCCAGAACCTGCTCGTGCGGCTGGCCGAGCGCGGGACGCTCTTCGCCGGCGTGATCGGCTATGAAGAGACCGTCATGCCGCAGATCGTCAACGCGCTCCTGTCGCGCCACAACTTCATCCTGCTCGGGCTGCGCGGCCAGGCGAAGTCGCGCATCCTCCGCGCGCTCGTCGGCCTGCTCGACGAAGCGATGCCGATCGTGGCGGGGAGCGAGGTGAACGACAACCCGTTCGCTCCGATCTCACGCTATGCGCGCAACATGGTGAACGAAGGTGGAGACGACACGCCCATCGCGTGGGTGGGACGCGACGCGCGATTCATCGAGAAGCTCGCGACACCGGATGTGACGATCGCCGACATGATCGGCGATCTCGATCCGATCAAGGCCGCCCGCGGTGGCCACATCCTCTCCGACGAGCTCACGATCCACTATGGCATGTTGCCGCGGGCGAACCGCGGTATCTTCGCCCTCAACGAGCTCCCCGATCTCGCCGGCAAGGTCCAGGTCGGCCTCTTCAACGTCATGCAGGAGGGCGACGTCCAGATCAAGGGCTATCCCGTGCGCCTCTCCCTCGACGTGCAACTCTGCTTCACGGCAAACCCCGAGGATTACACCGCGCGTGGCAAGATCATCACGCCGCTCAAGGACCGCATCGGGAGCGAGATCATCACGCACTATCCCGAGACGGTGGAACTGGGCATGGCGATCACGGAGCAGGAAGCGTGGACGGCGCGCGATGCGAAGCCGGTGCGCGTCCCAGACTTCATCTCCGAGGTCGTCGAGCGCGTGGCCTTCGAGGCGCGCACGGACAAGCGCATCGACAAGCGCTCGGGCGTCTCGCAGCGCCTGCCGATCAGCGTGATGGAGAACGTGGTCTCGAACGCCGAGCGGCGCGCGATCGTCACCGGCGAACAGGAGATCGTGCCGCGCATCTCCGACGTCTACGCCGCGCAGCCGGCGATCACGGGCAAGATCGAGCTGGAGTACGAGGGCGAGCTCGTCGGAGGCCACGCGATCGCGCGCGAGCTGATCCGCCGCGCCGCCGACGCGACGTTCCAGGAGCGCGCCGGCGGGGCGAACACGGACGACGTGGTGATCTGGTTCGACGAAGGCGGTGCGCTGCAGGTGACGGACGACGAGCGCGCCGACGCGATCGCGATCGGGTTCGAATCGATTCCCGGCCTTCTCGAGCTGGTGCATCGGGTCGGACTCGCGTCGTCGAACGACGCACCGACCACCGTCGCCGCGTGCGAGCTGGTGCTCGAGGCACTCGTGGCGCGCAAGAAGATCTCGCGCTCGGACGGCGGACTCTATGGACGCGCCGAGCCGGAACGGCGTCGGCGGCCGAAGCAGGATTTCTTCGGCGACGGGCTCTCGGCATAGCCGATGACAATTGGGCGTCTGGCCCAGCGCGAGACGACCGCGGTGCGCGATGCCGCGCCGCCCCGCGTGCGGCCTGCGCGCGTGCGTGACCTGGACGCCGTCGTCGCGCTGCGCCTCGCGCTGCTGCGTGAGCATCCCGACCACCCGATCTACGGTCGGCTCCGGACGGAGATCGATCGACGGGCTCGCGACCTGTTCGCGTCGCAGCTCCGCGGGACGACCGAATCCATCCTCCTCGCCGAGCTCGATGGCGCAGTGGTCGGCATTCTTCGCTGCGTCGAGACCAATGGCTCGCCGCTCCTCGAGCCGGATCGCTACGGCTACGTGTCGTCGGTCTACGTGCGGCCCGAGTCGCGCCGGCGTGGCGTACTGCGCGCACTGCTCGACGAAGCCGAGCGTTGGTGCCGCGCGCGCGGACTGAATCAGATGCGGCTACACAACGTCGCCGGCAGCGCGGCGGAGCACGCATGGGACGCGATGGGCTTCAGGATCGTGGAGCAGGTTCGGCTGCGCGAGCTCGAACCGAGACGCTGATGCCGATCATCACCGTATCGCGGCAGTACGGCTCCGGCGGCTCAGAGGTAGCGGAGCGCGTGGCTCGCGCGCTCGAGTGGCATCTCTACGACAACGACGTGGTGGACGAGGTGGCGCGCCGGCTCGGGATGAGCTCGGAGGAAGTGTCGGCGCGCGAGGAACGCGTGCCCTCGCTCCCCGAGCGTATCGCGTCCGCCATGGCGCTCGGCATGCCCGAGGTGATGCCGACGGTGGCCGACCTGGCGATGCAGCCGAGTGACGACCGCATCCTCGTCATGACGCAGCGCGTGATGGAGGAAGCGGTGCTCGCCGGCCCCGCGGTGCTCGTGGGGCGCGGCGCGCAATGCATGCTCGCGACGCGATCGGACGCGCTGCACATCTACTGCTACGCGCCATTCGACGCGCTCGTGAGCTACGCGATCACCAACCTCGGCGTGCCGCGCAACGATGCGCACCGCGTGGTCGAGGAGAACAACCATCAGCGCGAGCAGTTCGTGAAGCGCCACTGGAAGCGCCACTGGCGCGACGTGGCCAACTATCACCTGTGCGTGAACACCGCCTGGCTGGGACTCGACGGCGCGGCGGAGCTGATCGTCCAGCTCGCGCACGAACGATTCGGCTGATCTAAATCCCCGGCCGCAGCGCGCGGCGGGCGCGTCTGAGGCTCGCGAGGCGCGCTTCGATCGCCGCTGGCAGGAACATCGCGTCGGCGATTGCCGCGACCTCGTCGGCCTCTTTCCAGGCCTGCTCCAGCAGGTGCAGCTCGCCCTCGAGCGCGCGGCGCTCCGAATCCTCGTGCAGGCTCATCTCGAGCGCGAGCCGCACGTGCACCGGCAGTGACGCGAGGCGGAGTGGATCACGGTTGTGCGGCCCCGACCCGTGATGCTTCGCCGTGTTCCGGATGAGACGGTCGACGTCCGGCGTGTGCTCGATGGCACGCACGGCGTCGGACACGTCGTCGCGCGTTCCTCCACCGGCGTTCACGTGCGGCAAGAGCTGGCGCATCGCGCGCTCGGCGACGGCGCCCCTGAGCCGCATGATCTCGTGCGTTTCACGCGGGTCATCCATCTCGCCGAAGAGACGGCGGCGATTCAAGGAGAGCGGCCGGCGCGGAATCTCCAGCTCCCAGCGGTCGTCCGCGTGGCGCCAGGTGAGCAGCGTATCGGAGAGTTGAGCGATGGTGACGGGGACCGGGCCGGTCAATCGCGTGTTCGTCTCCACACGCGCGCGAACTCGCTTGCTGCGATAGAGCTGGTACGCGCTCGACATCAGGTTCCACGTCGTGAATCCGCCGAGGCTGAGCGCGCCCATCACCGGTCCGGCGATGAGGATGCCACCGGCGGCGGCGGCACCGACGGCGACCTTGCCCAGGAGCGCGCGCCGCCGGCGTCCGAACTGATCGCCGTAGCGCCACGCGGCCATCTCCGGGCGCTGCGGATCACCGATGCGGACGAGATCCAGTCGGTCACCAACGCGGGCGAGACCGATCTGCTCGTCATGACGCGGCAACGCGAATCGCGGAATAGTCGCTCGCACTCCTCGATCGCCTCCCACCGCTCCTCGAGCGCGGTGAGGTTCCAGCGCTCGCAGCTACGGCAGACGACCCAGAGCCGCCCCTTCGCTGCATCGAACACGAGACGCCGTCCGACCGGAAAGTGCTCGACCGACTCGTTGTGTCCGAGCTCGTTCGCGCAGAAGAGGCATGAGCGATACATGAGGAATCATGTCTCGTCCGGGCCGGAAGCTCCAGAGCGGCCGGTCGCACCGAGCTCGTCGTCCTCTCGGCTGCTACGCAGACGCGCGAGGTCCGTGTCGATGGAGGTGGGAAGGAACATGTCGTCGGCGATCGCCGCGATCTCGTCCGCCGCCTTCCACGCCTCCTCCAGCAGATACAACTCTCCCTCCAGCGCGCGACGCTCGCTCTCCTCGTGTGCCGCCATCTCGAGCGCGAGCCGCGTGGCGATCGGAACGCGCTTGAGCGAGTGCTGCCGCTTGGGATTTCCCCTGCGCTGCGTGTCGCGGAGCGCCTGCTCGCGAGCAACCCGCCGAAACAGATCCGCTGGTGCGGCTGCCTGCTCCACGATGTCGACCGCGCTCTGGATCTGTCGAGCGTTTCCGCCGCCCTGGTTCACTCGCGGAAGCAGTGCCCCCGCGGCGCGCACGGCGTCGTCGCCCGTGAGCGTGCGCGTCCCACGGCTCTTGGCATGACGCCACCATGGCCCGCCCGTCACTGCCACCGGCACGGAGAGCGTCAGCTCGTCGTCGACGACCTCGAGACGAACCTGGTCGAGATGCGCGAGTCGCGTACGAAGCAGCTCGCCGTCCGGGCCGGGAACGGTGATGAGCGTCCTCGCGCGATAGAGCTGAGAGCCGGTCGTGATCAGGTTCGTGAGCGGGCTGAAGGCGCCCGCGCCGATGATGCCCGTCATCGGTCCCGCCACGACGACCGCGCCCGCGAGGAGCAGCACGCCGCCGCCCACCAGGTACTGCTTTCGCCGCCGTCGCCCGAACTGGTCTCCGTAGCGCCACGACGCCATCTCCGGGCGCTGCGGATCGCCGATTCGCACGAGCTCGATCCCTTCTCTCAGCCGCGCCAGGCCGATCTGATCCGTCGAGACGCGCAGTCGCGTGCCGCTGAACGCGCGCTCGCACTCCTCGATCGCCTCCCAGCGCTCCTCGAGCGGCGTGAGGTTCCAGCGCTCGCACTTGCGGCACACCACCCAGAGCCGACCCTTGGCCGCGTCGAACGCGAGGCGTCGGCCCACCTGGAAGTGCTCGATCGACTCGTTGTGGCCGAGATCGCCGTTGCAGAACAGGCAGGTGCTGTACATGTCACACCGTACGTGCCCGGAGCGCGAGGAGTTCCGGTCGCCGGAAGAAGGCCCAGGCGCCGTAGCCCAGCATCAGCACGGCGGCCACCCTGATCGCCGTGGCCACTCCGAGAGCGTGGGCGACGATGCCGCCAGAAAAGGCGCCGACCACCTGTGCCAGGCCGACGACGACCAGTCCGTACGCCGCCATGATGCGCCCGCGCAGCGCGTCGGGAACGATGCTCTGGAGCAGCCCGTTGGAGATCGCCCCGTTCAGGATCATCGTGCACCCGACGAGCAGCAGCAGCGCGTAGCCGACCCACGGCCGGTTCGTGAGCGAGAAGAGAATCAGCAGCGTCGGCCACGCCATCGACGCACTCGCGAGCAGGCGCGTGCGCGACACGCGGTGCCCGATGGCGGCGAGGCCGAGCGCGCCGCACAAGCCGCCGATACCGAGGTAGGAGAGGAGCAGCCCGTACCCGCCGGCGTCGAGGCGGAACATCTCCTTCGCCACGACGGGCATGAGCGCCAGGACCGGAGCGCCGAGGATGGAGTAGACGGTGACCATCGACATCAACGCGCGCACGTCGGGCGTGTCGCGCATGTAGCGCACGACCTGCACGACGCCCTGCCACGGGCTCGTGCGATTCGCGTCCGCCGTCCACTTCGGCAGGTGCATCATGAGGACGGCCGCGAGCACGGCGACGAAGCTCGCCGCATTGAGAAAGAAGCACCACGCGATGCCGAGCCGCGCGATCGTCGCGGCGGCGAGGCCTGGTCCCACGACGCGAGCCAGATTGAAGCCGCTCGAGTTCAGCGCGATCGCGTCGGGCAGATCGTCGCGGCCGACGAGGTCGATCATCATCGCCTGGCGTGCCGGAATCTCGATCGACGAGATGCACCCACCAACGAACGCGAGGGCGAGCAGCGAGCCGATCGAGATCCGTCCCGTGGCCGTGAGCCACCACAGCAGCGTCGCCTCGAGGAGGAAGGCGATCTGGGCGAGCCGCACGATGCGCAGCTTGTCGGAGCGGTCCACCACCGCGCCAGCGGGCATGGTGAAGAGGAGGATGGGCACCGACGCCGCCGTGGCGACGAGCCCGACGTAGAAGGCGCTGTTCGTCAGCTCGAGGGCGAGCCATCCCTGCGCCATCGTCTGCATCCACGTGCCGATCAACGACAGCGTCTGGCCGATCAGGAACAGGCGGAAGTTCCGATGGCGGAGGACGACGCGAAACGGGTTGATCGGGATTGGAGCGGACACGATCGGAATATAGGCGCCGGTGGTTGGCACTCGGGCGCGCCCTGGAGTATTAGTGAAGGAGGAGGGTCGCATGCGCTTTCACACGTACAGCAAGTTCTCGCCGGAGATGGCCGACGCGGTCGATCTCCAGTCGCTCCTGGACAAGCTCGCCGACTTCCTGCTCCAATCCGGCTTCGCCGGCGACGGGCAGTCGTACTACGGCATGGGCTTCGAGGAGCCGGGCGACCGATCGCTCGACGCGCTCCGGCAGGCGATCCTCGAGGCCCTCATGGAGAGCGGGCAGTTCACCCCCGAGATGCTCGAGGCGCTCCGCGGCGACGGGGACGACGAGTCGCAAGCCAAGCTCGCCAAGCTGCTCGATGACCTGGTGCAGCGACTGATCGACGAAGGCTACCTCAAGCTCGATGCGCCTCCGCAGATGCCCGCCGGCCACCAGCCGCTCGAGGGGAAGGGCTCGATCGCACAGGCAGCCGCCCGCGACGTGAACTTCAACCTCACCGAGAAGGGGATCGACTTCCTCGGCTACAAGACGCTGCGCGGCCTCCTCGGCTCGCTGGGCAAGTCGAGCTTCGGGAGCCACGACACGCCATACCTCGCCACCGGGATCGAGGCGGACGGGTGGAGCAAGCAGTACGAGTTCGGCGACGTCCTGAACATCGACGTCAACGAGACGCTCAAGAACTCGATGATGCGCACCGGAGACATCACGGTGCCGATGGATCTCGACTACGGCGACCTGATGGTGCGTCAGGCGGAGTACCGGTCGAGCTGCGCGACGGTGCTCATGCTCGACTGCTCGCACTCGATGATCCTGTACGGCGAGGATCGCTTCACGCCGGCGAAGAAGGTGGCGCTGGCGCTGACGCACCTGATTCGCACGCAGTTCCCCGGCGACTCGATCAAGGTGGTGCTCTTTCACGACAGCGCCGAGGAGATCCCGCTCGCCACGCTCGCGAGCGCGCAGGTCGGTCCCTATCACACGAACACGGCGGAAGGGCTCAAGCTCGCGCGACGGCTGCTCATGGCGCAGAAGAAGGACATGCGCCAGATCATCATGATCACCGACGGCAAGCCGAGCGCGCTGACGATGCCGGACGGGCAGATCTACAAGAACTCGTTCGGTCTGGACATCACGGTCATCGAGAAGACGCTCCAGGAAGTGGCGGCGTGTCGTAAGTCAGGAATCATGATCAACACCTTCATGCTCGCCCGCGATCGCGCGCTGGTGGAGTTCGTGAAGCGGATGAGCGAGATCAGTCGCGGGAAGGCGTACTTCACCACGACGATGACGCTCGGCCAGTTCATCCTGATGGACTTCCTCAAGCGGAAGACGCGCAAGGTCAGCTGATCGTGTTTCGCCACTGCGTCCGGCGAGCGCGTGCATGAGCGATTAGATTCTCGCGGCCATGCGCACACACACCGGATGCTGAGCTATGTCTACGTCGCGATCGGCAGCGCGCTGGGTGGAATGGCGCGTTGGTCGATCGGCGGGTGGCTTCAACGCCTGGCGGGTGACGCGCCGCCCGCGGTCTTTCCGATCGGCACGCTCGTCGTGAACGCGACCGGCTCGTTCGTCCTCGGCGTGCTCGCGGTGGTGATGGCGCGTGAGGCGCCAGGCACGACGAGCGTCACCCGGCTCCTGCTGGCCGTGGGCTTCTGCGGCGGGTACACGACATTCTCGACGTTCAGTCTCGATACGATCGCACTGCTGGAGAGCCGAGGGTGGGGGATCGCGGCGGTGAACGTGCTGGCGAATGTGGTGTTGGGGCTCGCGGGGGTGGGGGTTGGTTTGGCGGTGGGTCGGCTGGTCGTGAGGTAGAAGGCCGCGCGGTGAGACGGGGTCA
>JBDTOD010000060.1:0-23260 GCA_039933415.1 bacterium
CGTGCGACAGATTCAACCGTCGGATCGGGCCGCGCTGGACGTGTGCAAGGATGGCCAATTGACCAGCACGGGCAGGACCTGCTGAACTGATCTGCCCTCGCGCGCCGGAACACTCCGGGAGCGCGACGGCGTCTACAACCCGGCCAGAATCCTCAGCTCGGTGATCGCGCGAGCGACCGTCGCCAACTCAGGTGGCGGAACGCTCGTGCGGCTCTGCTGCGCCTCCTCCAACGGACATGCGGCGGCGGCAACGTTTTCGAGTGCCTGCTCGGCGTTCAGGATGAACTCGTTCAGCCCGTGGCGTTCCGAGACGGCGAGCATGCGTTGAAACGCACGAGTCGCGTCGGTCAGACGACCGAAGACGCGCAGACCGTGCGCGCACGTCTCCCAGAACACCGCCTCGAGATACGGCGGAAGGTCCATGTCCGCGACTTCGCGCCGGTAGTGCTCGAACATCGGCTCGCGTCGCTCGAGATACGCCAGCTGCATGAGGTTGATCTGCGCCATCCAGCGCACGACGGCCTCCTGCGCCGTCGCAATGAGCACCAGGTTGCCATCGCGCGATTGCTCCCACAACCCGAGGTGCATCAACGTGTCGCTGATGTTGCTCAGGATGCGGTCGCGCTCCATGGGATCGCGTGAGTGCAGCAACGCCTGGTGACCAAGAATCGTCGCCGACGCCAGATCGCCAAGCTGATGTGCGACGCGTGCACGATCCATCAGCGCCTTGGCGCGAATGCCAGCGTGCTCCGCGTCCCGCGCCTCCGTGATGATCTGGTCGAGCATTCCCGCCGCCGCGGGCAGGTTGCCTCGCTCGATCGCGATCTTGGCGAACCCGAGCTCGCTCAGCAGGAGATACTGCTCGCTCTCCACGAGCGCCGCGGCGTCGCGCAACCGGCCATACGCATCGCGCGCGTCGTCGAACTGCGCGAGCATGCGCAGGCTGAACCCGACCATCAGCATCGAGTCGAGCAGGCGCTCACTGTCATCCACGTACCGCGCGTACGACACGAGGGTCTCGAAGACGTCGCATGACAGCGACCAGCTCGCCTCGTACTGAAGCAGCTTTCCGTACGCCGCGAGAATGCGGCCGACCTCCATGCCGCGCATCGTCCGATCATCCGAAGCAGGAGCAGCGCGCTCGACGACATCCACCAGATGCGAGAGGCAGCGTCGGATCGGGTCCGACTCGGGTACCGCCGCGAGACGCTTGCGCACGCGGCGCACCTCCATCGTGCTGGGCGGTACTCCAGCTCCATCAAACCCCACCCACCCTTCGCACAGCTGAAGCACCGCGTAGCCCGCCGTGACGGAATGCCATCGTGCGCTGTCGTCCGTGCACTGCGCGAGCGTTTCGAGGTACGCGAGGTGAGGCAATGGCGGCGGCGAACCAGGTTGGAAGGTCACGCCAAGGCTCCTGATCGGCGCCGACGCGGACGATCGGCAACCAGGCGATGAGTGCACGCGCGCGTCAGGCGCGCGGTCTCGCACCGTTTTGTGCGCCGGCTAACATGCAGCCGCTGCGCGCCGCTGAACAAGTCACATTCCTCACATCGCACCAGCAGTTTTTCGTCTCACCGGTGCATGCAATGTCGTGTGCACCTTGCCCGCGCGCACGCTACTCCACGCCACCCGACGACCGTGCGAATGCGCTCGCCGCTCTTCCTCGAGCCTCACCCGAGCGTCCGTCGCTCGTAGAGCAAAAGCTCGGCATCGTCGTCGCGCGTGAGCGTCGAGAGATCACCTAGGCGCGCGCGAACGCCGGGAAGCACCCCGGCGGCAACGTCGAGGAACCGGGACCAACCGGGAATCTCCTCGCGAAACTCCACCTCGGAGCCATCGGCGAGCCGCACGGCGGCGCAGATGGCCTTCGTCGTGGCGACGGGGCGCGTGTAGCAGCGAAGCCGAGTCACATCGCCCCAACGCGCGGCCGACACGCAACGGCCGCCCGACCAGAGCGCGAATCCTGCCCCGACCACGACGATGCGTGAATCCCCGTGCATCACCCGGATGCGCTCAGGCGAATCCCGGCCGCGCGCGCGCCTGCGTCTCCGACGGATCGATCACGACCGCCGAGATGCTCTCGTACGCCGCGGTCACGCGAAACACCGACTCGTCGGCCGCGATCGTCGCGCCCGCGTGCGCGAACCGCGGCCGCTGATGCGCGAGATCGCCCTTGAGATGATACGCCTCGAACATGACGTACCCGCTCGTCACGTCGAGGACGGAGCGAATGCGGTGCGTGTGCCCGTTGAGCAGCGAGATCTCGACCGTCGGATCGCCGCCCATCGCGTCGGCGTCGCGACGGAGCCGAGTGCTGAAGAAGTCCGCGTCGAACATGCGAGGGATGAGAGGGAGACGGTGGAGGAGGCGGCGACGCTAGCTTGAGTGCATGCCACGCCTGCCTCGCTGGCTGCCGCGCAATCCTGGATGCGGCTGCCTGATCCTGCTCCTCGCCGGCTTCGCTCTCCTGCTGCTCTGGGGAGACGGCCGTTGAGGCCTGCTCCCCAAACATAGCGCCTCGCCTACACCTTGGCTGCCGCGTCACTCTTCATCGACTTCATGAACAGCGTGCGGCCCGTCGCTGCGTCGACCACCTCGTACATCGCCAGCATGCCGAACGACGTGCCGTTCGGAAGCTTGAGCGGCGCCTTGCCCGCACGCACCCAGCTCGTGCCGCCGTCGTTCGACTCCTGACGCTCGATGATGTCGAGGCTCGCCTTTCCCGTCTTCACGACCGTCTCGTCGTCCCGCCGGTACTTCGCCGCCTGGTGGCGCCACGGCAGTCGCTTGTCGAAGTCGTCCGTTCCGATCAGCTCGGCCGCCGTCAGCCCGGCGTCCTGTGCGAACGCCTCGTTGCATCCGCCGAAAAGAAACTTCGGACCGGTCTTCCACATGACGCGCACGTTGCTGCGCGGCGGAGCGACCTCGCGAAGATAGCCGTCGAGCTCCGACTTGAGCTCGGCCGCGGAGGCCGTCGCCCATCGCGCGGCGCGCGACTTCATCGTGGGATTGAGATCGGGCCACGACGCCGCGGCGACCTGCTGATAAGCCGCCAGGATGGATCGGAGTTCGTCAGCTGAGTTGTCCATGTGGGCTCCACTCCCAAGAGAGATGGACCGCGAGCGAAGGCGAATGAGGTGGTTCGCCCCGCGACGGGTCGTCGTCGCTTTGACGATACGTGCGCGTGCAGGCAACACGGGTGCGGCGAGAAGAGGACGCCGATTCGTCCTACGACTAGGACACCGCGACTGAATGCGGCCTCTCGGATGACGTGCCAAAGCGTTGTCGTCATGTCACTTACCGATCGCGGATGCACGGCCATCGCCTGGCATCGGCCCTGCCTCTGCGTGTGACTGCGCCTCCTCTCGGGACGCTCACTCCACGGAGATTCACATGCATACTCCCTCGTTCTTCCTCGTGACGATGCGCGCCGGCGCGCTCGTCGCCGCACTGAGCATGGCCGCTGCGGCAAGCGCACACGCACAGTCACGCGCGACGTCGCTCACGACGGGCAAGGCGTTCGACCTCACGCCGTACGCCGGCTACATGGTCTTCGGCGACTACATCAAGGGACCGCTCGGCACCTCTCTGTCCAACGCACCCGCGCCGGTCTACGGCGCGCAGCTCGGCATGCATCTCGCCCCGAACGTGTCGATCGTCGGCAACGTCGCCACGACGAGCAGCGACATCAAGGCGGGTATCCCGTTTCTCGGTGGGCTCTCGGTGGCGCACAGCACACTGCTGCTCTACGACGCCGGCCTGCAGCTCGACATTCCGGTGACGACGATGGGCGGGACGTCGCTCTCGCCGTTCATCCAGGCGGGCGCCGGCGCCATCCGCTACGACATCTCACAGTCGCTCGTCTCGACCAAGGCGACGAACTTCGCCGCGAACGTCGGCCTCGGTGCCGATGTGGCGCTCGGCAATGGCATCGGCGTGCGCGTGATGGCGAAGGACTACATCGGCAAGTTCGACTTCAAGGACGCGACGAACCTGGATTTCACCGGGCAGACGGCGCACAGCGTGGCGTTCTCTGCGGGGTTGAGACTGTCGTTCTAACGACGGTGGGGGGTGGGGAGTCAGTCATCCCCCACTCCCCACTCCCCACCGCGTCACTTCAACGCCCGGATGTACATCACGATCGACCTCACATCCGCCTCGCTCAGCACCCCCTTGAACGACGGCATCCCCGGCTCGTAGCCCTGCACGATCTCGCTCGCCGGGTCCATGATCGACTGCATGAGATACGCGTCGTCGGCGACGCGCGCCGGCTTGCCGACGAGCTTCACCGTCGAGCCGTACAACCGCCGGAACGTCGGCCCTGTCTTGCCAGCCTGGGTGCCGTCGATCGAATGGCACGCGACGCACCCGCTCTTCGCGTAGAGCTGCGCGCCGAGCGCGGCGCTCGACGGCGCGGAGGCAAGCGATGCCGCGGATGCGCTGGCGCGGCGAGCGCTCGCGCGCCAATCGAGCGATCCGAAGCCCGCGGCGGCGAGGTTCAACGGATCGACCGCGTGCACCGTGAGATAGAGCGCGCTCTTGATTGGCGTGCCATCACGGCCGCGCAGATCGTAGTCGAGCTGCATCTGCATCGCCGGCTTCATGTCCGGCACGATCAGCAGCACGCTTCGCCCGTCGGCCGACAGATGTGCGGCGACCGGCAGCCGATCGTGCCCCGCCGTGCCGTCGCGCTTGAAATGGCCGGAGCCGTAGGCCGAGCTCCGCACGTAGTTCCACGCCTCGAGCTTGAAGTGCGCGGCATCGCGCACCGCCGCCGCGTCGAGCCGCGTGGCGAAGCGCACGAGAATGCCCTGCTGGCCGGCGTGCACGGCCACGGGCACCGTGTTCGTACGTCCGGTGTACCGCAGTCGTGAGAGGCTCGAGACGTCCTTCGCCAGCGACTGCCAGATCTGGAAGCCGGCCAGATAGAGCTGACCGTCGCCCGGATTCACTCGGCCCTTGAGTGTCGGCGTCGTGTACACGCCGGGCAGCGCGACGACCGCGCCCTGAATCGCGCTCGGTGTGCTGTCGATGAACACGCGGAATGGCCCGGGCCTGGCGTACGAGAGATGCACGAGCGCATCGTCACCGAAGCCCATCCGGCGGTCGGTGATCCACACCTCGCCCGCGCCAGACGCATCCACCTCGTGGGGGATCCAGGCGAGCGGCGGGATCGCCACCGGCGGCGCCTCGCGGTGTGCCGTCGGCGGAACACCGTAGTAGCCGCCGTCGCGCAGCAGAAAGACCGGGGTGGACGGCACGAAGTTGCCCTGCTGATCCGACGACGCGAGCTGCCCGCTGCGCGGATGAATGCCGATGTTCGGCTCGCGCAGCCCGGTGGCGAATGTGCGGATGCTGCGGCCGTCGGCGGAGATCTCCTGCACCGTGCCACTGTGCGGTGATCCGGCGCGGAAGCCGGGCATGATCTGCGGCGACGTCTTGGGCCCGTTGTCGAGCGCGCCGCCGATCGACGCGTAGAAGCCACCACCGGGCTTCTTCGCCAGGCCGAGCGGATACTCGCGCGACTCGCCCGAGGCGATGAGCAGATTGCTGAAGTTCTCGTAGACGTCGGCCTCGCCGTCGCCGTTCACGTCGCGCAGGCGCACGATGCCTTGCCGATCGAGAACGTACACGGTGTCGTGCACCACACTGATGTTGAGCGGCTCGTAGAGTCCCGATGCGAACCGCTTCCACTGCACGCGAGCGAGCCCGCGGTCGATTCCCGAGACGATCCACACATCGCCGTCGAACGTGACGACCGCCGCCCGGCCATCGGCAAAGAAGTCGACGTCCGACACGCGCACGTTGCGACGCCACGGGTTCGCGAGCGGCAGCGTGACGCGATCCGTTACGTAGTCGGCGGTGTCGGGGCTCACGACACCGCGCGTCTCCACCGTCTGCGCCCAGTGCGGCGCGCCTCCGCGCTCCACGTTCGGCATCTCGATCGGCTTGGCGAGCATCGTTGCGACGACCGAGCGCGCATCGGCGCGCCCACGCCACGCCACGACGCGAAACGTCGCAGCGCCACCGGCCGGCACGCGCAGCGTCACGTATCGGTTGGAGTCCACCTGCAGCCGCGCACCGGCCGGCGCGCCCGCCACGCCCGCGACCGTCGCCGTGTCGCGCGCTGCGCCCTGCAGCACCGTCGCCGTGCTCGTCTCGACGATCGATTCGACGCCGGTGCCGACTTCGCCGATGACCAGCGTGAGCGGACGAAGGATCGGTCCGGTGCGGAAGGTCCGGGTAATTCCCACCTGCTCACCGACCGCGATGCTCCCCACCTGCTCGTCGATCGTCGTGCCCTCCACCACGTACGACAGCACCGCCGCGTCCTTCACCACGTGCAGTCCGGTCCACCGTCCCGCTGCCGGCGCGATCGGGCCGCGGCCGACATCGTCTGCATTCGGGCCAGCCGGGCGCGGATCCCTGTACACCGGCGTCGCGCCCATCCAGCCGGCGTAGATCCCGGTCGCGACGATCGGCCGCCCGAGCACGCGCGGGATCTGGTTGTTCTTGTTGAATGCCTGCTGATAGGAGATCTGCGCCATCGTCGTCATCGACACGAAGCCGCCGCGCCACGCCGCCGACAGGCGCAATAGATCCGTGTCGAAGCAGGCGTAGGTGTCGTTGCCGAGCATGAGCACGACGCATCGCACCGCGAGATTCCGCTCGGGAAACGCGGGGCCGAGCTTCCCTGCGTCCACCGTGGACACGATGAAGGGAAAGCCCGGCTCGACGAATGGCGCGTAAGGATCGTCCCACGCGGCGCTGCCCACCTTCCACGCCGCCGCGAGGGCCAGCACGGCGCCACACAGGGCGCCGGCCAACGTGCGTCGCATCGTCCCCCTCAGCGGCCGCTCAGCCACCGATCACGGGCACCGTCTCGGACGCGCTCCACGGCTGCCAGCCCTCGCGATATTCCCGCGAGAGCCAGCGATTCGCTTCGGGCACGTTCGTCACCTGCATCTTCGCCCCGTCGTACAGGATCTTCTTCGACTGCCCCGCGCGCAGCGCGACGATCCCGAGGAGCATCGTCTCGGTGAGCTTTGCCGCATAGTCGAACGGCGAGCTCGCCGTGCCCTCGCCCTTGGAGGCGTTCGCCCAGTTGGCCTCGTGCGACGTCGTGACCCGCGCGAATGTCTTCGGCACCTTGTCCGCCTCGGCCGACAGCGCCTCGGGATAGACTTTCGGATTGTTGCCGTACGTCTCGTACGTGAGGAATCCCTTCTCGCCAACGAACACGCCGCCGCCGCCTTCGCGCGGGAGCGGGATGTCGGCCGACAGCACTGGCAGCAGACCGCCGTCGTACCAGGTGAGCCGCACCGGCGGTTGGTTGCCGCGCGCGGCGAACTCGTACGCCGCCGTCATCGCGAAGGGATATGTGCCCGGGTCCTGCTCGCTGCCGCCCCACGGTGTGGACGACGCGATGATGCCGGTGGGGTAGTCCAGCCCCAGCGCCCAGAACGGCTGGTCGATGATGTGGGCGCCCATGTCACCGATCGAGCTGACGCCGAAGTCCACGTAGCCGCGCCAGGTGAACGGATGGATGGCGGGGTGATACGCGATCTGGCGCTTCGTCGGTCCGAGAAACAGGTCCCAGTGCAGGCCTGGGGGAACCGTCTGCGACTCTGCGGCCATCTCCTTGAGGACGGCGAGGTCCACCTGGCGCATGTTCCAGCGCGGCGGCGAACCGTCGGCGGACGGCGAGACGACGGGAACCGGCTGAGGACGGGGAATCCCCTGCGCCCAGTGGCGCGCCGGCCGGTCCGTCCAGGTGTGCACTTCGCGGATCGGCCCCAGCACACCGGAGGCGATCAGCTCGTTGATGCGCCGCGTCCCCTCCATCGAGTGCCCCTGGTTGCCCATCTGCGACACGATCTTTTTCTCGCGCGCCGTGCGGGCCAGCAGTCGCGCCTCCTGCACCGTGTAGGTCAACGGCTTCTGCACGTACACGTGCTTGCCATGCTGCATCGCGGTGTACGCGGCGATGGCGTGCAGATGATCGGGCGTCGCGATCACGACGGCGTCGATGTCGCGCTGCTTGTCGAACATCGTGCGGAAGTCGTCGTACTTCTTCGCCTTCGTGTACGACTCCTGCAGCTTCACCGCCTCGGCGGGCGCGGTGGTCTGCCCCTGCCGCGGCCTGAGACGTCCGGCGATCGACCGCTCGACGTAGCCGTAGTCCACGTCGCACACGGCAACGATGTTCTCTCCGGCCTGGAGCAGGGCGTTCATGTTCGACATGCCCATCCCGCCGAATCCGATCATCGCAACGTTGAGCGTGCGACTCGGTGGGCGATATCCGACGCCGCCGAGCACGTGGCGCGGAACGATCATCGGGGCGACGGCCAGCGCGGCCGCGGCGGTCGCGGAGTCGCGCACGAAGGTGCGTCGTGAAATGGGGCTCTTCTCGTCGGTCATGACTGGTGTCCTCTGTGGGAGCGGATGTCAAAATAGGTCGCCGCGACCGGAGCGCCGCAATGCCTGTGAAGCCGTTACGTGCCGACCGCTCTGCCCGCTGCGATCCCCGCAGCCCGTCCAGTCGCCCACGCCCAGAGGAAGTTGTAGCCGCCGATCGGACCGAACGCGTCGAGTAGCTCTCCGCACAGATAGAGCCCGGCATGCAGGCGGCTCTCCATCGTCCGCGGATCGATCTCCGCGAGACTCACGCCTCCGCCCGTCACCTCGGCCTTCTTGTAGCCTTCGTCACCAGTCCACGGCAGCGCGCCGCGGCCCAACGTCTCCACGATTCGGCGGCGCTCCTCGCGGGTGAGCTCGGCGAGCGAGCGCGCCGGATCCACCTTCGCCTGCGCGAGCAACGCCGAGGCGAGTCGATCCGGCAGCTCGGCGCGCAGAGCTCCGAGCGCCGTGCGCGCGCCCTGCGGGCGGAGTAGCCGCTCCCATGCCTCATCGTCGAGCCGAGTCCAGCGCACGGTGAGCGCCGCCGTCGCCTGCTCGGCGCGCGCGCGCGCGACGACGTGCGAGACGTCGAGCACGGCGGGGCCGCTGTAGCCGCGATGCGTGAAGAGGAAGCCACCGGTCGCCGTCGCGATCCGGCCGGCACCGCGAGCACTGAGGGTGACCTGGAGCGATACGCCGGAGAGCGCGCCGAAGAGGGCGGGCTCGCACAGCACCGGCGTGAGCGCGGCATAGGGCGGATGAATCGTGTGGCCGAGCGCGGCGAGCGTGCGAAGCCCGAATCCGTCGCTGCCCGTCGTTGGAACGGAAAGCCCACCCGCCGCGACGATCACCGCGTCCACATCGAGCGGCCCCGACTCGGCGAGCGACACACGCCATCCCCCGTCGAGTGGTGCGAGCCCGGTGACCGTCGTCTCCATACGAGTCGACACGCCCAGGCTCGCCGCGTGCTCGAGCAGCCCGTCGCGTACGTCGCGCGCGCGGTGCGACGCGGGAAAGAGCTTGGCCGACTCTTCCTCCTCGACGAGCGGGATCCCGAGCTCGCCCTCGAAGAACGCGATCTGCTCGGCGAGCGGCCACGAGCGCACGATCTTGCGCAGGGTGTTCGGTGACGAGTCCGTCACGAATCGCGTCTCGTCGAGCCGCGCGGGTAGCACGTTGCACCGGCCCCCGCCGCTGATGAGGATCTTGCGACCGCCATCGCGCGTTCGCTCGACCAGCACCGTCTCGGCGCCCGCCGTCGCGCTGAAGATCGCCGCCATCGCGCCGGCAGCGCCCGCTCCGATCACCGCCACGCGCCGTCCGCGGCGTCCCTCCATGAGCTGGTCGATGTCCAACACTGGCGGAGCGTGGCGCGGCCAACAAGTCCCGCCGAGGCGCTGCAGCGAGCGGCGCGAGTCGACGTCCCTCTCCCTCGCCGCGAGGAGGACGCCTGCTGGACGCCACGGGAGGTGTGAGGCGTGGCCGTGGCCGTCGCCGTGGTCGTGAGCGATCGCAGGCTCAGCGCGCGGGAGCGCTCACCGCGCACGCCACGAGCCGGCTGCTGAATCCGTCGACCGGGCGCACGGCTGGTACCGCGCCCGGTGCACCGATCTCACACCCAGAGCGGCTCGTCGCGGCGAGCCGGCGCACCTCGTCGAAGCTCACCATGGAGAATGAATCGGTGGCGTAGCGGGCGTTGAGCCGATCGACGAGCCACGCCGCCTCGTTGGCCACACCCTGCATCACGACATCGAGGCCGGACAGGGCGGCATCGACGTGCGCGCCGGACGGTCGGCGGATGCCGCGGCCCAGCCCGCCGTAGCGAATGGCCGGCGTGGCGATCTGCGAGGCGCGATACGCATTGCAGGCGTCGACGACGATGCGCAGTCGTTGCGCATGCGGCAGCCACCGTTCACCGCCATCGAGGTACTCTCGGTGCGCTACGCAGACGACGACCACCTCCGCCGTGGCGAGCGCATCGGCCGGGTCGCGGTGGAACGAGCCCGCGAGACCGGCACGGAGTAGATGCTGGTCCGCCGCGCTCACATGCGGGTCGTGCAGACTGATCGCGGCACCTCGATCCACCAGCTGCCGCGCGAGCGCAAGCGTCGGAGAGCACATCGCATCGCCCGAGTCGGGGCGATACGCCACGCCGAGGAGCGCGATCGAACGTCCGCGAACTCGCCCCGACACGCGCTCGATCAGCGCGAGGAGCTCGGCGGGTGACTCGTCGTTGATTCGGCGTGCCTCGAGCACGAGGCTGTGCGCGGGATTCTCTTCCGCCTCCAGCGCGCGCCACCAGAGCAGCACGCCGTCCCTGGGGAGTCCGCGTCCTCCGACGCCGACGGTCGGCACGAGCAGCTCGCCGAGGCTCGTGCCGCGCTCCTGGGCAATGCGCGCGTTGACCCGACGTCGCAGCGTGAAGAAATCGATGTCCTGCGCATCGCAGTCGCGCGCGACCTCCGACGCGTACGCGATGCGAACGTCGCGTACGGCGTTTTCGAGCGTCTTCACCACCTCGGCCGTCATGCTGTTCGTGCAGTGCAGGCGGCCGCGAACGATGCGCCCGTAGACGACCGACGCCTGATCCGCCGTCGTTGCCGACAATGCGCCGATCACCTTGTCTCCGCGCACGATGCACTCGACCGCCTGACCCGAGACCGTGCGTCCCGGACTGTGCGCGAGCAGCACGTCGCGCCCTTCCTCGAGTCCGTGCTCGGCGAACAGCGCGCGCACTTCGGTGAGCATGGTGGACGGTGCCAAGGTCGACTCGATGACGACGAGTGCGCGCGAATCGGCGTTGCGCTGCGTCAGTGCTTCCGCCACGCCTCGCAGCGCGTGGAAGAGTGCCGCGTAGTCCGGCCCCATCCGTCGGCGCTCGGATTGGACACAGACGATGACGACGTCGGCGTTGCGGATGTCGCGATACTCCGTCGTCGCGCGCAACCGCCCACTCCCCGCTGCCTGGGCGACCAGTTCGTCGAGCGAGGGCTCGAGCGCGCCGATCGGCGACCGGCCCGCGTTGATCGCGCCGACCTTCCACCCCGACGACGCGGACGCTCGCTGCACGACCGTCACACGTGTTGGCGTGCCGTCCGGCGCCCACAGCTCGGCATTCGCCAGCAGGGCAGCCATCGGCATGCCGAGCATGCCCGGACCGACGACGGCGATCTCTCGCACGAACATCGGATTGAGTGAGACCAGCGTACGGCCCGAATGAGTGGCGTCGATCGATCTGGCGTGCATCATCATGATTTGAAGTGTCCGAAGCTCGTCATGGCGCGACGCGAGCCATCGTCGACCCGTTCACGATCGTACGGTCCCGGTGGCCGGCGTCGCCGTACTCGCCGCCACACCAGCTCGGCGAACAGGCCGAGATGCGCCGCCACGCTGTGCATCACGCTCGTCCTCGATCGGCCGAAGATCCGTGCGTCGAGCCGAACGGGGTGCTCGACGATCGCGCCCCCCGTGAGATCGAGAAGGGCCAGCGACTCGGTGAGCCCTACCGGTCCATTGCGCCGGCTGGGAATCGCGAGCATCCGGCTGCGTCGATGCACTCGGAAGCTGTTCGTGTACGTGTGCAGCTTGTGCGTCAGCACGAGCTGGTACATCGCGGCGAGCAGACGCGAGAGGCTGAGGTTCAATGCCTTGGCACCAGGCGTGGTACCGTCGGGGTGATATGGCGAGGCAATCACCAGGTCCACGCCGAGCCGGAGTCGCGGGATCATGCGAGCCAGCTCGTGTGGGTCATGCGCACAGTCGCAGCCCATGGTGCACACGATCTCGGTCGTCGCGGCCAGCATCCCCGTGTTGATCGCTGCCGAAACGCCGCGATTCCGGCTGTGGCGCAGCACGATCACGTTCGCCCAATCGGCGAACAGCATGCGCAGGAGGGCGGGTGTCCCGTCGTCGCTCCCATCGTCGACGAAGAAGAAGCGGAGGTCGTAGGCGCTACCGAGCGCCTCCTCCAGCCGACGGAGCGTGTTGGCGAGATACGGAAGCGCGCGCTCCTCGTTGTAACACGGGATCACTACGGACACGGCGAGCCTCGGAAGGCTGCGCGCGGCGGGCACGAGTGCCGGCGCGCGCCGGCCGGACAGAACGCGTAGCGGCGTGGGCGCCCTCGGCGCCGGCGCCTCCGAGAGCGGAATGCCGAGCCAGTCGCTGATGCCGCTGAAGGAGTAGCGCCCGAAATAGTGGCGCAGGCGCTCAGGCATCCGGTCGAGATTCCGGTAGTGGCGGACCCGAGCCGACCACGAAGCGGCGTCGATTCTCGGCTGCTCGGGATCGAGCTCCCACGACTGGAAGTACAGCACCATGGGCGCGGTCTCGTCTCGATGCAGCTTCTCGATCTCGCGGCGCACGAGGGAATGCGGGAGCTGCCGAAGCCAGTTGCCACCGGCCAGAGGAATGTCGTATCCGAGCACGGAGGCGCTCGAGACGGGAAACTCCCACAGCGAGGTCGCGCCGATCGTGTGCACGTGCGCGCGACGCTCCGACGGTGCGGCAGCGTGGGACCGAAGCATCGGTCGCATGCTCGAGTCGTAGAGATAGCCCTGCTCGGCCATCACCTCGAGCGCCCAGGCGTCGCGCGGCGTGAGCCAATCCGACACGCGGCAGCCGACGACCTTCTGACCGCTCGCACGTTCGATCACCTCGCGGGCGCGAACGAGGTCCTCGGCGAGCTCGGTCGCCGTCATCTCGGCGATCCGTCGATGTTGATAGCCCTTGCTGGCGATCTCGTGACCGCGCTCGCGCACCGATCGCACGAGCTCAGGGAAGCGCTCGGCCACGCATCCGAGAACGAAGACGGTGGCCGAGATCCCGAACTCGTCGAGGAGATCGAGGGTCCGTGCCGCGCCCTGCTCGATTCTGCTCTCGAACCTGTACCACTGGCCGCGTGGAATCAGCGAGCCGAACGCCCCGACGTGGAAGTAGTCCTCCAGCGACACCGTGAGCACGTTGGAACGCCGCCGCCGCCCAGCTACGGGCGGGGGCAGGAGCTCGAGCGCTCGACGATGGGTTGCCAGCGGGGGCAGCGGCACGATTGGAGGCGGGACGCGGGAAGGGCCGTGACAAACCGGCGGTGGGTAGGGCATCGATCGGGACAGTCGCAGGCATCGCGAAAAGCCCGGCCCGTGCCCAACTCTCCCAAGAGCAAGTTCCGGCGCGATACGGCCGCGCTCGCCAATAGACATACGGTGGCAATGAGTTTGGATTCAACTCACGGAGTGACAATCGGTTGGCTACTCGTGACATCGGGGCGAAACGACCCCGAACCGTTTATTCGGGACCAAGTCAACCTGTCGAACGCATCCCCTCGTGTGGAGGTGTCGCCACAGAGTGGAGGCCAGCGTCGACATCCGAGATGAGTGCCCGTCGCGCTACCCCCAAGAGGTGCGGCGGCCGCTCGACACATGGAACGTCTCGTGCACTTGCGTTCGCCATGCCGCGCGCAGCGACCAGAGAGTTTTCCAGCCTCCTTTTGATCGGGAGTGCCGCGCTGTTGCTCATGCCGGCCGGACGCGCTTCGTCGTTGGGTGCGCAGGAGGTGCGTGCCGAGGCGCTCGAGGACGTCTTGGCGCTCGCACCGGCGCCCTGCGACGGCCGGATCGTGTCGCGAATCGAGGTGCGGCCGGCGCCACCCCCCTTCGGTGGTGCCGCGGCACGTTGGCGGGCGGCGGCGAGAACGGTCGGCCTTCACCACGCCACGACGCAATCCCGCGTGATCGAGGCGTTCATGGCGCTGCACGTCGGGCGGCCGTGCACCGAGTTCCGGCGCGCCGAATCGGAGCGTGTCCTGAGGGCGCAGCCATTCATCGCCGACGCCAAGGTGCGGGTCGTGCCGGACGGTGCGAGCGGAGTGATCGCGATCGTGGAGACCACGGACGAGATCCCCGTGCTCGTCGGCGGCCGCTTCCGCGGCGTCGTCCCGGACGTCCTCTCGATTGGCAACGCGAATGTCGGCGGGCAGGGACTGCGCGCCGAGGCGACGTGGGAGCGTGGACGGGCCTACCGCACGGGCTACGGCGCGCGGCTCGTGGAGTACGCTGCGTTCAACCGCCCCTACGCGATCTCCTTGGAGGGCTACCGGCACCGCATCGGCTACGACGCGGCGGTCGATCTGGGCCATCCGTTCTTTACGGACCTCCAGCGCATCTCGTGGCACGTCGGCGCCCGCACCACTGAGGAGTATCCTCACGTCGCGCGTCCAGCACGCGATCCGCTCGCGCTTCAGATTCGGGAGCAGCGGTGGGACGCCAGCGGAATTCTGCGGCTGTTCGGTACCGAGACCGTGGCGCTCCTCGGCGGCGCAGCGACGGGGCTCCGCATGGACCCGGCGGCCGCGGGGGTGATCGTGTCGGATACCGGCTTCGCCGCCGACACCGGCACGGTGCTGAGCAATCGGTACCGTCCCTACAAGACGACGCGGGTCGGTGTGATCGCTGGTGTTCGCCGTGTGACGTTCGTCTCCGTCACCGGATTTGACGCGCTCACCTCGACCCAGGATGTTCCGAACGGCGTGATGGCCGCTCTGTTCGTCGCGCGCGGGTTGCCCACGGCCGGGGAGAGCGACGCGTTCCTTTCAGGCGCGACCTACGCCGGCGTGGCCGGACAGCACGCGCTGCTCGCCAACGTGGCCGAGCTGGAAGGCCGTCGCGACATGGCCACACACGAATGGAACAGCATCATCGGAAGCACGCGCACGGCGTTGTACGCCGGCGGGCCCGGCATGCTGCTGATCCTGTCCGATGAGCTGTCGGGCGGGCTCAGGTCGAGGCTGCCGCTTCAGTTGACGTTGAGCGACAGGGTGGGAGGCGTTCGCGGGTACCGAACGTCGGCACTGGCTGGAGCGCGACGAAACGTTGCCCGCGCGGAAATGCGGTGGAGCACTGCGGCGGCGGTCCATCGGGCGGACGTTGGCGTTGCGACGTTCGGCGAGATCGGGTCGCTCTGGGCCGGCGACACCCCCTACGGGTCGACCGGATCTCGGGGAAGTATTGGCGTGAGCCTGCTCGCAGCGTATCCTACCAGATCAAAACGGCTGTACCGAGCTGATCTGGCTATCCCACTTACCCGATCCGGGGACGGGGGCGGGCGGATCGAGCTCCGGTTCAGCAGTGAAGATCGCACCAGCCGATTCTGGGACGAGCCGAGCGATGTCGCCCGCGCCCGCACCGGTTCCGCTCCGTCAACTCTCTTCGCCTGGCCGACGCGCTAAGCGACGCATCAAACCGAAGCCAAGCGAGCGCATGCGAGCATCACGCCTCACGAGAGTCCAGCGATGACCTGGCCCGGCCGCCGTCCGGCGCCGAGCGTCGCGACGCGCGTCCCGGACTTCGAGGCGTTCTTCGAGGCACTGCCAGCGCCGTGCATCGTGTTCGCCGCCGACGCGCCTCGCTTCACGATCGTCGCCGTCAACGAGGCGTATCTGACCGCGACGAACAGCGTGCGCTACGGAGCGCGCGGTCTGCTCGGCCGGCCCCTGTTCCAGACGTTCCCGGATCCGCTGTTCGATCCGATGGCGACGGAGACGGCGAACCTGCGCATCTCCCTGCATCGCGTGATGCAGAACCGCGCGCCGGACCGGATGCTCGTGCAGCGGTACCAGACGCGCTACGAGGATGGACGGGAGGAGGACCGCTTCTGGTGCCCGATCAACGCACCGGTGATCGGCGATGACGGCGAAGTGGCGTTCGTCGTTCACCATGTCGAAGACGTGACGGCGCAGCTGGCGACGTTTGGGGCGAGCGCGCTGCCGCACGCCTCCTTCGGTGGTGCGTCGTTCGTCGACTACGCGTTCGCTCAAGCGCCGGTTGCGATCGCTGTCCTGCGCGGTGCCGAGCACACCTTCGCGTCGTGCAACCGCGCCTATGGCGCGCTGGCGGGGAATCGGCCGCTCGTCGGCCGCTCGATCCGCGAGGCGTTCCCCGATCTGGACGTCGAGACGATTCAGCAGGTGCTCGACGACGTCTATGCGACGGGAATGCCCCATGTGGTCAGCGAGTTTGCCATCCATCGCGACGGAATGGCGGGGCCGGAGATCTACTACAACTTCGTCTACCAGCCGCTCACCGATGCCGAGGGGCACGTGACCGGCATCGCCGTCATCGCGAGCGACGTCACGGAGCTCGTGCTCTCGCGGAACCTCGCCGAGCAGGGACGGCTCGTCGCCGACGCGGCGCGGTTGGCTGCGGAGCAGGCGAGCGAGGCGAAGTCGAAGATGCTGGCGACGCTGAGCCATGAGATGCGCACGCCGCTGAACGCCATCGCGGGGTACACGCAGCTCCTCGGCGCGGGCGTGCGGGGACCGGTGTCACCGGCGCAGATGGAGGACCTGCAGCGCATTCGGCAGAGCCAGCTGCATCTCACCGGCGTCGTGAACTCCGTGCTACGGCACGCCCGGCTCGGTGAGGGACGGATGATGACGGAGCTCGACAACGTGCCGGTACCCGAGGTGTGCGCGGCGGTGGAGTCGCTGGTGATGCCGCAGATGCGCGAGAAGGGGCTCACCTTCTCGTTCACGGCGAACGCACCCGATCTGCTCGCCCGCGCCGAGGTGCTGAAGCTGCGGCAGATCGTGCTCAACCTGCTCGGCAATGCGGTGAAGTTCACGCCCGAGGGCGGCCACGTGAGCGTGACCTGTGACGCCGGCGATCAGGCCGGCACGATCGCAGTACGGGTTGCGGACACGGGGATCGGGATCGCGACCGACCACCTGGCGAAGATCTTCGAGGCGTTCGTGCAGGTGGGTGTGCCGGTCCCGTCGGATGAAGGCGTCGGCCTCGGCCTGTGGATCAGCCGAGACCTCGCGCGCGCGATGGGGGGCGATTTGACGGTGGAGAGTGAGCTCGGACGAGGCTCGGTCTTCACGCTGACGCTGCCGGCGGCGCACTGAAACCAACGGGTCGATCAAGGGTCAGCATCGTTGAAAAACGCGCCGCGTCGTGGGCGGATTTCAACGATGCTGACCCCTTGAACTTACCCCGCGTACTTCAGTGGTAGTTCAGCGCGCTTTCAAGGTGAGATCCACGATCAACGGCCGGTGGTCGGAGTGGACGTCGGCTCCGATCGTCACTCGATCGACGTGCCACTCCGAGCTCGAGAGCACGTGGTCGATGCGGGCCCGGATCCAGCCGTTGTACTTCGTCATTCCGAGGCCGGTGCCAGCCGTCGAGAAGGCGTCGGCGAGATCTCCCCAGTGCTTTTGGAAGATGCGGCTCTCGACCGGCGTGTTGAAATCGCCAAGCACGAGGAGAGGGCCCGAGCCTTCGCTGACCCAGGTTCGCGCGAGGTTCGACTCGATGTCTCGAATCTCGGTGTTCATCTCGAGCCGGCGGAAGTCCCCCTCCATCAACCCTTCGAGTCCCTTTCGCGGAGTCTCGAGATGCAGGTTGGCGACGCGGATCGGGCCGCGCGGTGTCTCGAGCACGAAGCGAACGACGTAGCCCGCGCCGCCGAACTCCTTGACCTCACTCTGTTTCACTCGGTCGAGCTGGCTCCGGTCCATCACCTGCGATTCCGTGATCGGATACCGGCTGATCAGGCAGAGATCCTTCCCCTCGTAGTGGTACCATCCCGGCATCCAGGACGGGACGAGGCTGACGACGGTCGAGAGCATCTCCCCGCACTCCTGGAACGCGACCACCTGCGGCTTCCACTGGGAAAGCAGGGTCGGCACCATCTGGGGGATGAACTCGTTGTTTCCCGTGTTGAACGACACGACGCGGAACGGGGTGCCCGCGGGCGTCGGGAGCATCCGGCGCCATCCGGTGCGAAAGCCCATGACGGGGCCGAGCACGATCAGACCACCCAACGCGAGCGGAACGAGCATCCGTCGCTCGAAAGCGAGCGCGGCAGGAACGAGAAGAATGAGGGGGAGGAGGAACACCCATCGTCCCATGAATAGCAGCACAGTTCCGATCATCGCGCGGTCACCGAGTGCCCAGAGAGAGGCAGCGACCAGAAGGGCGGCGACGAGATAGGCCCAGGAGAGGGCGGCGATCACCTTTGCTGTCAGGGGTCTATGCATGAGAACAACGTGGCGCTTTGGTGACGCCTTGGTGCGTTTTTGCTGCTTTATATTGGCCGTCTTTTCGCGCTCATTTGTGGTCTTCGGCGTTGAAGCTGGAGCGCCTTTCGTCCACTTCACCTCGAGCTGACGGGAGCAGCGACGGCACTTGATTCGTCGGCCGACGGCCGACTCGTCGGCGTGAAATTGCTCGCCGCACTTGCAGCGGATGGTCAGCGTCGCCATGGGGCCAATCTACACACTCGACTCTGCTGAGCGGCAACTGTCCCACATACTGTGGTGCGCGCGCAATTGTCCGGAAACATCAGACTTGCGCGCGAAGACCCGATCGTTAGATACTGCGAGCCGGATCGGGCCTCGGCGAATCGCGGCCTGGACGTAGTCAACTCCTTGTAAAGCATACGCTTGTCCGGTTGCGCCGAAGGGCGACTCATGGCGGATTTCATGCGGTGCTCTCCCGCGGCGTCCGCGGTGCATGCGCCTTCTCCAACTGGCATGCGCGCTGCACCCCCGCCCCATAGTGACGAGCAGTTCGGCCGGGCGTCTCCGGTGGGACGGTTCTGCACCCGATCATCGCTTCCGCACGAGCTCGCCGACACCGGTGATTTCCCGCCGAGGACGTCGTCGTTCGTTTCGTCTTTTCCCGTCACCGAATCAGGGGTCCGAACATGACAGTGGCCGCCAAGCCGACCAGCCAGTCCACCGCCACCGCCGCCCCGAGCGGCGTGCGTGCCTACACTCTCGGCGAGGGCGAGAAGCTGCCGCTGGTCGTTGAGCCGGTGGACGAAGGGATCGTGCTGGCCGAATGGAACGCCGCGAACCGTGAGTGGGTCGAGGCGCAGCTCCTCGTCCACGGGGGCGTTCTGTTCCGCAACTTCACCCTCCCGTCGCCCGCCGATTTCGAGCGAGCGGCCAAGGCGGTCTACGGCGAGCTGTTCGCCGACTACGGCGATCTGCCGCGGAACGCCGCGGGTGAGAAGATCTACGAGTCGACGCCGTACCCGGCCGACCAGATGATCCTGTATCACAACGAGAGCTCGCACCTCCCGACCTGGCCGATGAAGATCAGCTTCCACTGCGTCACGGCGGCCAAGGTCGGCGGCTGCACGCCGGTGTTCGACACGCGCGAAGTGCTCAAGCACATCGATCCTGCAGTCGTCGCCGAAGTGCGCGCAAAGGGCCTGATGTACGTGCGCAACTTCTCGAAGGGGGTGGACCCGACGTGGGAAGAGTTCTTCCACACGACGGACAAGTCCAAGGTCGAGCAGATGTGCCGCGACGCGGGCAGCGACTTCGAGTGGAAGGCGGATGGCGGGCTCCGGGTGATCAACCGGTCGCCCGGGATCGTCAAGCATCCGAAGACGCACGAGGACATGTTCTTCAACCAGGTCCAGATCCATCACATCTACTGCGTGGACGAAGAGACGCGCGATGGCCTGCGTGCCCTGTTCGACGACGACGACCTGCCGCGCAACGTCTACTTCGGCGACGGCTCGTCGATCCCCGACGAGACGATGGAGCACCTTGGCCAGGTGTTCGAAAAGGTGGCCGTGCGGTTCAAGTGGCAGAAGGGCGACATGATCATGCTCGACAACATGCTGGTCACCCACGCGCGCGACACCTTCGAAGGGCCGCGGCAGATCGTCGTGGCGATGGGCCAGATGATCAACGCCGATCAGCTGCCAGCGTAGCGCTCAGGCGCTAGGCTCGAGCCGGCATGCGCGTTCTTCTCTTCAGGATGCTGTGTGACACCGGCGGTGTCTCCAGCTCCATGCTGCTGCTCGGGCGACAGATGGCGAAACGGGGAATCGACTGCGAGTACTGGTTCTGCCAGCCCTCCAGTCGGCTCCCCGAGTTCACCGCCACCGGCCGAGCGACGGTCGGTCCGCTCTCGGCGCTCGCGAAGCGTCTGGAGCGTGGCGACGTGGACGTGGTGCAGATGACCGCGTCCGACCCCGCCGCCGAGTTGGTCGCCCGGATCGCCGGCAGGGCGCGCGTGATCGTGACGGCGCGCGGCGCGCTCGCCGACATCTGGCACCGTGACAACTGCTTCGCCTACACCGCCATCTCGAAGGGGATGGCGGAGGTGAACCAGCCCTATACCGAGCTCGAGATCGAAGTCGTTCGCAACGCCATCGACGTGGATGCCTACGCTCCTCCGCGTGCCTCCGTTCCCGGAGCCCCAATCGTCGCCTTCGTCGGGCGGACCACGGGACTCGAGAAGAACTTTCCCCGGTTCACGCGCATCGCGCGGCGACTGGCGGATCGTGGCGCGCGTGTGTGGATCGCCGATCCGCACAAGGCGAACTGGTCGAAGTTCGAGGGCAAGCCGGTGGAACGAATCGAGACGGAGCGGTGGGAGCCGGTATCGCACGCGGCGATCCCGGAGTTCTACCGCGACGTCGCGGCCTCCGGCGGCGTCGTGCTCATGACGTCCACGTCGGAGGGCTTCGGCAACGTGGCGCCCGAGGCGGCCGCCTGCGGCGCGCGCGTCGCCGCCCCCGACGTGATGGGGCTGCGCGAGGCGATCGTGCCGGGCGTGACGGGTATGCTCTACCCCGCGGCGGCGAGCGACGACGAGGTGGCCGAGCAGCTACAGGACTGGCTTCAGCAGCCGCACGACATGCAGGCGTGCGCCGAAGCCGCGTGCGTGGAGTTCTCGCCCACGGTGATGCTCGACGGGTACTCGGCGATCTACGAGCGACGGGAGCAGCGACTGCGTGCCGCTGCGTCACCCGCAATGCCGGCGCGGTCCGAGGACGCGCCAGGGATGGCGGTGCTGTTCGAGCATCTGGAGAAGCAGCGGACGTGGCGTGCCGCGTTCTCGCGTCACGCGGCGGAGGATCTCGCGAGCGCGGGCTACCGCGGACTCGCGCTGCATGCGCTGGCCGGCGGATTCCGAGCCTCACCGAAGCAGTTCCTGAGCAGGACCGGGCTACGGCAGCTCGCCCAGACCGGCGCGCGGCTGGCGGTTCCGGCACGGAGACCGTAGCCGATGTCGCCCGCGACATCGTCGAGCCCTCGACAGGGCACGCTTTCGTATGCGCTCACCCCGCTGCAGCAGGGGATGCTCGCACACCATCTGCGCGCGCCCAATTCGGGCGTGGACATCGAGCAGCTGGTGTGCTCTCTCCCGGAGGTTGTGGACGCGGAAGCGCTGCGGCACGCGTGGCAGACAGTCGCGGACCGGCACGACGTGCTCCGCACAGCTGTCGAATGGAACGACCTCGATCGCCCTCGACAGACGGTGTTCGCGGAGGTGGAGATCCCCTTTCGCGCCGTCGACTGGCGTGCGGTGGGCGCGAGCGAGCGTGAAGCGCGCTTTGCCGCATTGCTCGCTGCCGACCGCAGCGAAGGGTTCGACCTGGAGCGCGCGCCACTGCTGCGGCTGACGCTGATCTCACTGGCCGACGACGAGCATCGGCTCGTGTGGACGTTTCATCACGCGATCCTCGACGGACGCTGCTTCCCGATGGTGCTCCGCGAGGTGTTCGACGTGTACGACGCGGCGCGCCGTGGCGATCGCGCGCCGGCCACGGAGCTACGGCGTCCATTCCGCGAGTACGTACAGTGGCTCGAGGGGCGCGACCATTCTGCGTCGTCGGCGTCGGACGAGTTCTGGCGCCGCACGCTCGCCGGGATCTCCACGGCCACGCCGATCCCGGTCGCGCGCGCGGTGCCGGCGCGCGAGAGCGTGGTCCAGGGCGACCGTGAGCGGCGGCTCGACGGGGCGACGACGGACGCGCTGCGTGTGCTGGCCGAGGCGCACGGCGTGACGCTGAACACCATCGTGCAGGCGGCATGGGCGCTCGTGCTGAGCCGCTACAGCGGCGAGAGCGACGTGGTGTTCGGCGTGGCGCGCGCGGGACGACGCGACACGGTTTCGAATGCCGACACGATGCTCGGGCTGTTCATCAACACGCTGCCGCTCCGCGTGGCCGTGCCTGATGAGCAGCCCGTTGGCGACTGGCTGCGTGCAGTGCGTGCGGCATGGAACGCGTTGCGCGACCACGAGCACACTCCGCTCTCGCGCGTGCACGCGTGCTCCGCCGTGCCCGCGGGGCAGCCGCTGTTCGACAGCATGGTGATGTTCGAGAGCTACGAGCTCGAGTCGTCGCTCCAGGCCTTGGGCGCCGCGTGGTCGCGGCGCGGCTTCAGGCTACACGAGCAGAATGGCTTTCCGCTCACGCTCGCCGCGTACGCAGGCGATGATCTGTTGCTGCGCCTCGAGCTCGACCGTACGCGGTTCGAGGATGACGTCGCCGAGCGGATGCTCGGTCATCTCGCGACGGCGCTGCAAGCGCTCGCGGCGAACGGCGACAGATCCGTCGGCTCGATCTCGATCGTTCCGGAGGACGAACGCGCGCAGCTGCTCGAGGAGTTCGCCGGTGAGCGTGTCCAGTACGAGGGCGGAGACACTCTCGTGGAGCGGATGTCGGCGCAGGTGGCACGCACGCCGCACGCGGTTGCGGTCGAGGACGAGCGTACGACGCTGACGTACGCGGCACTCGACGCGCGCGCGACGCAGCTCGCGCGGCAGCTTCGCGCGAAGGGCGTCATGGCGGGGACACTGGTCGGCGTGTGCGCCGAGCGGTCGGTGGAGCTCGTCGTCGCGCTCGTGGCGGTGGTGAAGGCGGGTGGCGCGTACGTGCCGATCGATCCGGAGTATCCGGCGGAACGCGTGGCGTACATGCTCGCGGACTCGGGCGTGCGCGTGGTGCTCACGCAGCGTGGGGTTGAGTCGACGCTGCCGGTGCATCAGGCGGACGTGCTCGTGCTGGATGATTCGTCGTTGCCGTGGGCTTCGGGCTCTGGGGTGCACGC
>JBDTOD010000061.1:0-23253 GCA_039933415.1 bacterium
TCCTGCCGCGCATCGAGAAGTTCGCCAAGCAGTACGACATCAAGGTCGCCATCCACAACCACGGCACCGAAGACAAGCACTTCCCGTCGCCGTACGACGTCCTCAAGCACGTGAAGGGGATGGACCCCCGCATGGGATTGTGCATCGACTGCGGGCACACCGTGCGCACCGGCACCGATGTCGTGAAGGCGGTGCTCGACGCAGGGCCGCGCCTGCACGACATGCACATCAAGGATCTCGCCGACATGTCGGCGCGCGACAGCCAGGTGGCCGTCGGCGAAGGCAAGTTGCCGATCGCCGGCATCTTCCGCGCGCTCCAGGCGATCAAGTACCCGGGCTACGTGAACCTCGAGTACGAGATCAACGCCAAGGATCCCCTGCCGGGGATGCAGGTCTCGTTCGCCTACATGCGCGGCGTGCTCGCCGGCATGGCGTCGACCCAGGTTGCGGCACTCCCCGCGAGCAAGACCGCGTCGAAGGCACGGGGTTGATCGTTCATCGTCCTCTCACCCATCACTTGCAGGCGCCATCCACTATGATCGATCGCCGCTGGTTTCCCACGTTCACTCTCGCCGCCCTCGCCGTCTCGACGACCATCGCCTGCGCGCAGGCGGTCAGGACCGACGCGCCCGACTACGTCCAGGTCGTGAAGCACGAGGCCGACCGACGCGTCGACATCCTCGTCGGCGGAAAGCCATTCACGTCGTACATCTGGCCGACCACGCTGAAGAAGCCGGTGCTCTATCCCCTTCGCACGGCGAGCGGCGTCGTCATCACGCGCGGCTATCCGCTCGAGCCGCGCCCTGGCGAGCGCACCGACCACCCGCATCACGCCGGACTCTGGTTCAACTACGGGGACGTGAACGGTCTCGACTTCTGGAACAACTCGGATGCAATCAAGCCCGAGCAGTCGCCCAAGTACGGCACGATCGTGCACCGCTCCATCCGCTCGGCAAAGAGCGGCGCGGGCGAGGGCACGCTCGAGGTCACCGAGGAGTGGGTGAATCACGACAACAAGCCGCTGCTCCGCGAAGACACGCGCTTCGTGTTTCACTCGAAGGGGAGCACACGCACGATCGATCGCATCACCACGCTCACCGCGCTCGACACGGTGACGTTCGGCGACAACAAGGAAGGGGTGATCGGCCTGCGCCTCGCGCGCCAGCTCGAGCATCCGTCGCTCGTGCCCGAGTCGTATTCCGATGCGAGTGGTCAGGTGACCAACGTGAAGAAGATGGACACCGTCGGAGTCCACGGGCACTATCTCTCCTCCGAGGGCAAGGAAGGGGACGACGTGTGGGGCACGCGCGGCCGGTGGACGCTGCTCACCGGCGACGTGAATGGCGCGCCCGTGTCGGTGGCGATCCTCGACAACCCGAAGAATCGCGGCTTCCCCACCTACTGGCACGCACGAGGCTACGGCTTGTTCGCCGCGAACCCGCTCGGCCAGAAGGCGATGACGAACGGCAAGGGCGAAGCGACGACGTTCAAGCTCGATCCGAAGGCGTCGATCACCTTCCGTCATGAGGTGGTGATCATGGACGGCAAGGCGACCGCCGCGGACATCGAGAAGGACTACCTGGCGTTCACGCGCTGAGGCGCCGAGTCATGCGTCGCCTTCCTCTCGTGCTCATCGCGATGTCGCTCGCGTCGGCCGCGTGCCACAGCGGCGTGGCGCAGAGCAGTGGTGCATCCGCCACGCCGAACCAGCTCACGGCGGCCGAGCGTGCCGCGGGCTGGAAGCTGTTGTTCGACGGCCGCACGCTCGACGGGTGGCGCGGCGTGGGCTATGCCGGACTCCCGCCGGGTCACTGGACCGTGGAAGACGGCGCGATCAAGAAGGTCGAGACGGACAAGGTGCCCAAGCAGGCCAACGGGCGCCCCATTCCGGGCGGCGACATCATGACCGTCGGCACCTACCGCGACTTCGAGCTCTCGTGGGACTGGAAGATCACGCCGGTGGGCAACACTGGGCTCAAGTACAACGTGTCCGAGGCGCTGTCGACGGGACAGCCGGAGACCGCGCTTCGGCCGTCGACGGGCACACCGGGCGCGAGCCACTCGGCGATCGGCTTCGAGTACCAGATGATCGACGACGATCGCCATTCGGATGGCAAGCTGCCGACGCATCGCTCAGGCGCACTCTACGATCTCATCACGCCGAACGAGAACAAGCACGTCAACGCGGTCGGCGAGTGGAACCACTCGGCGATCGTCTTCCGCGGAAATCACGGCGAGCACTGGCTCAACGGGCTCAAGGTCGTGGAGTACGAGCTCGGCTCGCCGCAGATGACGGCTGCGCTAGCGGCGAGCAAGTTCAAGTCGATGGATTGGTTCGCTCAGAAGCGCACTGGCCACATCGTCCTGCAGGACCATAGTGACGAGGTGTACTTCAGGAACATCAAGATCCGGGAGATCAAGTAGCAAACGGCGCAGCGCGGATCTTTGCGGATGACGCGGGAACGGCCGGATCGAGCCGCTCGGGAAGCGTCTACTTCTTCTTAGGCATCATCGAACGGCAGCCTTGAATCATTTGGGGGTGCGGGGGAGAGATCTCTCCCCGCACCCCCAAAGCTGTTTGCAGCTCTCCGAGCCTCCGTGTCAGATGCAGTTGCCGTCGATCCGCGTCATCCGCGTCATCCGGTCGTGCATCCGCGTTGCGTTGTTGCGACGCCACGAGAACCGTCCACGCGATCAGTCGCTAAGGCTTCGCGGGGATTGCCATTCCGGCCCGCGAATCTCCTGGCACGAGGAGCGGGTTGGTCGTACCCTGCGCCGGCGCGCTCGGCTCGACCATCTGCGCGAGCAGATCGTTGAGCTGCACCGCCTGCGCGACCTTGCGTGCGTCGCCCATCACTCGCTGCGCATCCTTCGTGTCGCCGGTCGCCTGGAGCACCTCGGCGAGCATCAGTCCCGTGGCGACGTAGAGATAGGGGATGCCGACCGACGGCCGGTCCACCCAATCGGTGCGCTTCGAGATCGACTTCTGGCCGGTGAACACGCTGTCCCACAGCGTCTTCGTGCGCTTCACATCCACCCATCCCGCGCCCGGAACCATCAGCGTGTCCTTGCCCGGCACGCTCGGCGCGACGAACACCTTCGACGCGAGGCCCTGCGTGAGCAGATAGCCGCCGAGTCCCAGCTCGTTGCCATAGCCGGCCGACGTGCGGCTGAAGTAGATCGGACGGTCGGCGTACGACTCGGCGATGATCTTGAGCACGAAGATGTCGGCGCGCTGGAGCACGTTCGGAATGGACAACCGCTGCGGATCGATCGTCGTCTTGATCGGACCGCCCTCGAAGTTCATCGGGCGGTCGATCTGGATGTACGGCGGCACGGAGTCGGCCTGCTCGGGCGTCATCTTGAGCAGGCCGGTCGACGGCTTGGGCCAGGTGCGCCCGCGATAGACCGCCGGTCCCTTGGCCGCGTCGTAGTCGAACACGGGGCGACGAATGAGCTGCCGCGTGTACCAGTCCGTGTTCAGCAGTGACGTGTTCGCTACGACCACGTCACGACGCACCCCCTCCACTTCCTGCGCATACCAGAGCGGGAAGGTGTCGTTGTCGCCGACGGTGACGAGCACACCGTACGGCTCGACGGAGTTGAGCAGGTCGCGCGCGAAGTCGGCGGTGTCGGTCTGGCCGGCGCGTGACGCGGTCTTCCAGTTGGCGAAGAGCGGGATCAGCGCGATCGCGAGCACGGGCGCGGCGATGGTGAGCGCGCGACGCGTCGGTCGCTCGAACGTCTCGCGCCCCTCGGTCACGCGCTCGCGCGCGATGAGCTGCGCGACCGAGTCCCACACCGCGACGAGGCCGAGCGCGGCCCACACGCCCCACGCCGAGAAGCTCCACAAATAGAAGTAGTCTCGGTCGCGGACCTCGCGGTTCACGCCGCTGAGCTCGGGCGCCTGCGACGCGCCGTACTTGAAGTTCAGGTAATAGATGAGCACGAGCGTCATCGTGAACATCAACGAGCCGAAGTACCAGAAACTTCGTCGGTCGCGTTGCCAGTGCACGTAGCCGCCGAGCAGTCCGAGCACGAGGAAGAGCGCGGCGAGGATGCTCTGCGCCAACGCGTTCTCGTAGTGCACGTCGCGCAGCCACTGCCACTTGAAGTAGAGCCACCACATGCCCACCTGGGCGGACAGCGGGGCCTGCCGCTCGGTCAACTCGGGCTTGCCGTACTGCCCGCGGTTGAAGTTGTACATGAAGGCATCGTAGGTACCCTTGCTGAAGGTGCACCCGATCTCGAGGCCCTTCCGGCACGCCGTCGGCTCGCCCTCGTTGAGCGCCGGGAAATGCGCGGCGCGAATGGGCTGGATGGCGAATGGCGTGATGCCGAACACGAGAGCCGCGGCGCACGCGACGAGCAGCTTCCAGCGCAGCACCGTGCGCCAGCGCACGATCAGCACGGCCAGGCCGACCGCCGGCGCGGCGAGCATGCCGGCCATGTGGTTCGCGTAGCCCAATCCGCACAGGTAGGCGACGAGCACGAGAATGCGGTCCGCCTTCCGGCCATCCGGCGCGTCGCACCAGCGCACCATCAACCACGAGATGAGCGCGATGCCAAGCAACGACACCGTGTACACCTTCTCGTTCACGACGCTCTGGTTCCACACCGTGAACGCGGTGGCCCCGATCAGCGCCGCGAGCGCGCCGCCGAGGATGCGCTGCCAACGCTGGGAGAACCAGCTCACCAGCACGCGCTCGGTGATGAGGAACCACATGCCGGCCGACACCGCGCTGCACACCGCGGCGAGAATGTTGATCCGCAGCGCAACGGTGGTGGCGATCGGGAGGATCGCGAACACCCGCCCGATCAGCACGAACAGCGGATTGCCGGGCGGGTGCGGAAGGCCGAGGGTGTAGGCGGCCGTGATGTACTCGCTCGTGTCCCACATCGCCGTGGAGGGCGCGAGGGTGAGCAGGTACAGAATGAACACCGCGGCCGTCGTGATCGTGGCGGCGAGGTAGGACGGGCGAGAGTCGTGGTCGGACGGCGCGGTCGTCGTCGCCATTGAGTTCACAGGGTAGCGGATAGCAGACGCCCCGCGTCAGGGCGGGGCGGAGGCACAGCACACAAAGATGGGGCCCGTGCTCCCGTGGGAACAGTGCCGCCCAGCGAGCCAATACCCGACGCCCCGCTCGTGCCGGCGCCGGTGCCCGTCCCGCTGGCCGCGGTCAATGACGGAAGAGCCGCACGCCGGTGAAGACCATGGCGATGCCGAGTTCATCGGCGGCGGCGATCACCTCGGCGTCGCGCACCGAGCCGCCTGGCTGCACGATGGCGCGAACGCCGGCCTCGGCCGCCTGGTCGACGCCATCGCGGAAGGGAAAGAACGCATCGGAGCCGAGTGCCGAGCCAGCCGTCGCGTGGCCGGCAAGCGTGGCCTTGTGCACGGCGAGGAAGGCGGCGTCGACGCGCGACATCTGGCCAGCGCCGATGCCGATCGTCGCGCCGTCGCGTGCGAGCACGATCGCGTTCGACTTCACGCTGGCGACGGCGCGCCACGCGAAGAGCAGATCGCGATGCTCCTCGTCGGTCGGCGCGCGCTTGGTCACGACACGCCACGCGCTGTCGTCGATCGTCACGGGCGGGCGCTGCTGCACGAGCATGCCGCCGCGCACGCGCTTGTAGTCCAGCGCGGCGGGATTCCAGCGCGCGCGGCCCTCGAGCACGCGCAGGTTCTTCTTCCGGCCGAGGATGTCCAGTGCACCAGCGGTGAACGACGGCGCGACGACGCACTCGACGAACAGGCTCGAGATCGCCTCCGCCGCCGCATCGTCCACCGGGATGGTGAACGAGATCGCCGATCCGAACGCCGAGACCGGATCACAGGCGAGCGCTTTCCTGTAGGCGTCGAGCGCGTCGGTGCCCACGGCGAGTCCGCACGGGGTGGTGTGCTTGATGATCGCGCAGCACGGCTGGTCGCCGAACGGCTCGCTGGCGAGCAGCGCGCCCTCTAGATCGAGCAGATTGTTGAACGAGAGCTCCTTGCCTCCCTTCTGCGCGAGGCCGGCGAGCCCGGCGCCGGCACGCTCGACGTAGAACGCGGCGGCCTGACCCGGGTTCTCGCCGTACCGGAGTCCCTGCGCACGCTCCAGCGCGAGCGTCATCCGCTCGGGGAACTTGTCACCGAGCTGATTCGCGAACCATGACGCGATCGCCGCGTCGTACGCGGCCGTGTGCTCGAACACCTTGGCCGCGAGGCGGCGCCGGAAGTCGAGGTCGTCGTCGTTCGCCGTGAGCGCCGCGAGCACACTGGTATAGTCGGCCGGATCGACGACGGTCGTGACGGACGCGAAGTTCTTGGCGGCCGAGCGCAGCATGCTCGGACCGCCGATGTCGATCTGCTCGATCACGTCTTCGGGCGCGACGCCGGCGCGCGAAGCAGTCTGGCGGAAGGGATAGAGGTTGACGACGACGAGATCGATCGGCGCGATGTCGTGTGCGGCGATCGCCGCCATGTGCTCGGGCAGGTCACGGCGCGCGAGCAGACCGCCGTGCACGGCGGGATGCAGCGTCTTCACGCGGCCATCGAGCATCTCGGGAAATTGCGTCACGTCCGACACGTCGCGAACGGGTACGTTCACCTCGCGCAGTGCGCGCGCCGTGCCTCCGGTGGAGATCAGCTCCCATCCGAGCGCGTGCAATCCGCGCGCGAGATCGAGGAGACCGGACTTGTCGGAGACGGAGAGGAGTGCGCGAGGCATCGAGTCGATCGGAGAGATGGTGAGGGCGCTACGAATCCAACGTCACGAGGCGGATCTCGGCGAACGGCCCGCGCTCGACGCGTCCGTCCGGGAGCAGCCGCACGAGGCCGCCGGCGACGGCGTCGACTACCCGAGGATAGAGCGCGTGCTCGGCTGCCAGCACGCGGGCGGCCAGTGTGTGCTCGTCGTCGTCCGGCAGCACGGGAACGGGCCACTGCGCGATGACCGGCCCGTGATCGTAGACCTCGTCGACGAAGTGCACTGTCGGGCCGGACTCGCTCGCGCTCGCGCCGATCACGGCGCGGTGCACGCGCGCGCCGTACATGCCGGGCCCGCCGAACGCGGGAAGCAATGCCGGGTGCACGTTGAGCATGCGCCCGCGGAACGCGCGCGTGACCTCTGGTGGCACGAGGCGCATGTAGCCGGCGAGCACGACGAGATCGACGTCGTGCGCGCGGAGCAGGAGCCCGAGCTCGACGCCGTCGGGCTCCCGAGGCGAGTGCACGATCGCTCGCGGGATCGACGCGCGATCCGCTCGCTCGAGTGCGCCCGCTTCGCCGCTGCTGGAGCCGACGAGCACCACGTCGCCGGATCGCGCGTCACCGAGCGCGGCGAAGTGATCGAGAATTGCCTGAAGGTTCGACCCGCCACCGCTCGCGAGCACACCGATGCGCGCTCGGCTCATGCCGTCCGCGCGAGAAAGTGGCGCGCCGCCTCGAGCAGCGAGTCCACGACCTGATACCCGTCCGCCACCGCGCGGTCGACGTCGTCGCTCGGCGTGTCGGGCGACCGCACGAGAAGCCCGGTGGCGCCGAATCGCGCCGCCGGAGCGACGTCGCGATGCTTGTCGCCGACGAACAGCGACCGCGTGAGGTCGAGCCCGTGAAGCCAGGCGGCCTGCTCGAACATGAGCGTGCCAGGCTTCCGGCAGGCGCACGGTCCGGTGAAATCCTCGTGGTGGGGGCACACGAAGGTATCGAGGAGAGACGCGCCTTCCGCTTCCAGCAGCTGCGCGACCCGCAGCCGCACGGCGCGGTGTTGCGCGAGCGAGATGATGCCACGCGCGATCCCGGATTGATTGCTGCAGACGACCGATGGAATGCCCTTCGATGCCAGGATGCGGATGGCCTCGGCCGCACCGGGGAGCAGGGCCACACGATCGGGATCGCCAAGGTAGTGCTCGTCCACGATGATCGTGCCGTCGCGGTCGAGTAGCGCGGCCGCCCTCCGACGACTCTCATCCATGCGCGGTCGCGATGGCGCGCGCCAGATCGGGAAGTTCGCGCTCGAGCACGGCGCGCAGGTCGATCAGCAGGCGGCCGTCGTGCACTCGGCCGACGACGGCGAGCCCGGCCGACTCGCGCAGCCGGCGCGACCACCGCTCCGCGTCGCCGCTGAGGGCGAGCGCGGCACTGGGACGCACGGTGTCGGGGAAGGCGCCCGCGCCGACGCTTCCGGTCGTCTCGACCACCTCGCTCCCGATGCCGCGCTCCTCGAGTGAGGCGCGCAACGACGAGGCGCGCGCGCGCAGCTCGGCGACTGGTGTGCCGAGCAGCGCCAGCGTCGGGATCTCGCGCAGCGCGCGCGCGGGCTCGCGATACAGCGCGAGGGTCGCCTCGAGCGCGGACAGCGTCAGCTTGTCCACGCGGTAGGAGCGCGCGAGCGGATTGCGGCGCATCGCATCGAGCCAGCGCGCTTCGCCGAGGATCAGACCGGCCTGCGGACCGCCGAGCAGCTTGTCGCCACTCATCACGACGACGGACGCGCCAGCGTCGCACGCTTCGCGTGCCGTCGGCTCACCGGACAGTCCGATCGTGTCGAGGGGGATGAGCAGTCCGCTGCCGAGATCGTGCACGATGGGCAGCTCGTGACGTCGTGCGACCGGAGCGAGGTCGGACACGGTGGCCTCGGCGGTGAAGCCGCGCACGGCGAAGTTGCTGCGATGCACCTTGAGCAGCGCGCCGGTCTCCGGTCCGATCGCGCGCTCGTAGTCGGCGAGATGCGTCCGGTTCGTCGCGCCCACCTCGCGCAGGCGGGCGCCGCTCTTGGCCATGATCTCGTGCACGCGGAAGCTGCCGCCGATCTCCACCAATTCGCCGCGTGACAGCACCGCGTCGCGTCCGTCGGCGAGCGTGTTCAGCGCGAGAACGAGCGCGGCGGCGCAGTTGTTCACGACGAGCGCGTCTTCCGCGCCGGTGAGCTCGCGCAGCAGCGCGGCGCAGTGCACGTAGCGCGAACCGCGCGCGCCCTCATCGAGATCGTACTCGAGGTTGGAGTAGCCCGATGCCACCTTCGCGATCGCATCGAGTGCGACCGACGCGAGCGGCGCGCGGCCGAGATTCGTGTGGAGAACGATCCCCGTTGCGTTGATCGTGCGTCGCAGTGACGGCCTCACCGTCCGCGCCAGTCGATCGGCGACGGTCGCTGCCCACTCGGTGTCGTCGTGCGGCGTGGTCGAGGCGTCGTCGCGCGCGTGAGCGATCGTGGCACGGACGGCCTCGACGACGAGGCCGCGCGGCGCCGACTCCAGCAGCGCGCGCACGCCGGCGCTCTCCAGCAGCGCACCGACGCTCGGCAGCGCGCGCCGCGTGTCCGTCATGGTCGCGCTGGTCGCGTTCCGCCAGTTGGAGCAGCGGGCCGCACGGTCGGGAGCTGCGGCACCGCCGACGGAACGGTCGGCGGCGCCCTGTTCGGCGCGGGGGCCTGCGCTGGCGGCGCTCCAGGGGCCGTCGTGCTGTCGGTCGGCGGGCGAGGCGGTGCCGGCCGCGGCGTGGTGAACTGACGCTCGCTGTCGGTGACGCGGCCGCTGAGCGCGCGGATTGCCGTCACGGATGCGCGGTAGCTCGTGTTCGGCGCGAGCGGGCGACCCACGACGACGGTCACGGAGGCGAACGGCGGCGGGCGACTGGGCACGGCAGGCGCGGGGCGCGCCGCGACTCCGATCGCCGGTGCCACCGGCGGTGGCGCGGGCCGAGGTTTGCCGGCGAGCGAGTCGGCGCGCCGCGCGGAATCGACCTCGGCGGCCTGCAGCGCCTTGGCGCGCGCGTCCTCCTCGCGCGGTGTTCTCGTCGCGGCGATCGGGATGGGCGTGCTGTCCGCGCCGACGACGCGAACGTTCGCTGCGGGAATCGTCTGCGTGGGATCGAGCAGTCGGTCGAACGTGAGGCGGAGCGTGACGGAGTCGATCGGCGCGACGGAGAGCAGTCGCGCCGGCAGCGTGTCTCTCGGAGCGGCGAGCAGCTCGACTGGCGCGGCCTGCGGCGTCGTCACGCGGACGGAGTCCCACGCTTCCGTGCGATCGAGCGCGCGGTTGCTGTTCTGATCGATGATGCCGCGCACGAGGTACGTGCCGGGACCGAGCGGGCCGATGACGAACTTGCCCACCGAATCGGCTTGCGCGAGATACTTGATGCTGTCGCTCGTGAGCGCCTCGACCAGCGCGCGGGGCGCGGTGTGCTCGGCGGCCCAGTCGAACACGGTGCCGACGATGCGCAGCGTGGGGATCGTCGCGCCGGTGGAGAAGACCAGCGTCGCCCCGCCTTTCATCGAGTTGCTCCGGAGATCGCTGAGACCGGGCAGCAGGGTGATCGTGTATGCCGTGTTCGGCCGGAAGCCGTGTCGCGGTCGCACGTCGATCCGGCTGCGATGCCAGCTCACGTGCGGCTCACCGTCCGACGGCGAGACGAGGAAGAAGGCGGAGACGTCGGACGCGCCCGTACCGCGATCGTTGATGATCTCGTCGAAGAAGAACGTGGCGACCTTGTCGCGCACGTTCACTCCATTCGTGTCGGGCGTGACGCGAACGACGCGTGGCGGCAGCTTGTCTTCGGGCCCGCCGGCCGGCGGGCTCACCGACGCGCACGCGGCAAGAAGCCACGCGGCGACGATCAGGCTTGGCCGCACAACGACTCGATACGCGTGCGAAGCAGCTCGCGGCGAGCGCGCCACTCGTCGCCCTTTGCGCGCTCTGCATCCACCACGTGCGCTGGCGCGCGCCCGACGAAGCCCGGGTTCGCGAGCCGACCTTCGAGCGACGCGAGCTGCTTCTCCAATCCCGCGAGGTCGGTCTGAAGTCGCGCGCACTCCTTCCTGACGTCGATCAGTCCCTCGAGCGGAACGACGAGCTCCGTGCCGCCGGCGAGGATGACGTTCGCCGCCGCTCCGGGTGGCGCGGCATCGACGAAAGTGAGCGACGTGCGGGCGAGGCGTCCGACGAGCGTCGATTCTTCCGCGAGCACTCTTCGAACATGCGGCGCGGCGACGACGAACGCGTCGATCAGCTTACCCGGTGGCACGCCGTACTCCGAACGCACGCGGCGCATTGCTTCGACGATCTGCTGGATCAGCTCGAACTCTCCGCCGGCCACGCTCGGCTCGGTGCGCGCGCTCGCCGTCGGCCACGATGAAGTGGCGAGGAAGGTGCCATCCACGCTTCCGGGCAGCTTCTGCCAGAGCGCTTCGGTGACGAACGGGACGATCGGGTGCAGCAGTCGAAGCGCACCATCGAAGACGTGCACGAGGACGGCGCGCGCCACCTGCTGGTCGTCACCCGGCGTGAGCAGCCGCGTCTTGATCGCCTCGAGATACCAGTCGGCGAGCTCGTTCCACACGAAGCGGCGCGCCGTCTCGGCGTACTCGTTGAGGCGGAGACCGGAGTTGAGCTCCTCGTCCGACCACGTGTCGCGAAGGGGATGCATCGGGCCGATCGACCGGTCGCACTCGCGAATGGCGACGTCGAGCCGGTCGAGGATCCACGCATCGTCGCGCCCGAGCTCGTCCGCATCGAGCTCGGCGAACGGTCGCACCGGATCGGCGCCGACGTTGCTCAGCAGAAAGCGGCCGATGTTCCATAGCTTCGTCGCGAAGTTGCGTCCGGTCGAGAACGACTTCTCGATGTCGGCGGGATCGAGAATGACGTCGGCGCCGAGTCCCATGCCGGCGACGAGCGTGTAGCGCAGCGCGTCGGCGCCATAGAGCTGCACGACGTCCAGCGGGTCGATGCCGTTGCCGAGCGACTTCGACATCTTGCGGCCCTGCGTATCGCGTGCGGTGCCGTGCAGGTACACGCTGTGAAACGGCGCGTCGCCCATGAAGGCGTAGCCGGCCATGATCATCCGCGCGACCCAGAAGAAAAGGATCTCGGGCGCAGTGACGAGCACGTCGGTCGGATAGAACGCGCGCAGGTCGCTCGACGCTTCGTTGGGCCAGCCAAGGGTGGAGATCGGCCAGAGCCAGCTCGAGAACCAGGTGTCGAGCACGTCCTCGTCCTGCACGACGGGGCAGCCGCAGTGCGGGCACGCGGTGAGGTCTTCGCGACTGACGATGACGTCGTTTGGCGGATCGCACTCCGTGCAATACCAGACCGGGATGCGATGTCCCCACCAGAGCTGGCGCGAGATGTTCCAGTCCCGGATGTTCGACATCCAGTGCTCGTAGACGCCGATCCACTTTTCCGGAAGGATGCGAATGCGCCCGGTACGCACGCCGGCGAGCGCGGGCTCAGCGAGCGTGGCCATGCGGACGAACCACTGATCCGACAGGCGCGGCTCGACCACCGTGTCGCACCGGTAGCAGTGCCGCACGTTGTGCTGGTGGACTTCCCTCTTCTCGAGCCGTCCCGCGGCGCGCAGCATCTCGACGACGCGGTCGCGCGCCTCGAACCGATCGAGGCCACGCAACGCAGCCGGCACTCGGCCAGCCGCATCCGCGACTTCCCCCATCACGCCGTGCTCGTCGATCACCACCGGCATCGCGAGCCCATGACGTCGACCGACGTCGAAGTCGTTCGCGTCGTGCGCGGGCGTGATCTTCACCACGCCCGTGCCGAACTCCGGATCGGCATAGTCGTCGGCGACGATCGGGATCGGGATGTCGAGGATCGGCAGGACGACGTGCTTCCCGATCAGCGACTGATAGCGTTCGTCGTTCGGGTTCACCGCGACGGCGACGTCGCCGAGCATCGTCTCGGGTCGCGTGGTCGCGACGACCAGTGAGCGAGACGGATCGTCGGCGAGCGGATACGACACGTGATAGAGCGCGCCCGTCGTCTCCAGCGGCTCGGCTTCCTCGTCGGAGAGCGAGGTCAGGCAGCGCGGACACCAGTGGATGACGCGATGGCCCTTGTAGATCAGGCCGCGCTCGTGCAGTCGCACGAACGCCTCGCGCACGGCGACGCTCAGCTCGGGGCTGAAGGTGTATGCCGTGCGCGACCAGTCGGCCGACGCGCCGATCGCCTTCAGCTGCTGCAGGATCACGCCGCCCGTCTCGGCGACGAACGCGGCGGTGCGCGCGACGAACTTCTCGCGGCCGAGGTCCTGGCGGGTGAGACCTTCCTTGGCGAGCTGCTTTTCGACGACGTTCTGCGTGGCGATGCCGGCGTGGTCGGTGCCGGGCAGCCAGAGTGTCTCGCGCCCCTTCATGCGCGCCCAGCGGGCGAGCACGTCCTGCACGGTGTTGTTCAGCCCATGGCCGACGTGGAGGATCGCCGTGACGTTGGGCGGCGGCATGACGAGCGTGTACGGCTCGCGATCACCGGAGAGCCGAGTGGTGCGCGCGGCGTCGGCGGTGAAGCACCCTGCCTGCTGCCAACGCTCGTAGATCGCCGGCTCGGTCGTGGCGGGATCGTACTGTGCGGGGAGCTGGCCCGGCGCGGGGACGGACTCGGTCGGCTCGGAAATGGGCATGACTCGCGGAAGTTAACCCGCGGGTCATGCCCATTGAAGACTGTTCTCGACGTTGGCGTGCGCGGCGCGGGCCGCGGGAATCAGGCGTCGGCGGTGGGATCGGCGACGTGATCGGCCTTCGGCACGCCACTGGGCGAGACCGGTGAGCCGCCGGTGCGATCGCCCTTCGGCGTCTTCTTGCTCGACGCGCGGCGCTCGGCGATCCCCGCCGTGTCGTCGGCCGCCTGCGCGAGCTCCACGTCGGCGGCGGTCCAGCGCTCTTCGAGCTCGACGCGCGGTGTGGCATGGCGATCGAGGTCGGCGGACGTGCCCTGGCGGCGGCGTCCGGTGCCGACCGTGTTGCCTTCCCAGTGCGCCTCGGTGAGCGAGTCGTCGCCCGCCTCGAAGCGGCGCGTCTGATCCGCGATGCGTTCCTCGACGTCGCCGACGGCGATGCGGTTCAGCACCGTCTCGACGCCCGGTACGCCGCGCGCGAGCACGACGGCGAGCTCCGCCTCCTGCTCGGTATTCACCCAGCCCGCGAGCTCGATCGTCTCGTCGCCGATGCCGCCGATGTCGATGGCCCGCTCGGAGAGGATCGGATCGTTGCGGAACGCCTCGAGCACGCGCTCCTCGAGGCCTTCGTTCGGCGCGCCCTCGTCTTCCAGCTCGTCGTCGAAGTCTTCGTCGTACTCGCTGAAGTCGTCGGCGACGGCGAGGCTGGCGGCGTCCGCACTCTCATCGACGGCACCGCGCCGCCGCCGCACTTTTTGCGCGAGCCCGCTGAAACCACCGACGCGTTGTGCGACGAGCATGCCGACGGCGAATCCCGCGACGGCGCCGAGCAGCACGCTCGTCACGGTGCCGGCAACCGAGGAGTCGTCGTCGTCCTGAAAACGCAGATATGGCATGGCGGGGAGCCTGTGGCGAAGGGTCTGCCGCAAGGATAGCTTATGAGGGAAAGTTTCGCGAAGCGGTGCAAGAAGAAGGCCGCTCGCCGACCCCATCCAATCGGCTGAAGATGGCCTCCAAACGCGAGTTTCGGTCCCAGGGCGAGATCACCGACACGGAAGGAAGAGTGTCGTATGGACGGATCATCCTCTGGACGCTCGTCGGCATCGGGATCGCCATCGGCGTGATCTCGTACTTCCGATACGCGAAGCTGCTTCCGCCGTTGCTGGGCTGACGCCCGACACGCTTCTCCCCGCCTGCCCGCATGATCGATCGACCCGTATCCGCTCCGGACACCGACGTCGCGGAGCTCACTCTCGTCCTGCCCGACGGCGCCACGCGCACCGTGCCGGCGGGGACGCTGCCGGCCGAGGTCGTGCGCTCGATCGGAGAGCGACTGCTCATGGCGTCGGTCGCCGTTTCGGTGGACGGAGAGATCCAGGACCTCATGACGCCGCTGCGCACGGGCGGAGCGTTCCGCGTGCTCACCGAGCGCGATGCCGAGGCGCTTGGCGTCCTGCGACACTCGGCGGCGCACGTGCTGGCCACGGCGGTGCGGCGGCTGCGCCCCGACGCGAAGATCGGCTTCGGCCCGGCGATCGAAGACGGCTTCTACTACGACTTCGAAGTCGCCTCGCCGTTCACGCCCGACGATCTCGAGGCGTTCGAGAAGGAGATGCGAAAGGTCGTCGCGGAGAAGTATCCGTTCGTGCGGGAGGAGGTCGGACCGGTCGAGGCGCGCAAGCGGTTCGTCGATGATCCACTCAAGCTCGAACGGCTCGACGACTTCACCGATCCTCACGAGGTGATCTCGACCTACACCGACGGCCCGTTCATCGATCTGTGCAAGGGCCCGCACGTGCCGGACACCGGGCGGTTGAAGCACTTCAAGCTGATGCACTCCGCCGGCGCGTACTGGCGCGGCGACGAGAAGCGCCAGATGCTCCAGCGCATCTACGGCACGGCGTGGTTCAAGAAGGAGGAGCTCGACGCGTATCTCTTCCGCATCGAAGAGGCGAAGAAGCGCGATCATCGCAAGCTCGGGCGCGAGCTCGACCTGATCATGTTCCACCCGTACTCGCCCGGCGCGCCGTTCTGGACGGAGCGCGGCACGACGCTGTACAACCTGCTCGTCGAATTCTGCCGCGAGCGGCAACGCCACGACTTCGGCGAGATCCGCACGCCGCTCCTGTTCAACAAGGGGCTGTGGGAAACGTCGGGGCACTGGGGCAAGTACCGGGAGAACATGTTCCTCGTGCTCGACAACGAGACGGGCGAGCACGACATCTCGCTCAAGCCGATGAACTGCCCGTCGCACTACCTGATGTATCTGGCGAAGCGGCACTCGTATCGCGAACTGCCACTGCGCTACGTCACGTTCGACGTGCTGCACCGCAACGAGGTGACCGGCGCGCTGAGTGGGCTGACGCGCGTGCGGCAGTTCTCGCAGGACGACTGCCACGTCTTCCTGCGCGAGGATCAGATCGCGCAGGAGGTGCGCTTCCTGATGCAGTTCATCCTCGGCTACTACGAAGCGTTCGGCCTGACGGCGACGCTCAAGTTCGCCACTCGGCCCGAGGAGCGAATCGGCGAGGACGCGATGTGGGACCGCGCCGAAGCGGCGTTGCGCTCGGCCCTCGAGGCGACCGGACGAGAGTACACGCTCAAGCCGGGAGACGGCGCGTTCTACGGACCGAAGATCGACTTCGATGTCACCGACTCGCTCGGCCGCGCATGGCAGCTCGGCACGATTCAGCTCGACTACGCGGCCCCGGAGCGCTTCGATCTCGCGTATGTCGGGGAAGACAACGCCGATCATCGTCCGGTGGTGATCCACCGCGCGGTGAGCGGGTCGCTCGAGCGCTTCATTGCGATCCTGATCGAGCATTTTGCCGGCGCGTTCCCGACCTGGCTGGCGCCGGAGCAGGTGCGGGTGCTGCCGATCTCGGAGGAGCAGGCATCAGTTGCGGCGAAGGTCGTGGAGCGCATGGTGGCGGCGGGGATCAGGGCGTCGCTCGATTCGCGAAGCGAGACGTTGAAGTATCGGGTTGCGGAAGGCGCGCGGATGAAGACGCCATACATGTGCGTGATCGGCCGGCGCGAGGCGGAGGCGGATCAGGTGGCGGTGAATACGCGCGGGGCAGGCGAAGGGCAGAAGCCGGCGCCGGTTGCGGTGGAGGAGTTCATCGCGCGGGTGACGAAGGAGATCGGGAGCCGGGCGCTGACGGTGACGGCGGGGGCGGTGTAGGGGGGGCACGGCCGCTGCTGTACCGGTACCATCGTACCCGGTACCCCGACCGACCATGCACGTCCCCAGAATGCGCGGCCGCAGTTCAACGGAGTTCTGGCTAGCTGCCCGAAGCATCCAGGAATTCGTCGGGCCAGCGGACTGGGTCCGGGTACGAGGTACCACGGTACCGGGTACAGCAGTGAAAATCGGTCCTCGCCCACGCATCATGATCGGCCCGTTCGCGCATTAACTTCCCTCCTATGACCGACGCCGCCCGAACCCCCGTCATCGTCTCCGCCGCCCGCACGCCGATCGGCAAGTTCCTCGGCGCGCTCTCGCCACTGTCGGCGCCCGAGCTCGGCGCCATCGCGATCCGCGCCGCGCTCGAGCGTTCCGGCGTGTCTGGCGACGAGGTGCAGGAAGTGATCATGGGCAACGTCGTGCAGGGCGGTGTGGGGCAGGCGCCGGCACGGCAGGCGCTGCTCAAGTCCGGCATTCCGGCCACCGTCAGCGCGATGACGATCAACAAGGTCTGTGGCTCGGGCCTCAAGGCCGTGATGCTCGCCGCGCAGGCGATCAAGGCGGGTGACGCCGAGGTGATCGTCGCCGGCGGGATGGAGTCGATGTCGAACGCGCCGTACTACGTCTATGGCATGCGGAACGGCGTGAAGCTCGGCGACCAGACGATGATCGACGGCATGATCCGCGACGGACTCTGGTGCTCGTCCTGCGACGTGCACATGGGCGGGCACGCCGAGTACACGGCGAAGAAGGCGGGCATCACGCGCACGCAGCAGGACGAGTTCGCGGCCTCGTCGCACCGCAAGGCCGTCGAGGCGCAGCGCACTGGGAAGTTCGCGGCCGAGATCGTGCCGGTGACCATCGCCGGAAAGAAGGGCGATACGATCGTCGACACCGACGAGGGGCCGCGCGTCGACACGACGGCCGAGACGCTCGCCAAGCTGCGTCCCGCGTTTGCGAAGGGGGACGATGCGTCGGTCACCGCCGGCAACGCGAGCTCGCTGAACGACGGCGCCGCCGCGCTCGTGGTGACGTCGTTGGCGTATGCGCAGGCGCACGGCTTGTCCGTGCTTGGACGCATCAGCGCGTACGCGACTGGCGCCGTGAGCCCGCAGGATCTCTTCTTCGCCCCGATCACCGCGGTGCGCAACCTCATGAAGAAAGAGGGGAAGCGCATCGGGCAGTACGACCTGATCGAGGCGAACGAAGCGTTCGCGTCGCAGGCGCTCGCCGACGGTGCGGGGCTCGAGTGGGACTGGGACCGCGTCAATGTGAACGGAGGCGCCATCGCGCTCGGACATCCGATCGGCGCGAGCGGCGCTCGCGTACTGACCACGCTGCTGTATGCTCTGAAGGATCGCAATCTCGACAGTGGCCTCGCGACGCTCTGCCTCGGTGGCGGCGATGCGGTGGCGCTCTCCGTCACCCGGGAGACGTGAACATGACCACGCTCGTTCTGGCCCGTCGCAGCTCGCGCAGCCGCGCGCTCGGCATCCTCGTCACCGTCGCGGCACTCGCACTCGCGTCGCAGCTCGCGATTCCGCTGCCGAACACGCCGGTGCCGCTCACGTTGCAGCCATTCGTCGTGGTGTTGGCCGGCCTGCTGCTCGGCCCGATCGACGCGGCGGTGGCGATGGTCGCGTATCTGATCGCGGGGGCGGCCGGGCTGCCGGTGTTCACGCCGATGGGCCCGCCGGGTATCGCGCGGCTGCTCTCGGCCACGGGCGGGTATCTGCTCGCGTATCCGCTCGCCGCGGCGGTGGCCGGTTGGGTTGGTGCGGGTCGCGATCGGTTCGCCGCGCGCGCTCTCGCGGCTGTTGCGGGCATGGCGACGCTGTACGCCGGTGGGCTCGCGCAGCTATACGTCATCACCGGAAGCATCGGGACGGCGGCGGTGATGGGCGCGCTGCCGTTCGTCGGCGCCGATCTCGTCAAATCGATCGTCGCGGCCGCGGTGTCCGGTCCGCGCCGCGACACGAGCGGCTGAGCTCGAGACGATGACGACCGACCCCCGACGCGTCGCCGGGGGAATCGCACGAGCCGTCGCCTTTCTCGTGCTCCTGTTCCTGATCGAGGCGGTGCTGGTATTCGTCTTCGCCGCGCCGATCGCGTGGGTGATCGCGACGACTGGCAACCGTCAGGCGGTGGATGGTGTGCTGCTCGTCGTTGCGGCGCTCGGCGCCACGACGATCATGCTGCGCTCGATCGACGTGCGATCGTGGTGCGACGTGGGACTGGCCCGTGAGAGTGCGCGGCCGCGCGTCATCGTCGAGGGCTGGTGCCTCGGTGGGCTCGCGATCGGTGTCGCATGCGGTGCGTTGCTCGCCCTCGGCTGGCTGCGGATCGAGCCCAGCACGCCTGGCTCGTCGCTGGCCGCGGCGGGACGCATCTCGATCTTCCTGCTCCTGGCTGCATTGGGTGAGGAGCTCGTCTGCCGAGGCTACCTCCTCACGACCTTTCGCGACGGCCTCGGTGTCTGGCGCGCGGTGGCGATCACCAGTCTGCTGTTCGGTGTCGCGCACCTGTTCAACGACGGTGTGACGGCGGCGTCGTTCGTCAACGTGACGCTGGCTGGCGTGTTCCTCGCGGCGATCCGTGTCCTGTTCGACAGTCTCTACGCCGCCTGGGCCGCGCACGCGGCGTGGAACTGGGTGATGGCGGTCCCCCTGCACGCGCCGGTGTCCGGCCTCCGGCTCGACGCACCAGACTATCGTACGGTGAGCCACGGGCCGGCGTGGCTCACCGGAGGCGCGTGGGGACCGGAGGGCGGCATCGCCGCCGCGCTCGGCATGCTCGCCGGACTGGCGTATCTCCATCGAACGCGGCGCCGCCGCGAGGAGCCGAAACAGTGAACGACCGCATCGCGGTGATCGGAGCGGGGCAGATGGGGAGCGGGATCGCGCAGGTGTTCGCGCAGACCGGTTTCCGCGTGGTGCTGATCGACGTCGCCGACTCGGCGCTGAGCAAGGGACGCGACGCGATCGCCAGGAGTCTCGACAGGCAGATCGAGAAGAAGGCGCTCGATGCGAGCGAGCGCCCAGCGATTCTGGAGCGACTGAGCACGCATACCTCGCTCAATGCGGTGGCGGGCGCCGCGCTGGTGATCGAAGCGGCGACGGAGAATCGCGAGCTCAAGTTCAAGATCTTCACTCAGCTGGGCCGTCTGGCGGACGCCGGCGCCGTGCTCGCGACGAACACGAGCTCGATCTCGATCACCGAGATCGCCGCGCCAACGGCGCGACCCGACGCGGTGATCGGCATGCACTTCATGAATCCTGTGCCGCGGATGCAGCTCGTCGAGATCATTCGCGGGATGGCGACGTCGGACGCAACGATGCAGCGCGTGCTCGCGTGGACGACTGCACTGGGCAAGACGCCCGTCGAGGTGAACGACTATCCAGGCTTCGTGGCGAACCGGATCCTCATGCCGATGATCAACGAGGCGGTCTTCTGTCTCATGGAAGGCGTCGGCACGGCGGAGGCGATCGATACGGTGATGAAGCTCGGGATGAACCATCCGATGGGACCACTCGCCCTGGCCGATCTCATCGGGCTCGACACATGCCTCGCCATTCTCGAGGTGCTGCACGACGGTCTTGGCGACTCGAAGTACCGGCCCTGCCCACTGCTGCGAAAGTATGTGGCGGCGGGGTGGCTGGGGAGGAAATCAGGGCGGGGATTCTATAACTACGGTTGATCGGAACGACGGTTGATCGGATGAACCCGCCCCACTGAGGAACCGCCCCACCGATCAACCGCCCATCGATCAACCGCCCTTATGCTCACCCACCTCACCGAACAACAGCGCGAAGTGCAAGCCCTCGCCCGCCAATTCGCCGCGAGCGAGATCGCGCCGCATGCGGCGCGGTGGGATCGCGAGGCGATGTTCGATCGGAGCGTCGCGGAGAAGCTCGGGGCGCTCGGGTTTCTCGGCATGCTCATCCCGGATGAGTACGACGGTCTCGGGCTCGACACGCTGACCTATCTCGTCGCGCTCGAGGAGATCGCGGCGGCGGATGCGTCGACGGCGGTGCTCATGAGCGTGCACAACTCGCTCCCCACGCAGATGCTGCTGAACTTCGGCTCGGCCGAGCAGAAGGAGCGCTACCTTCGCCCGATGGCGCGCGGTGAGAAGTTGGGTGCGTTCGCGCTCAGCGAGCCGGAGTCGGGCTCGGACGCGTCGTCACTCCGCTGTCAGGCGGTGCGCGACGGCGATGCGTGGGTGCTGACTGGCACGAAGAGTTGGGTGACGACGGGGAGCCACGCCGACGTGATCATGGTGATCGCGCGCTCGTCCCCATTCGATCCGGCGCACAAGTCGAAGGGGATCTCGGCCTTCATCGTCACGCCGGATGTCGCCGGCTTCCACGTCGGCAAGAAGGAAGACAAGATGGGTCTGCGCGCGTCACCGACGGTGCAGCTTACCTTCGACGGGATGCGCGTACCGGCCGAGAATCTGCTGGGCGCCGAGGGGAAGGGATTCGTCTACGCGATGCGCTCGCTCGATCACGGCCGCTTGGGCATCGCCGCGCAGGCGATCGGGATCGCGCGCGCGGCGCTCGAGCACGCGCTCGCCTACGCCGACGAACGGATGCAGTTCGGCGTGCCGATCCGCGAGCATCAGGCGATCCAGTTCAGGCTCGCCGAGATGGGGACCCGGGTCGCCGCGGCGCGCGCGCTCCTCCATGCCACCGCCGCCTCGAAGGACCGCGGCGAATCCACGACGCTGCACGGCGCGATGAGCAAGCTGTTCGCGAGCGAGACGGCGATGTGGGTGACGACACAAGCCGTGCAGATCTTCGGCGGCTATGGCTACGTGAAGGACTATCCGGTGGAGCGCCTGTTCAGGGACGCGAAGATCACGGAGATCTATGAAGGGACGTCGGAGATACAGAAGATCGTGATCGGGCGGGAGCTGTACGACGCGCGGAGCGGCTAACTTCGAACCATGGTGGGGAGTGGGGCGTGGGGAGTGACTGCAACTGCCCTGGAAGGCAGGTGCATCCCGAGGCCGTGACACTCCCCACTCCCCACTCCCCACTCCCCACCTTTCTCTCCCGATTCCCTCGCGCGTATCATGACCTCACGCTCCACCATCCTCATCGCCTCCGACCACGCCGGCTTCGCTCTCAAGGAAATCCTCGAAGCCGAGCTCCGGTCGCTCGGCTACGAGGTCGACGACCTCGGGCCGGCAACGGACGCGTCGACCGACTACGCCGATTACGCGCACCCACTCGCGGCGCGGGTGTCCACCGGCGAGGCGGAGCGGGGGGTGTTATTGTGTGGAACCGGCCTCGGCATGTCGTACACGGCCAATCGCTATCCGCACGTGCGGGCCGCGGTGGCATGGACGCCCGAGGTCGCGGCGCTGGCACGCGAGCACAATGACGCGAACGTGCTCGTGCTCCCCGCGCGATTCGTCGGCACGGAAGAGGGCAAGGCGATATTGAAGGCGTGGCTCGACACGCCATTCGCCGGTGGGCGCCACGAGCGCCGCATCGCGAAGATCGAGCGCGACGCCGAGATGGATACTTCAACCGAGGAGAGCCACTGATGTCGTCCTGGACCAACTGGGAGCGGTGCCCGCCGGGCGACGCGCTGCGGGACGCCGATCCGGAGATCGCCGGTCTCGTCGAGGAGGAGATCGCGCGGCAGAACGACGGCATCGAGCTGATCGCGAGCGAGAACTTCGTGTCGCCCGCCGTGCTCGAGGCGATGGGCTCCCCCCTCACGAACAAGTACGCCGAGGGGCTCCCCGGAAAGCGGTACTACGGCGGCTGCGAAGTGGTCGACAAGATCGAGCAGATCGCGATCGACCGCGCCAAGGAGCTGTTCGGCGCCGATCACGCCAATGTGCAGCCGCATTCGGGCGCGCAGGCGAACGCCGCCGTGTTCCTCGCCTTCCTCAAGCCGGGCGACACCTTCCTCGGCATGGACCTGTCGCAGGGCGGGCATCTCACGCACGGCTCGCCCGTGAACTTCTCCGGGTTGCTCTACAAGGCCGTGTCGTACGGTCTCGACGACAATGGCTACATCGACATGGACGCGGTGCGCAGTCAGGCGCGCGCGCACAACCCGAAGATGATCATCGCCGGCTACAGCGCGTATCCACGCGTGATCGACTTCGCCGCGTTCGCCGAGATCGCGCGCGACGTCGGCGCGATCTTCATGGTGGACATGGCGCACTTCGCGGGGCTCTCCGCCACCGGCGTGTATCCGAGTCCCGTGCCACACGCCGACGTCGTCACGACGACGACGCACAAGACCCTGCGCGGTCCGCGTGGCGGGATGATCCTCTGCAAGGCGGAGCACGCGGCGACGATCAACAAGGCGGTGTTCCCCGGGACGCAGGGCGGTCCGCTCGAGCACGTGATCGCCGCCAAGGCAGTCGCGTTCAAGGAAGCTCTCGATCCCTCGTTTGCACTGTACAGCAGACAAGTCGTCGCCAACGCCAAGGCGCTCGCTGCGGCGCTCGTCTCGCGCGGCTACCAGCTCGTGTCGGGCGGGACGGACAACCACCTCATGCTCGTCGACCTGCGCAACAAGGGGCTCACCGGAAAGGTGGCGGAGAGGGCACTCGACGTCGCCGGCATCACCGTGAACAAGAACACGGTGCCGAAAGAGACGCAGTCGCCCTTCGTCACGAGCGGCGTGCGCATCGGCACTCCCGCGGTGA
>JBDTOD010000062.1:0-23107 GCA_039933415.1 bacterium
CGATCGCGAGCGAGAGGTCGCGCAGCACGCGCTCCGTGTAGGTGCGCTGCTCGGTCGCGGAGATGAACCCGTCGCCATTCACGTCGATGGTCGCGAGCACGCTCGGAAACACGGCGACGCCCGGCGCGAGCCGGATCTGCACCTGCACCAGATTCTTCCCCACCTGGATCATCGTCGCCTGGAGGTACTCATCCAGACGATGCGCGTACGCCGGCGTCGCGAACCAGAGCAGCAGCGCGACGCCGACGGCAACACCCCGCTTCATTTCTTCGCCACGTCCTTCCGCCCGTAGTCGTTGGTCGGATCGCGATAGATGGTGTGGATGTGCATCGTGAGATCCCCGCCGAGCCGCTGCGGCGCGTACTCGATGACGAGATTCGGGCCCTGGATACGGTAGTACGACGCTCCATTCTTCCCCGGCTCGTGCGTCGTCGGCCCGCTCCACGCGAACCAGGTCTCGTCAAGGCCGGCCTTGATCTCGGCCAACCGCGCCGCCGCGGCGCTTTCGTGCACGATGCCCGACCACTCGGAGACTACGTCGAGCAGCATGGCGCGCTGCGTCGCGTTCATCGCGGTGGCCTTCAGTCCTTCGGGCTGGATCGTCTTCCCGTCCTGGCCCGGTCCGAGCACGAGGTCGGCGACCTTGTAGCTCAGGATCGCCCTGGACTGCTGTGACGCATCGAGCGCGGCGAGCAGCGCGAACGCCTTGTCGTTCTCCTGACCGAGCGGACGCACCGTCTTCCCATTCAGCGAGTACATCGCTGGTTGGGCGGCGGTCAGGCTCGGCGTGAGCACGCCCTTCTCGCCGATGATCGTGATGTTGAGCGCGAGATGGTGTCCGCCGTACTGCAGCATCCACGGCGCCGTCACCGATGGCGTGCCGAGGATGGAGATGAAGAAGAGATCCTTGCCGAACATCGGGTTGTTCCGCTCGTTCTGCTTCAGCACCTCGTCGCCGTCGACGATCTCCTGCACCTTCTCGAAGCCGCGCTTGCTCAGCGCGGACGACACGAGTGCCATCGCTGCGGTGCGCTGCGGCGCGCTCAGCTCACCCATGCTGAGTCCCGCGCGCTTGGACATCTGCACCGGGAGGTTGGACCAGCGCGCACGCTGTTGCTCGTCGTCGAAGGAAAAGAGGACGCGGGCGCGCTGCTGCTCGTCGAGCGTCGCGAGAAAGCTCTTCGCCGCGGTGACGATGCGGGCCGTCGGCGTCTGTGCCGGTGCCGCACGCATCGGGAGGCCCAGCAGCGCCAGCGTCACGACGCCGGTCGCCTTCATTGTCATTCTCATCGCTTCTCCTTCGAGTTGGTGGGCTTGGAGACGAACCGCGGCATTCCGTCTTCCCACGGACTGTCTGTGCGGTTCATCAGCATGACGCCCTCTTGCGCGGCCGCGCGCTGCATCGGCGCGCACAGCAGGGCGAGCGCGCCGAGGGCGCGTAGGGTTCGAATGGGAGTCTTCATCTCGGGGGCGTCTGGTAGGTCGCGTCCGAGGGAGTACCCTCGCGACACCGGACGCGTTGGCGACGGCGCGGACGCCGGCCGACCCACACGACCGTGCCTTCAGCGGCTCAGCGCCGCGTCGTCGCTACGGGAGCGTCAACCCTCGCACCGTAGTGCGCGACCAGATAGCCGAGCAGCACCGGCTGCTGCGCCGAAGTGAGCGGCGCGCCCCACGTCGTCATCTGTGTGATGGTCTTGTCCCATCCCACGGAATCCTTGTGTTGCTGTTGGAGCATCGCGGCGGAGTGACAGGTGAGGCAGCTCGCGATCACGACGTCGCGGCCCGCGCCGGCGGGAAGGGCCGCGATCGACGCGCGATCCGCCTCATGCATCCGCGTCTCAAGCGCCGCCGGCGGCGGCGGCGCGAGTGTGGCTCGCGCGCTGTCTGCGCCCGTCCCGTCGCGATTCGTGTCCCCACCGCAGCCGGCCATCGTGCTCGCGAACACCGCAAGCGCCAGGCTGATCGCGCGCACGCGTGGGTCAGGAGACATGAACGGGTACCTGGTGAATGGAGTTGTTGCCGTAGCCGCCGGAGTTCGGGGTGGCGGCGATCGGCTGCACGCCGCCGCTCGCGTCGGTGGCGCGCGCCATGAGCGTCGCTGCTCCGGCCGCCACCTCGACCTCGACTGTCCAGGTGCGCCACGCGCCAGGTTGCTCAGTGCCGATCAGACGTGCGGATCGCCACGACCGTCCGCCGTTCGCCGACACGTCCACGGCGCGTATGCCCGTCGCGCTCCACGCCTGGCCCATCACCGTCAGTGTGCCTGCCGGCACATGCGCCTCGGCGAGCGGCGAAGCGATCACCGACTTCGGCCGCATCGTCGTGACGCCACTCCCGTCCGCATACCGGTAGCCGCGCGACATGAAGAAGTTGTCCGACTCCACCGGCGTGGCGTGCACGTGCGTCAGCCATTTGGTCGACGCCATCCCGAACCAGCCCGGCACGATCAGTCGCAGCGGTCCACCGTGCAGGAGTGGTATCGGTCGGCCATTCATCTCGTACGCGACGAAGGCGTCCCCCAGTGCCACCTCGCGCGGGATGCTGCGAAGGAACTTCGGCACCGTGGGTAAGGGCGCGCGGTCGAGCGCCTCCATCGAGAGGTGGTGCGCGTCATCGGTCAGGCCGGCGCGTTCGAGCAGCCTCCCGAGTGGGACGCCCGTCCATGTCGCCGTGCTCACGGCGCCGCGCTCCCATTGCACGCCGCTCGTCTTCGGAAGACGGAACACACCGCGACCATTCCCCGCGCACTCGAGCGTCACCGGGCGCGCCTTCAGGGCACCCTTCGCACCGAGGGTGCGAATGTCATCGAGCGTGTACGTCACGGGGCGGCCCACTCGGCCGTCCACCGTGAGCGTCCAGGCGAGCGGCAGCTGCGTGGGCGCACCGAAGTGGCTGCGGACGAAGAAGTGTTCGGGCGCCGTGATCGGCGACGCCAACGCGTCGAGCGGTGCTTCGGCATCGAGTGCGCGCGGGTTGCGGATCACGAGGCCGGATGGCGAGGGCGCGGGTCCGCCCTGGCCGAGCACGCGTGACGTGACGAGGGCGCCGGCCGTGGCGACGCCGGCGATGATCAGATCGCGGCGCGTGAGCCGCGGCGAGTCGTTGGCGTGGGCGTCGGCGTGACGTTCGTCGTTCATTCGAGCCATATCCTGCTCATGGGTGTGAAGAAGCGCCAGCTCCCTGATCGAGGGAGAGATGACTATCGGAAGCGCTACGCGTGCGCACAATGCGCGCCGTGTCGGTCGCGCGTCCGCGGCTGCTCGGGCGCAATCATTGCTGCGGCTGCGTGGGCGCTGGGCGAGCGCGATCCCTGTCCGCGGAACCGGAGCGCTCGCGAGGTCGCGAGCACACACCACCACCTCTCACTGGAGCGCCGCGTGACGACATTCACCGTTGGGTACATGATAGGCAGCCTCGCCAAGGCCTCGATCAATCGCCGGCTCGCGCGTGCGCTCACGATTCTCGCCCCGCCGGAGCTCGTGCTGCGAGAGATCCCGATCGGTGATCTGCCGCTCTACTCGTACGATTACGACGCGGATTTTCCACCGGCGGGCCGCGCACTCAAGGACGCCATCGCCGGCGTGGACGCCGTGCTCTTCGTGACGCCCGAATACAACCGCTCCATCCCGGGCGCGCTCAAGAATGCCATCGATTGGGCGAGTCGTCCATGGGGCAAGAATTCGTTCGCGCGGAAGCCGTCAGCGGTGATCGGCACGTCGCCCGGGAAGATCGGCACGGCCGTCGGCCAGCAGCATCTTCGAAGCATTCTCGCCTTCTGCAACTCGCCGCTGATGAACGCGATCGAAGCGTACATCCAGTTCACCCCGGATCTCATCACGGACCAGGGCGAGGTGACCGACGCGGCGGTTCAAGAATTTCTCACGGTCTTCATGAAGGAGTTCCACGGATTCATCACGCGCGTGTACACGGCGATCCCGCGATCGACCTGACCCGAATCGGGGTCAGCATCGTTGAACGCGGCTACCGTCGGCCGCCGAACGCTCCATTTCAAGCAGCCCGTGCCGGGTCAGCATCGTTGAACGCGGCTGACGTCCGCGGCGAAACGATGATACCGGATCCGCGCGCGCACGCCATCGATCTCGCATGCCAAGACCTCCACGCGCCGTCGTACCAGGCCAGCCGCTCCACCTGATCCAACGCGGCGTCAATCGCGTCGCGTGCTTCACGGACGATCTCGATCGCAGGCACTTCATCCACACGCTCCGCGTCGTGAGCGAGCGGACCGGCTGCGCGATCCACGCGTACGTCCTCATGGTGAATCACGTGCATCTCCTCATCACGCCCAACGAGGAACGGTCGCCGTCTCGCATGATGCAGATGCTCGGGCGCAGCTACGTCCGCTGGTTCAACGAGCGGCACGACCGGAGCGGGACGCTGTGGGAGGGTCGGTACCGATCGTCGATCATCGACTCGGAGCGCTACTTCCTCGCCTGCAGCCGATACGTCGAGTTGAACCCCGTTCGCGCCGGCATGGTGACGCGACCCGACGCGTACGACTGGTCGAGCTCGAAGTCCAATGCCCATGGCGTATCGGATGCGCTCGTGACGCATCATCCACTCTACCTCGCGCTCGGTCGCACCCCCTCGGCGCGACGGGCCTCCTACCGCACCTTGTTCTCGACGCCCCTCGACGCGGACGCGGTCGACGCCATTCGCGTCGCGACGAACGCGGGCAGCGTGGTCGGCGCGACGCACTCTCGCAGAACGATCGAGCAGGCGCTCGCCCGGTCGGTGACGCGATCCGGCCATGGGGGCGACCGTCGCAGCGACGCCGTGCGAAAGCAACGCACGCGTCATCACCGTTCAACGATGCTGACCCCAGCTGACCCCAGCTGACCCCAGCTGACCTCTTGAAATGAGGCGGAATGGCGCCCGCATCATCGTCCTTCAACGATGCTGACCCCAACTCACCAACTCTCTCAACTTGACACTCAGCGAATCAGCAGCGACACGCGGTCGGCCGGGACGGGCGCGCGCGGACCGACCCTCTCGCCCAGCTCCATGATCGCCGGTCGCGCGGCGGCGTACGCCGGCCACGTCGGCAATCCGCTCCCGTTCGGATCGCCACGCACGGCGAAGTTCGCCCAGTACGACATCATGGCGTCCGACAGCCGGCGATCCACCTCCGTCCATGGACGCGGCAACACGTCCAGCGTGCCGAAGACGTACGGCACCTCCGACGTATGAAACGCACCGAACTCCGGCCGTTCCGGCCACGGAATCGCGCGGTCGAAGTAGTACGCGAAGCTCGGCGTCCGCGCCCGCACCGCACGCTCGTCGAGCAGGCGCTGCAATCCGGCGACGCCCATGTCTCGCGAGCTCTCGATCTGTGAGCGCTTCGCCTGCTCGTCCGACTCGGCCGGATAGAGCGCGAGAAAGCTCGGCGCGCGATCACCATAGCGCTGCGTCGTCTGCTGCCGGAACGCCTCGGCCGACGCCTTTGGCGTACGTCGGCGACGCGCTGCCCTCGTCCGCGTTGAGCCCCGTCAACGTCGCGACGTCGTTCTGCCGGCCCGTCTCGAAGGTGAGCGCTGGATCTTCGACGAGGAAACGTCCGTCGATCACGGGTCCGAATCGCGCCCCTCCGCCGCCGCTGACGAACGCGCTCGCCGGCAGCGCGCGCAGCTCGACCAGCGTGTGCGCGCCCACCACGCGGCCCGGCGTCACCACTCGCGCGCCAGAACACGCCGCCGCGATGACCGCGACACTCACGAGCACGAATCGCATTGCTGAAAGACGCCTCATGGCCGATCACCTCGCACACGGAATCGATAGGAATCAGCGCGTGGCAGCGAGACGACAAGCGCGAGGTTCACGACACTACTTGAACAACCTCGGTGCGAAGTCCGCGAGGTAGTCGCGCCAGTTCGTCCAGGTGTGACCGCCGGCGCTCTCGTGGTAGACGTAGCGGATCTTGTGCTGATCGAGCACGGCGCGGGTCGGCGCGACGGTGCGGTAGAGGAAGTCATCCTTGCCGATGGCATAATAGACGAGCTTGAACTCCCTGGCGCCGCGGTCCAGCGCCGCCGCATGCTCCTTCTCGTACCTGGGGATCTGGAGGGTATCGGACAGCCCCAACCCCATGCTGAAGACACCAACGTAGCCGAACCGATCGGGATGGGTGAGTCCGAAGTTGAGCGTGTGCGCACCGCCCATCGACAGACCGGCCATCGCCCGCTTCGCGGTGCCGTTCAGCGTGCGGAAGTTCGCTTCGGTGTACGGGATCAGGTCCTTGAGCAGATCGTCGCCGAACTCCTTGTTCACGAGGATGTCGGCACCGGGTCGGTCCGGCGTATGACCGAACGGCATGACGACGATCATCGGCTTCGCCTTGCCGGCCGCGATGAGGTTGTCGAGGATGTAGTTCGCGTGGCCCTCGGACGTCCAGCTGTCGTCGCTGTCACCAGCGCCGTGCACCAGGTAGAGCACCGGGTAGCGCGTGGCGCTCTTCATGTAGCCCGGTGGCGTGTACACGTGCGCGCGCCGCTTCGCGTCGAGCGAAGTGGACCAGTATTCGATCGTGCTCACGACACCGTGTGGCACTGCGCGGTCGTATGCCTGGAACGCGCCCGCGGCTCCGAGCACCTCGAACACGCTGTTCGTACCGACACGCTCCTCGGAGAAGCGCGTGCCCTGCGGATCGGGCACGCGCGCACCGTCGACGCGGAAATTGAACCGATACGTCCCCGGATCGACGGATACGGCGGTCGTGCCCGTCCACAGTCCCAGCGTGTCCTTGGTCAACGGCACGCCAACTGGTCCGCCGCCCATGCCAAACGGAATCGCCGCGGCCGCGTCGCTGCTGGTGACGGCCACAGTCGCGGCCTCGGGTGCGCAGAGGCGAAAGGTCACGCGCCCGTCGGGCAGCGTCTCCACCGACTTGTACGTGGCGGGCGCGGTGAAGAAGCCCTGCGGTAGACAGCTCGGCTTGCGCGCGGGCCCGTTCGCGGGGTTCTGCGCCAGCGCGGGTGCGCTCGCGACGGAGAGAAGGACGAGTGAGCGAGTGAGCGTGTTCATCGGCGTCGTGTCCCGCGATTCATCGCGTGGAAGAAGTGATGCAGCATGGCGAGCACTCGAGGGCCGTCCGCTCGGCTTTGTGTAGAACCAACACGATACGAATTCCCCATTACGTACGCAAGACACAATGGGTTATTCTCCCGCCAATGAACGCTGATCCCCTGCTCACTCGATTGTTCGCCGGCCAGGACCGCCAGCTCGTGCCGCACCTCTCGGTGGACTGCGCGATCTTCGGCTTTCACGAAGGGCAGATCAAGCTGCTCCTGCTCCGATGGAGGCACCTGCGTGCGTGGAGCCTTCCCGGCGGATTCGTTCGAACGGGCGAGCCGCTCGACGGCGCGGCGGAGCGTGTGCTGCGCGAGCGCACCGGTCTCGACCGCGTGTACCTGCGCCAGTTCCACGCGTTCGGCGGCATCGATCGCGGCGAGGACGCGCTCCTCCCGGCGTTCAAGGCGATGGGCGCCAAACCGCCGCCCGATCATTGGATCGTCAGCCGCATCGTGTCCGTCGCGTACTTCGCGCTGGTCGATGTCGCAAAGGTCGCGCTGCGCCCCGACGCGTTCTCGGAAGAGTGCCGGTGGTGGGACCTGAACGAGCGCCCGCCGCTCCTCTTCGATCACGACGAGATCACGGATCTCGCGCTGGAAACCCTGCGCGCGCAGCTCGACTATCTGCCGCTCGCGGCGAACCTGCTGCCCGAGAAGTTCACGATGCCGGAGCTCCAGCGGCTCTACGAGACAGTGCTCGGCACGAGCCTCGACCGGCGCAACTTCCAGAAGCGCATGCTCGATCAGGGCTCCATCGTGCGCCTGAAGGAGCGCAAGACCGGCGGCGCGCACCGCTCGCCCTTTCTCTACCGCTTCGCCCGATCAGCGCGATCAAGAGGTCTGACCCCTTGATCGCCTTGATCGGGTTTACCGCGATCCGGTCGCCGCCGCACCGGTGCTCGCTGCACCGGTGCCGTTGCCGAAGGTCGCCGTGAGCGCGATGAGCAAGAGCTGCTGCGCCTTGGCCTGATCGTTCTTGAACACGAAGTACACGTCGTGCGCGCCAGTCGTCGGCTTGAGCGCCGCGCGAAGCTGAATCGGTGGCGCGGTCGCTTCCGTCTGCGGTGACACCATCGGTGTTTCGCCGATCAACGCGCCGCCGTCGGAGTCGATGTGAATCTCGAGCTTGCCGCCCACCGCGCCGTATGCCGCGGGAGCCACGACGGCCACGACGATATCCGAGATGCCGGTGAGATCGATCTGCTTCAGCTTCGAGTACGATCCCGACTTGCTCGCCATCGTGATCGGTACGGGCATCTGCGGGATCTGCATCTTCGACACGCCCTCGCTCAGCTCACCAGTGGCGAGGATGACCGTCGGCGACCGAAGCACGAGCGTCTTGTCGGCCATCGCGCCAGGCAAACCGTTCGCGCCCCGATCCGTGTACTCGGCGCGCAGCACGACCGCGCCGCTCGCCGGCGCCGGGCCGCTTGGCGCGGGAGGCACGTACTCGCCGCGCACGGGCAGCGCCGGCCCCGCGCGCCTGGCGCCGAGGCTCAACACGTACGCCACCATCTGCGACGCCTGCGCGTCGGTCAGCTGCGGATGCGGCGGCATCATGACGTCTCCCCATACACCGGCGCCGCCAGACTTCACCTTCTTCACGAGCTTCGCCATCGCCTCCACGTCGCCGCGATACTTGTCGGCGACGGCCGTGTACGCGGGACCGATCGACTTGCGGTCGAGCTGATGACACGCGAGGCAATCGCCGCCGGCGAGCAGCTTCTTCGCCTCGGCGTGCGGATCAGGAGCCGCCGAGCGGTGACCCGCCGCGACCGGTGCGGCGGCCGGTGCGCCGTCCTTGAGGTATTCGGCCGAGACGAGGACGCGCTCCGTCGCGATCTTTCCGCTCTCGAGCGAACCGTCCTCGCGATCCGTCACGCGCGCGGCGTACCGGATCGGCGTGCCGGCGAAATAGAACGAGCGATTGCCGCCGACCACATCGATGTCGACGACCGGTGGCTCGTTGCCGGCGACGATCTGCACGTCCGACGTGGAGCGCGCACCCTTGGCATCGGTGACCGCGAGCGTTGCGGTGTAGACGCCGGGCTTCGAGAAGGTGTACGTCGGGTTCGCGTCGGCGAGCTTCACCGACGGCGTGCCCTTCGGTCCGGCGATCGTCCATGCGTAGCGGAGCGCGTCGGCGTCGGGGTCAGTCGTCCCCTTCGACGAGAGCGCCACGCGCAGCGGCAGCGGGCCCGCCGGCTTGTCGACGTCGGCCATGACGATCGGCCTTCGGTTGCCACCGTTGTACTCGATGCGCACGAGGCGCGCATCGGGATTGCCCTGGAACCAGCCGGTTCCGTACTCGAGCATGTACAGGTCGCCCGTCGGCGAGAACTCGAGCTCGATCGGGTTGCTGAACTTCTGGCTCGGCATGAAGCGCTCCATGGACACGAAGTCGCCGTTCTTGTCCATGGTGATCGCCATGATCCAGCCACGCATCCACTCGTACTCGAGCAGCTTGCCGTCGTAGTATGCCGGGAACGAGCGCGGCGCGACGCTGAAGTCCGAGCGATGGAAGACCGGTCCCGCCATCGCGGTCCGTCCGCCGCTGCCGACGAGCGGGAACTCGGCCGACGCACCGGCCGGATACCACACGAACGCCTTCTGCGCGGGAGGCAGGTCGTTGAGGCCCGTGTTGTTCGGCGAATTGTTCACCGGATGCGCGGGATCGAACAGCTTGCCGGGCGTCTTCGTGGCGAAGTCGTAGTCGTAGTACGCCTTGTTGTCGCCGACGAAGTAGGGCCAGCCGAAGTTCCCCGGGCGGCGAGCCTGGTTCACCTCGTCGTGCCCCATCGGACCGCGCTGCGCCGAATCGACCGACGCGTCGGGACCAACGTCGCCCCAGTAGAGGAAGCCCGTGTGCTTGTCGACGGAGATGCGATACGGGTTCCGGTGACCCATCGTGTAGATCTCCGGACGCGTCTTCGCCGTGCCCTTGGGGAACAGGTTCCCATCGGGGATGGTGTACGAGCCGTCGGGCTCGGGATGGATGCGCAGGATCTTGCCGCGCAGATCGTTCGTGTTGGCGGACGACTTCTGCGCGTCCCACGGACCGCGGTCCGGACGCTCGTCGATCGGTGCGTAGCCGGTCGCGTGCGGATTGGTGTTGTCGCCGGTGGACACGAAGAGGTTCCCCTTCGCGTCGAACGCGATGGAGCCGGCGGTGTGGCAGCACTGATCGCGCTGCACGGCCACCTCCAGCATCACTTTCGCTGACGAGAGCTCCAGCGAATCACCCTTCATGTGATAGCGCGCGAGCACGTTCTTCGGATCGCTGCCGGCGAGCGAGTAGTACATGTAGACGAAGCCGTTGCGCGCGAAGCTCGGATCGGCCGCGAGACCGAGCAGTCCGTCCTCCGCCACGGAGCCATCGTTGTACTTGAGGCTCACGGGCATGGTGGCGATCTGGGTGACGTGCTTCGTCGCCGGCGTGTAGAGGTTCACCGTGCCCTTGCGGCCGATGAACAGGATCTTCTCGCCCGGCAGCACCGCGAGCTCCACCGGCTCGTCGAGCCCCTCGGCGAGAACGACCTTGGTGAAGCGATTCTCTTCGGGCTTGGCGCGCGTGTAGTTGAGCGGCTTGGTGCCCATCGCCCACTTGATGCCGCCCGTGAGATGCTTGATGTACAGCGGCTCGGCGTAGGTCGCTTCGGTGTGACCCATGTTCGTGTACCACGCGCGTCCGCCGTCGTACTCGTGGTACCAGCTCATCGGGTGGTTGTCGCCGTTCTCACCGCCCTGGTAGCTCTTCTCATCGATGTCGATGAGGACGTGGATGTCGGGATTGATGTACTTGTAGTTGTAGAACTCGTCCTCGTGCTGCCAGGTGTCGCCGAACGCCGTCGTCGAGACGTGGGTCTTGTCGCGAATGCGGAAGGTGGCGGTGCGAACGTTGGGGTTCTGTGGGTGGCTCTTGAACCACGCGCCGGCGAGCTTGCCGTACCACGGCCAGTCGTACTCGGTGTCGGTGGCCGAGTGGACGCCGACCCAGCCGCCGCCGGCCTGGATGTAGCGCTCCAGCGCGTCCTGCTGCACCGCATCGAGGATGTCGCCGGTGGTGCTCATGAAGACGATGGCGCGATAGCGGCGCAGGTTGGCGTCGTTGAACACCGTCGCGTCTTCGGTGGCGTCGACGGCGAAGCCCTGCTCCGCGCCGATCTTCTTGACGAGCGCGACGCCCGTCTCGATGGACGAGTGCCGAAAGCCGGCCGTCTTGGAGAAGACGAGCACGCGCGACTGCTGGGCGTGCAGCGTGGCGCCGAATCCGGCGTTCGTCAGCACGAGCAGCAGCACGGCGGCGACGACGCGAAGCGTCGTGAGGATCCTGGCCATGATCGATGTGGTTGGTGTGGCGCTGGAACGAAGTCGAGCCGGAGCGGTGTGCTCCGGCATCGACCTCAATCGGTGCGTTGCGCGGGAAATTGTCCATGACCGAGCGTGTGCTCGGTCACCGAGCTACTTCTTGGCGGGGGCTGGCTCGGCGGTAAAGGTGCCGGCGGCGTCGAACGGCTTCACGGTGATGGTGCCCTCGAGCTTCTTGGGCGTGGTCAGCTTGCCGGCGTAGATGATCGTGAGCTCCTGCCCCTGGTAGTCGCCGCCGTGCTGGAAGGTGACGGAGTCGCCCTTGACCGTTCCGGTGATCGGCATCGCGGCGCCCGTCTCGTTCACGCAGGAGCCGGAGAGCGTGGTGCCGGTCTGCTTGATGTCGCAGGTGGTGTTGAGCGGGTTGCCGACGACGTCGCCCTTGAGCAGCCAGGTGCCGTTGATGGAGTCGGCGGGGGCGAGGTGGAGGGCGGCGAGGAGGGTGATGGCGATCAGCATGGTGGTCGTCTCCGGTGGGAACTCGGCGCGCGGTCGGCGGCGGACGCGATTGCGAGCGTCGAGGCGCACTGTTAGCATTGAGTATCCTGAATGAACGATCATTCAGTGACGCCTGATTGTACCGATGCCAGGCTTCGGCGTCAAGCGAGACCAGTTATCCAGCGAGGCCCTCTCCGTGGCTCACTCCGCTACGACTCGTCCGCGGGCGCGACCTGTCGTCGAGAAGCGTGAGGCGATTCTCTCCGCCGCGCTCCGACTCATCGCCCGACTCGGCCTGCACAACACGCCCGTATCCGCCGTCGCGCGCGAGGCCGGCGTCGCCGCCGGAACCCTCTACCTCTATTTCCCCAGCAAGGAGGCGATGATCAACGCCCTCTATCTGGGCGTGCTGGCCGACCGCGACCGCGTGCTCATCGGCAGCGCGCCGACGACCGCGGCCCTCCCCGACGAGTCGCTCGAGCGGATGTGGGAGCGCTGGCGAGCGCTCGCGCGATGGCACCTCGACCACGAGGACGCGTCGAACCTCATCCTCCAGTGTCGCGCATCCGGAATTCTCTCCGAGGAAACGCGCGCGATCGAGCAGGCGCGCGACGCCGAGGGGCAGATGATGTTCCGCGACGCGATCGAGCAGGGTCTGCTGCGGGACCTCTCGCGCTACGTGTTCTGGGCGCTCTTCGTCGGCCCGATCTTCATCCTCGTCCAGATGCGAGATTCCGGTGAGATCGACGTGACCGACGACGTGCTGCGCACGACCTTCGACGGCGTGTGCCGGAGCGTGCTGCCGTAAGGCCTCCTCGCGTCAGGCTTGGCTTCGCTCCGACGCCCGGGGTCAGAGCCCGGGGTCAGAGCCCGGGGTCAGAGCCCGCGTGCCAACGCAAGACCGTGCTCGGCCTCCTCCCGTCACCGCGTGATCTCAGCGCGGCGCGCGTGCCTCACGGCGACTCCGCCCGAACGCGTGCGCACGAACTCCCTCTCGCGCGCCTCTCGCCAGACGCGGAGCACCACCCCGGCATTCGTCGATTTGCGGATCCCATCGACGAGCTGACGTTCGAGTGGCTCGGCGAAGAGTCCTGCATACGCTGCCTGCCGAGATGAGGCGTCGCGTCCGAGCGCCAGATACAGCGCGTGTGGAGTCACGAGCGCGTTCGGCTCACCGCGTGCGTTGCGCCCGAAGCTCGACCACCTGTACCGTTCCGGACTCGCGGCCATCCCTGCTCGAACCGGATTCGTCTCGACGTATCTGCTGCATGCGAGAAAGTACTGGTCGGAGTCGATCGCCATCGAGCGGAAGCGTCCCTCCCATAGTGTTCCACTGCGCGCGTATCGCTCATTGAAGTATCGTACGTAACGTTGTCCCAGCGTCTGCATCATGTGCCCGGCAGCTCGAGCGGCCGCCGGCGTCACGAGCATGTGCACGTGGTTGGACATGAGCACATAAGCATGGATGGCGCATTCGGAAATGAGGCTCGCGCGATGAAGCGTTTGGAGATACATCTCGCGGTCATCGTCGCAGACGAAGCAGGTGGAGCGGTTGTTTCCGCGCTGGATGATGTGGAGCGGCTGGCCCGGCAAGACAACGCGTTGAGATCGAGGCATGGTGAATCAACGCATAGGGCGATGAATTCCGCGTCATCGATTCACCCGGAGGCGTACCGCCCGTACGACAGCCCGATACAAGGAACTCTGACCCCGGGCTCTGACCCCGGGCTCTGACCCCGGGCTCTGACCCCGGACTCTGACCCCGACAGATGAACGCTCCACGCTCCCGCAGAACGATGATCACCAACCTCGCGAAGATCGCGGGCGCGCTCGCCATCCCCGCCCCGCTCGCCGCCCTCGCCCGCATGGCATCCGCGGACGAAGATCTGACACGCCTCACCCGCTGGACGGCCACGCTCCGGTCGGAAGGGCTCCAACGCGCGAGCGCACTGTTCGGGCGCGCCACCGCGCGCGCCGGCGAACTCGCGATCGGAACGCCGTACGAGGCGAACACGCTCGAGGCCTATCTGCGCGCCGGTGGCAGCGCGTCGGCTCGGGAGCCGCTGACCGCGTCGCTCACGCGCTTCGACTGCGTGACGCTCGTGGAGAGCAGCCTCTCGGTGGCGCGCGTCGCGCGGGCAGGCGGCGCCCCGACCTGGGAGCGGTTCGAGCGTGAGATCGAGCGCATGCGGTATCGCGGCGGCTCGCGCGGCAGCTACCCGTCGCGGCTCCACTACTTCAGCGAGTGGATCGCCGACGGCGAGCGGCGCGGGCTGGTCCGCGACCTCGGCGGCGCCCTTGGCGGCATCGAGGACACTCGCCCGCTCCGGTTCATGACCGAGCATCGCGGCAGCTACGTCGCGCTCGCGGACGACGGCGTCTTCAAGGCGATCGGTGAGATGGAGCGCGGACTCGACGACCGGCCCCGCCGAGTGATCCCCACCGCGAAGATCGCCGAGGTGTCGGACGGAATCCAGACGGGCGACGTGCTGGCCTTCGCCACGGCGATCCCTGGTCTGGACGTGACGCACGCGGCATTCGCCTACCGCGACGAGACAGGAACGCTCCGCGTGCTGCACGCCCCACTCTCCGGCGGAGCGGTCGAAGTGAGCAAGGCGACGCTTCCCGACTACGTTGCGGCGCTGCGTCGCTCGACGGGAATTCTCGTCGCCCGCGCACGCTAGGGCCGCCCCATCGAACGCGGTCACAGACTTGCGACAGTAGAGCGCTCGTGAAGAATCCCTTTTCCTGGAAACGCCGCCGGTCCAGCTTCCGGCGGCCGCTCTTCGTGCGCCCCGCCGGTCCGGCGCATGATCTGCTCACCGGCCCGATCCGGGGCGAGCTACTCGGCGTCGAGGGACTCGCCGAGCGGGCGCGGACGGTGGCGCGAGCGCAGGTCCTCCGCGGATTCGACGAGGGCAACCGCAAAGCTCCCCTCCTCACCAGGCTCGACGACACGCGCCGCGTCCTTTCCGAGGCGCGCACGCGGCTCGCGGCCGCAGCGGACTCCGAGGAGGATATCGGGCCGGCCGGTGAGTGGCTCCTCGACAACGCGCACGTGGTCGAGGAGCACGTGCGCGAGGTTCGGGAGAGCCTTCCGCGCGACTACTACCGAGAGCTGCCCGAGCTCGCCACCGGACACCTGGCTGGCTACCCGCGAGTCTACGAGCTCGCCACGACCCTGATCGGCCACACCGAAGGACGGATCGATCGGGTCAACGTAGAGCTGGTGGTCGGCGCGTTCCAGGAGATCGCGCCGCTCTCCATCGGCGAGCTCTGGGCCGTGCCGGCGATGCTGCGGCTCGGCCTGATCGAGAACGTACGGCGCATGGCGCTGCGCACCGTGCAGCGGTTGGATGAGGTGGAAGAGGCCGACCGGTGGGCGGCCCGCATGATCTCGCGCGGCAACGGCGACGGCTCGCTGCCGGCCGCGCTGAACGACTTCATCATGCGGCATCCGCCGCTCACACCGGCATTCGTCACCCGGTTCCTGCGACAGCTGCGATTCGCCGACCAGGCGTTCACCTCCCTCGCGTGGATCGAGCCGTGGCTGTCCGAGGAAGGGTTGAACGCCGAGGACGCCGCCGCGCGATCGCACGAACGGCTGGCGCTGACGCAGGTGATGACAGCCAACAGCATCACGAGCCTCCGGGCGATCAGCCGCCTTGACTGGAAGGCGCTCGTCGAGCGGCAGAGCGTGCTCGAGGCGGCGCTGCGCGAAGACCCGGCAAGCGTCTATCCGCACATGACGTTCGCGACGCGAGACCGCTATCGCCACATCGTGGAGCACGTCGCGAAGCGGACGAAGCGCAAGGAGCGCGACGTCGCCGACGTCGCACTGAAGTTGGCCGCCGATGGAAAGACACGATGGCCTGAAGACGTCGCGCGCGGCCACGTCGGCTACTACCTCGTTGACGAAGGGCTCCCCGCGCTCGAGGCAGCGACGGGCTTCACGCCCGGCACGCGCGAGTCGATCCACCGCATGGTGCTTCGGCACCCGAGCATGCTGCTCCTCGGCGGTATCGGGCTTGGCACCCTCGCGGCGCTCGCGGCGGTGTTCAGGCTGGCCGGCGTCGAAGCGCAGCCGTGGAGCGTGCTGCTGCTCATCGCGGCGATCGCGCTGATCCCGGCGAACGAGATCGCCGTGAGCGTCGTGCATCAACTCGTCACGGCGTTTCTCCCGCCGCGCACACTGCCAAAACTCGATCTCTCCGGCCGCAACGGCATCCCGTCGGAGTTCCGCACGGCGGTCGTGATCCCGATGCTGTTCGGCCGTGTGGAGGACGTGCACGAAGCGCTGGAGAATCTCGAGGTGCAGTTCCTCGCCAACCGCGAGGCGCATCTGCACTTCGCCGTGCTCAGCGACTTCACCGACGCCGCGACCGAGACTCGCGAAGGGGACGACGAGATCGTCGCGGCGGCGATCGCTGGGGTGCGCGCGCTCAACACGCGCTACGCGCAGGGTCGCGCCGACGAGTTCTATCTGTTCCACCGCCCGCGACGCTGGAATCCGCGCCAGGGCGTGTGGATGGGCTGGGAGCGCAAGCGCGGCAAGCTGGCGCAGTTCAATCGCTTTCTCCGCGGCGGCGCGCGCGACGCCTTCTCCGTGATCGAGGGCGACGTCACGCCGCTGCGCGAGGTGCGCTACGCGATCACGCTGGACGCCGACACGGTGCTGCCGCCGGATGCCGCGCCGCTGCTGGTCGGGGCGCTCGCGCATCCGCTCAATCGCGCCGTGTACGATCCCGAGCGAGGCCGCGTCGTGCGCGGCTTCGGCATCCTGCAGCCGCGGGTCGGCGTGTCACTGCCGAGCGCGCACCGGTCGCGCTTCGCGGCGATCCACTCCGGTCATCCGGGCGTCGACCCGTATACGACGGCCGTCTCCGACGTCTATCAGGACCTGTACGGCGAGGGGAGCTTCACGGGAAAGGGGATCTACGACGTCGACGCGTTCGAGGAGGCGACGCACGGACGCTTCCCCGAGAACACGCTGCTGTCGCACGATCTCATCGAGGGGAGCTACGCGCGCGCTGGTCTGGCGACGGACATCGAAGTTTTCGACGACTATCCGTCGCGCTACCTCGCGCACGCACGCCGCAAGCATCGATGGATCCGCGGCGACTGGCAGCTCCTGCGGTGGCTCGGCACGCGCGTGCCCGGGCCCGATGGTCTGGAGCGCAACCGGCTCTCCCTGCTCTCGCGATGGAAGCTGCTCGACAATCTCCGCCGAAGCTTCGTCGAGCTCGCGCAGCTCACCTTCCTCGTCGCCGGCTGGACGATGTTTCCCGGCTCGCCGCTGGTCTGGACGACCCTTGGCCTGCTCGCGATCGCCGCGCCGTGGATCGTCTCGCTCCTGATCGCGCTCGCGCGCCCGCCGCTCGACAAGTCGTGGCGAGCGTACTACGCCGCCGTCGGGAACGACGCGTGGACGAGCGCACAGCAGGTCGCGGTCGCCGTCACCTTCCTGCCGCACCAGGCGTGGATCTCCGCCGATGCCATCTCGCGCTCGCTGTGGCGGACGCTCGTGTCGGGACGGAACCTCCTCGAGTGGCAGACTGCGTCGCAGGCGGAGCGGGCGACGTCCGATCAGGCGCGCGTCGTGTGGAAGGCGATGTGGCCGGCGGTCGCCATCGCCATCGGCGCGCTCGCGCTCGCGGTCACGCTGCGCGGCACGTCTGACGTTGCCGGTTTCCAGCTCATCGTCGCCGTGCTTCCACTGACGGCGCTCTGGATGGTCTCGCCGTACGAGGCACTCGCGCTGAGCGAACGCGCCGTGCGGCGCAAGCGACGGCTCGGCGAGCCGCTGCGCGAAGACGCGATGCGCTATGCCCGCGCGCACTGGCGATTCTTCGACCGCTTCGTCTCGGTTGACACCAACTGGCTCGCCCCCGACAACTATCAGGAGGATCCGAAGCCGGAGGTGGCGATGCGCACGTCGCCGACGAACATCGGCCTGCAGCTCCTCGCGACGGTGAGCGCGCACGACCTGGGCTTCATCTCGGCCGAGTCGGCGGCGGAACGGCTGGAGCTGGCGTTTCGCTCGCTCGAGCGGATGCGACGGTTTCGCGGACACTTCTACAACTGGTACGACCTCCACGACCTGCGCGTCCTCGAGCCGGCGTACATCTCGACCGTCGACAGCGGCAACCTCGCGGGCCACCTGATCGCGCTGCGGCAGGCGTGTCTCGGCCTGGCCAAGAGCGCAACCGAGCCGGCGCTCGCCGCGCGCTACGGCGCGATCGCGCACCAGGCGGAAGCGTACGCCGGCGCGATGGATTTCGGACTCGTGTTCGACCCTGAGCGCGAGCTGTTCTCGATCGGCTATCAGGTGGCCGCGCACGCGCTGGACAGCTCGTCGTACGACCTCCTCGCGTCGGAGGCCCGGCTGGCGAGCTTCGTGGCGATCGCGAAGAACGACGTGCCGGTGGACCACTGGTTCCGGCTGGGACGCACGCTCACGCACGCGCACGGTGAGACGGCGCTCGTGTCGTGGAGCGGCAGCATGTTCGAGTATCTCATGCCGGCGCTCGTGATGCGGTCGTATCCGCAGACCGTGCTCGACCAGACGAACCACGGCGCGGTGCGACGACAGATCTCGTACGCCGCGGAGCGCGGTGTTCCCTGGGGCATCAGCGAGAGCGCCTACAACGTCCGTGATCGCCACCTCACCTATCAGTATCGGGCGTTCGGCGTGCCGGATCTCGCCCTCAAGCGCGGGCTCGGACGCGATCTGGTGATCGCGCCGTACGCGTCCGCGCTCGCCGCGATGGTGGACGCCGCCGCGGCGCTCGCCAACCTCGAGCGACTGGAGCGGAAGGGAGCGCTGGGTCCCTATGGATTCCACGATGCGCTCGACTACACGCGTCCCGAGCCCGGCGCACGCTACGCGGTGGTGTGGAACTACATGGCGCACCACGTGGGGATGAGCCTCGTCGCGCTCACGAACGTGCTCCTGGCGGACGTGTGGCAGCGGCGGTTCCACGCCGAGCCGCTCGTACGCGCGGCGGAGCTGCTGCTGCACGAGCGCATCCCGCGCCGGCTCGTGTTCCAGCCGAGCGCGGTCGCCGACATCGGCGAGGCGCTCCCCGATCCGGAGATCGAGCGCCCCGCCGTCCGCGAGTACGTCACGCCGAACACTCCGGAGCCGCGCGTCGCGCTGCTCGGTCACCTGCCCTACGCGGTGATGATCACCAACCGTGGCGCCGGGTACAGCCGCTACGAGGGCATCGCCGTCACACGGTGGCGTGCCGACGGCACGACGGACGAGACGGGACAGTTCTGCTACGTGAAGGACGTGACGAACGGGCGTGTGTGGAGCATTGCGCATCAGCCGGTGTGCGCGCCGGCGGATTGGTATCGCGCGGTGTTCGCGACCGACCGCGCGACCTTCCACCGCTCGGACGGCAACGTGGAGACGCGAACGGAGATCACGGTGGTTCCGGCGGACGCGGCGGAAGTGCGGCGCGTGACCGTGACGAACAAGGGCACCACGCCGCTCGAGATCGAGCTCACGAGCTACGGGGAGGTGGTGCTCACCACTCCCGATGCCGACCGGTCGCACCCCGCGTTCGCCAACCTGTTCGTCGAGACGGAGTGGCACGAGTGGTGTTCGGCGGTCTTCGCCACACGCCGGCCGCGGTCGGCGAACGAGCCGACGTTGTGGGGCGTGCACGTGGTCGCTGTCGACGGCACGCTCGTCGCCCCGGTGAGCTGCGAGACCGATCGTTCGCGCTTCGTCGGTCGCGGCCGTTCGCCGCGTCATCCCGCCGCGCTCGACGCGCGGGCGGACGGTGCGCTCTCGGGCACCACCGGCGCGGTGCTCGATCCGATCATCGCGCTCAGGGCGCGTGTCAGGCTCGAGCCGGGTCAGTCGTCGACCGTCGCGTTCACGACGCTCGTCGCGACCACGCGCGAGCGCGCCTTCGAGCTGGCCGACCGCTACGACGACCCGAGCGCCGCTCGGCGCGCCCTGGAGCTGGCGTGGACGACGGCGCAGGTGGAGCTGCGCGAGCTGAACATCACGCCGGCCGACGCGGCGGTCTATCAGGACGTCGCGGGCCATCTGTTCTTCGCGAATCGCACGCTCGGCGCGCCAGCCGCGGAGAGAGCCCTCAGTCGCGGGTCGCAACCGCTGCTGTGGGCGGCGGGACTGTCCGGTGACTGGCCGATCCTGCTGGCTCCGATCGATTCGGTCGACGGCCTGCCCACGCTGCGGCAGCTGTTGTCGGCACACCGATACTGGCGGCGGCGTGGGATGCTCGTTGATCTCGTGGTCCTCGACACGCACCCGCCCACCTACCAGAAGGACGTGCGCGATCGGATCACGGCGACCGTCCTCGCGTCGACGGAAGGAGCGGCGCTCGACCAGCCCGGCGGCGTCTTCGTCCGACGCGCTGATCTCCTCGCGCCGGACGTGCTGGCCATGGTGCGAACGACGGCGCGCGTGATCATCTCGTGCGACGGGCGCTCGCTCGGCCGGATGCTCGAGCAGCTGAACGGCGCGGACGAGGAGCGGGCGGAAGTGATCGACCCGGCGATGTCGGCGTTGCGCCGTTCGGAGCGCAGCACGCCGCAGGTGCTGCGCGCGCTGCAGCGGATCACGGCGCGCCTGCTCGAGCCGATCGAGCTCCTCGGCAATGATGCCGAAGCGATCGTACCCGCACCGGAGGACGACTTCGTCGACGATGCGTCGGTGCCGGCGGGGCCAACGCTGCTGTTCGACAACGGTCTCGGCGGCCTCACGGAGAGCGGCGACTACGAGATCCGGTTGCGCGGCGGACTGCTTCCGCCGGCACCGTGGGCGAACGTCGTCGCGAATCCCGTCGCCGGCTTCGTCGTGACGGAGCAAGGTGGCGGCTTCACGTGGGCGGGCAACAGCTACTTCTTCCGTCTCACGCCATGGCACAACGATCCGACGAGCGACCCGGTCAGCGACGTGCTGTACCTCCGCGACGAGGAGAGTCACGAGCTGTGGAGCGCGACGCCGGCGCCGATCCGCCACGCGTCGCCGTATACCGTACGACATGGCGCCGGCGTCTCGACGTTCGACCACGAGCACCACGGCATCGCCACGCGGCTCACGCTCGGCCTCGCGCCGGACGAGCCGGTGAAGCTCTCGCTGCTCGAGGTGACGAACCACGACACGCGGCCACGCCGGATCACGGTCACCTCGTACGTGGAATGGACGCTCGGCGTGGTCCGCGAGCACACGCGGAACCAGGTCCATACGGCGTTCGATGCGTCGCGAGGCACCATCGTCGCGCGCAACACCTTCGATGAGCAGTTCGCCGCGCGGTTGGCGTTCTGCGCCATGAGCGAGCCGGTGACGGCGCACACGGGTGACCGGCGTGAGTTCCTCGGCCGCAACGGCGCCACCGCAGCGCCACGCGCGCTCGTCGTGACGACGCCGCTGGAGTCGCGCACGGGTGCAGGCCTCGATCCGTGCGCGGTGCTCCAGTGCGTCCTGGAGCTCGCGCCCGGTGAGACTCGCACGCTGACCGTTGCGCTCGGCGCCGGAGAGAACGAGGGTGAAGCGCTCCGGCTCGCCGACGTGTATCGAGACGCGGCGCGCGCGCGCGCGGCGGTGCAGCAGACGATCGACGCGTGGCGCGACCGCCTGTCGGTCGTGCGCATCGTCACGCCCGAGCCCGCGTTCGATGCCATCGTGAACCGATGGGCGCTCTATCAGGCGCTCGCCTGCCGGATGTGGGCCCGCTCGGCGCTGTACCAGTCGAGCGGCGCGTACGGATTCCGCGACCAGCTGCAGGACGTCATGGCGTTCGTGTACGCCGAGCCGGCGCTGGCGCGCGAGCACATCCTGCGTGCGGCCGCGCGGCAGTTCGTCGAGGGCGACGTGCAGCACTGGTGGCATCCGCAGAGCGGCCGCGGAGTGCGCACGCGGTTCTCCGACGATCTGGCGTGGCTGCCGTACGTCGTCGATCACTACGTGCGCGTGACCGGCGACTCGGGTGTGCTCGACGAGATGGCGCCGTTTCTCTCGATGCGCGTGCTCGCTCCGAACGAGCACGAGCTCTACGACTTGCCGCAGGTGAGCGAGGAGCAGGCGACGGTCTACGAGCACTGCGTCCGCGCGCTGCGGAAGGCGAGCACGGTGGGCGCGCACGGATTGCCGCTGATCGGCATCGGCGATTGGAACGACGGCATGAGCCGAGTCGGGGTGGAAGGTCATGGCGAGAGCGTGTGGCTCGCCTGGTTCCTCGCGACCACGCTGCGGAGCTTTTCCGATCACGTGACGGCGCGCGGCGACACGTCGGTCGCGGCGGAGCTTCGGGCGAGCGCGGACAAGTATGTCGCGGCGGCCGAGGAGCATGGCTGGGACGGCGCCTGGTACCGTCGCGCGTACTTCGACGACGGCACTCCGCTCGGATCGGCGACGAACGAAGAGTGCCGCATCGACGCGATCGCGCAGAGCTGGAGCGTCATCTCCGGAGCGGGCGCACCGGCGCGGCAGCAGCAGGCGATGCGCTCGTTCGAGGAGCATCTCGTGCGCGAGGACGCGCGGCTCATCATGCTCCTGACGCCACCCTTCGACCGGATGTCGCACGACCCGGGCTACATCAAGGGCTATCTGCCAGGTGTGCGCGAGAATGGCGCGCAGTACACCCATGCGGCGCTCTGGTCGGTGCTCGCCACGGCGCTGCGGGGTGACACCGAGCGGGCGTTCGAGCTGTTCCAGATGCTCAACCCGTTCAACCACGCGCGAACGCCCGACGAGGTGGCGACGTACAAGGTCGAACCGTACGTCGTCGCCGCGGACGTCTACACGGCGCCGGGGCAGCTTGGCCGCGGCGGATGGACGTGGTACACCGGTTCCGCGAGCTGGATGTATCGCGTCGCGCTCGAGACGATTCTCGGGTTCACGAGACGCGGCGACACCCTCGCGATCACGCCGAGGGTGCCGGCATCGTGGCCGCAGTACAGCATCGAGTATCGGTTCGGAGGCAGCCTCTATACCATCGTCGTGCACCAGGGCGACGGCACAGCCGACGAGGCGCTGGAGGTGAGTGTGGACGGCGCCGTGCTCGAGGTGCCCGTCGTCCCGCTCGTCGACGATGGACGGCCGCACGAAGTGCTCGTTCGCCGGCAGGGCTCTAGCGCTGGAGTCGCTGCGCGCGCACCGTAAGCCGCGCGTCGTCGACGTGCGTTCGCCCCTCTCGCCCTTCGCCCACGATGTCACCGACCCGCCGCGACGC
>JBDTOD010000063.1:0-22950 GCA_039933415.1 bacterium
CGCGACTCGGCGGAACGACTTTCCGCAGAGACTTCATTACGTAGATGAACTGTGGGGCCATGTTGCTGGGTCGGGTGAAGGTGAGCAGCCTTGAAATCTAGTCCCAGACCTCGCAAGCGGTGGGGGGTGGGGGTGACAGCGGTTGGTCGTTGCGGCGGTTGATCGATGTAGCGGTTGATTGGGCACCGCCTCACGGCGAGGCCTCCGCGTGCTCGGCTGTCCTCCGCGTCTCCGCGTGAAACCACAGCACAGGCGACCCGCGCTGTCGATCTAGTCCGCGCGCGCCCCGGACGCGCGCTGGATGCGCGGCAGGCTCGTCTCGATCCAGTCCGCGAGCGCGCGCACCTTTTCCGCCGCTTCCTTGCCGAGCGGCGTGAGACTGTACTCCACGTGCGGCGGCACGACCTGGTAGGAGACGCGGTCCACGAGTCCGTCGCCCTCGAGCCACTGCAGCGTCTGCGCGAGCATGCGCTCGCTCACGCCGCCGATCGATCGGCGCAGCTCACTGAAGCGTCGCGTCCTTCCCTCGAGCGCGATCAGCACCAGCACCCCCCAGCGGCTGGTGACGTGCTTCAGCACCTCGCGCGACGGACACGCGGCAGCCATGAGGTCGCCGCGCGCGAGCTGCGCCGAGAGCGATGCCGATTTCGCGTCGGGTTGGGTGGTGGATCGTCGAGTTCGCATACTTACATAAATGTATGTACTTACTCTTAGTAAGCCAAGAGCCTACACTGTTCGGAATGCATCGCGTCATCTCTCCCGAACAGGAAGGACGACATGACCATCGCCATCACCGGAGCATCGGGGCAGCTCGGCCGCCTCGTCGTCCAAAGCCTACTCAGAAAAGTGCCGGCCGCCGACGTCGTCGCCCTCGTGCGTACCCCCGCCACGTCGTCCGTCCTCGGCGTCGAAACGCGCCAGGCCGATTACGACGATCCGGCCACGCTCGATCGCGCCCTCGCCGGCGTCGATACGCTGCTGCTGATCTCAGCACCGGTGCCCGGCAAGCGCGCCACCCAGCACAAGAACGTCATCGGCGCAGCGAAGCGCGCCGGCGTGAAGCGCATCGTCTATACGAGCCTTCTGCACGCCGACGTCTCGACGATCGACCTCGCCGGCGAGCACCGCGAGACGGAGGCTGCGCTCGCGGCGTCAGGCATTCCTTACACGCTCCTTCGGAACGGCTGGTACACGGAGAACTTCTCGGCGTCGATCCAGGGCGCGGTCGCGCATGGCGCGCTGGTCGGCAGCGCGGGCGACGGGCGCATCTCGTCGGCCGCGCGGGCCGATTACGCCGAGGCGGCGGCCGTCGTGCTCACGAGCGAGGGACATGTCGGAAAGATCTACGAGCTCGCGGGCGACGTCGCGTGGACGATGACCGATCTCGCCGCCGAGCTCTCTCGACAGAGGGGTCGCGCCATTCCGTATCGGGACCTGCCCGCGGGGGAATACGCCGCCGTGCTGAGCGGAGCCGGCGTGCCCGACCCGCTCGCCCAGGCGATCGCCGGATGGGACGTCGCGACCGCGCATGGCGCGCTGTTCGAGGACGGACGCCAGCTGTCGACGTTGATCGAACGCCCGACGACGCCGTTGGCGGATGTGGTGCGAGAGGTGCTTGCGGCGCAGGTCGTGTCGCAGGGGTAGTGATTGGGGTCAGAGTCGCGACTCTGACCCCGAGCAGATCTTGGGGTCAGCATCGTTGAAAAACGCCACTCGGCGTCATCGTCTTTCAACGATGCTGACCCCTTGAAATGCACCCCGCAACGCGCATCCCGCAGCCCGCGCTACTTCACCACAAACTCCGCCGTCATTCCGTGCTTCGCGTGCGCCTTGCCGTCCTTCGCGTCGGGGGCGAAGCAGGTGAGCGCGTAGGTGCCCGGAGTGAGGTTGACCGTGAAGATCCCGGTTCGTCCCTTCGACATGCCGGCCATGCCGTCGACCGGCATCGCCGGCGGTGGGCCCTTCATCCCTTCGAGCGCCCAGGAGTTGAAGTCGGCAATGTGCTTGCCCGGCGCGAGCTTGATGAAGATCGCCTCGTGATCCTGCGGTCCTTCGTTCATCACGTGAATGACGTGCTTGCCCGCGGTCAACGGCTTCGAGAAGGCGAAGCCATAGTCCTTCATCACGAGATGCAAATCGGGCACGGGGGTCGGCGCGTAGGCGGCACCCGCCTGCATCACACCGCCCGTCTTGCTCACGGTCAGCGGCTGCATCATCCCCTTCGCCATGTGCGGCATGGTCTCACCGGGCGACGGGATGAAGCACACGAGAACGTAGGTGCCCGCCTCGAGGTTCAAGGTGGCCTCGACGGAACCTCCCGGTACGGCGGCGTTCGGCCCGCCCACCGCGGTGCTCCACGTCGGCGGCGGACCGGGATTCTTCATCGCCGCCTGGAAGTCGGCGAAGGTCTTACCCTCCGCGAGCTTGATGACGCTGAGGTGGTGAAGAACCTTGCCGTCGTTGACGAGACGGAAGCTCGTCATGCCGGGGGCGATCGACGCCGGAGCCGTGAACGCGAACTCCTTCGCGTGGACGGTGACGACGGGAACCTTGAATGCGGTGGTGGCACTGCGTGCGTCGCGCAGGTTCGAGGACGACACGAACGCCGCGGCGCCGGCGAACAGGATGAACGGAACGGCTTTGATCATACGGGGACCTCGATGCTGAGGGAGAGAGGCATAAGATGCAGCGATCCCGAGCTCGGCGCGAGAGGCCTGCGCTGGTGGCGCGGGGAGCGGTCGCCGCGAGGAGCCTCTCCGTCCATCGACGGATCGGATCGGCCCCCAGGCTCGGCGATGGGTCAGAATGGGGTCAGTCAGAATGGGGTCAGCATCGTTGAAAAACGCTACTCGGCGACATCGTCTTTCAACGATGCTGACCCCACTTGAACTCAACCCGAGGTCGCGACGAAGTGCATCGACGCAGCCATGTCGCGCCTCATTGCTGACACGTCCCGCGCGGGTCCGGCTTCGGCTTGTCCACCACCGGACGGTGCCCGAGGTTCGCGACGTTCACCGCCGTCGCGTGCACCAGGGTCGCGACCGTCGACATGTGCCGATAGTCGATGTACTGCGGCTCGTCCGTGACCTGATGGTAGTCCGCGTGGCCGCCCGTCGTGAAGAACACGATCGGGATCCCCCACCGCGCGTACGAGTAGTGGTCGCTGCGGCAGTAGATGTTCTGTTGATGCCCGTTCGCGTCGAGCGCGTAGTCGAACTTGAGACCGAGCTGCTTCTGCGCGTTCGTCTTCTCGACCATGTCGCCGAGCTCCGAGGAGAGCCGGCGCGAGCCGATGAGCTGGAGGTAACCGGGGCCGCCGTGCAGCAGCGCCTTCTCCTTCGACTCGCCCGTCGCGTCGTTGCTCCTGCCGCGGCCGATCATGTCGATGTTGAGCTGCGCGACGACCGAGTCACGCGGCACGGTGGGATGATCGGTGAAGTAACCGGAGCCGAGCATTCCTTCCTCCTCGCCGACATGCCAGGCGAAGATGATCGAGCGCTTCGGGCGGACACCCGACGTCGCGAACCGCTCGGCGATCTCGAGCAGCGCCATGCTGCCGGAGCCGTCGTCGTCGGCGCCGTTGTAGATCGAGTCGGTGCGCGCGGGATGCAGTTTGCGCAGCGAGTCGAGCGACACGCGGATCGCCGCCCACTGCTCCGGCGTCGGCTTGGGATCGGGACTGTCGGCGCCCTGCGGCGCGGCATGCATCATCAACGCCTTCACCGAATCGTGGTCGGCGGGAGTGTGATTGAAGCCGACGTGATCGTTGTGCGCGCCGATCGCGACGTACTGTCCCCGCAGCTTCGGATCGGATCCCGGCAGGATCGCGAGGACGTTGCGGCCCGGCGCGACGCCCGTGTTCTCGAGCAGCCGCACGTTGGCCGCGACGCCGGCCATGCCGTTCCGCGCCGACGCGAGCGGCGCGCCCAACATGGTGGAGGCGAGCGAGTCGGTGACGTAGAAGTAGGGCGGCCGCTTGTCGGGCGTCGCCTGGTCGACCTTGAGCGCGGCCTCGGACTCGGAATAGTTCTGCTCGACGTAACCCGGCGGCACCCAGTCGAGCTGCGCGACGGCGACGGCGGCAGCGTTGGCGAAGCGCGCCGAGAGCTGCGAGCGGTTGACGCTGGAATAGTCCGGGCGACCGTCGGGTCCCGTGGCGAGCTTGATCAGCACGATCTTTCCCGCGACGTCGGCCGGCGAGAGATACGACGCGGTGTCGCCGAACGTGCCGCCGAAGACGACCGGGACGTTTTCGAGCGCGGCGAGCGTGTCGCCCTGATGCCTTGGCGCGAAGTCCTTCCACAGCGTGAACCGCTTGTCGCCGACGCCGACGTACGACGCGTCGGAGAACGTGCGCTGAATGAGCGGGCTCTGGAAATATCCGCCATTCTCGCCGGCGGGCTCGAGCCCGAGTCGCTTCACTTCGGCGGCGATGTAGTCGGTCCCCTTGTCGTTGTACACCGTGCCGGCGAGCCGGCCCATCATGGAATCGTCGGCGAACTTGTACAGCCGCGTCATGAGGTCGAGCGGCGTGATGGCGCCGGTCGTCGCCGGCCCGACGAATTTGATCGGCAGGACGTTGGGGACGCCGGCGGTCTTCGACGGTGGGGGAAGCTTGATCGACCGGGCGATGTCCTGCGCTCGCGCTGTCGTAGCGAGTGTCAGAGCGATGAGTGCAGTGGGGGCGAGGCGCATCGTGGCTGCTGGTCCGGGTCGTTGGCGCGTGCTGGGGCTCGTGGAGCTTAGTCGCCGTCGGCTCGAGGTGGATTGAACGATGCTGCCTCGGGTTCCGCGCGCCCCCCTCTCAATGCGGCGTGATGCTTCCGATCTCCCGCCTCGGCGAAGGAATGGGCACGGCAGCCGGCCGGTCAGACAGGACCTTCATCGTGAACCGCTGCGCCTCACCGATCCGCTCCACCTCGACCGCGATCGCCTCGATCGCCTGCTCGATCCGGTGCAGCTGCGGACTCGACTCGCTATGGACGGACTGAATCTTCCGGGTGCCGCGCACCCAGAGGTTCCGCGCGAGCACGAGCACGATCGGGATCATCAGCATGCCCGCGCCACCGGCCACTTCTAGAATCTGCTCGCCGTCGAGGAATGGGCTCGCCGGTGGCTGAAGCGTGATCGCCGGCGCGGAGGGCGGCGCTGGCGCGGTCATCTGCTGAGAGTTCAGCGAGCTCTCGAGCTCCGCGATATTCCCGTGCAGCGCCCGCAGCTCGATCGACTTGGCAGATAGCTCGTGCTGCGCATCGAACCACTGCTTGTCGAGCTTTGGTCGTTCCAGCGTGTTGGCGCTGTGACGCTGTTCGTCGAGCTCGGATCTCCGCGCAGTCAGATCGGCCACACGAAGCTCGAGATTCATCGCGCGGTCTCGAAGCACCCCAAGCTTCGCGAGCTGGTTGCCCAGTTCGTTCGCGATCGCCGCGGGAAGGTCGGTGGATGCGGTCGGCGGCGTGTTGCGCACGTCGGGTGAGCTGTTCTGCTGCAATCGAACCTCCTTCGGCGAGCTCGCCGGAAGTATGGGATCATACCTACACTGGTCCTACGGATGCCGGCAGGCGAGCGGTTGCAAGCGAGCCGCGGGGCCCGCTCATCCTCACGTCCCGTCCATCTTCATGCCGTCCTGCATGTCGTGGCCGGCGTGTTCGGCGTCGCCCCAGATCGACCTCGCGTCGTTGCCGGCGAAGACGCTGGCGTGGACCATCCAGCCGAAGATTGCGTCGCGGAACGTGCCGCCGACCGCGTCGCACGCGGCCTTCGTGGCGATGGGACTCTCTGGACCGAAGACCGCGTGACCACTCTTCCGCTCGAGCCAGCGCTCCTTGTGCCCGCGCGGCGGGAGGCACCAGTTCACGTGCCGGTGCCAGCGCGCGATCGACAGCGGTATGCGTGCGTCGAGCTGCTCGAGGGTGAACTTCTTCGGCACGAGGTACATCGCCCCCACCAGCTCGAACCGTCCGTCCGCGTCCTTGGTGTACAGGATCGAGGTCGGCTTGGCCGGATCGAAGCGGAACGCTTCCTGGAGCCCCATCCAGCTGCTGCTGAAGTGGTAAACCTTCTGCTCCTTGATCTCCGGCGCGAATAGTCGATAGCCGTCGGCGACGGCGGCGGTGGTGTCGCGGTACTTGGCGATCGCCTTTCGCAGCGTGACGGCAACACCCGCGGCGCGCGCCGAATCGGCGGCCGTCGCGGGCCGAGTCGGGGTCATCTCCATGTGGAGCGCCTCCTCGTTGCCGCTGTGCATCGTCGATCCGGCGCTGGCGGACGGAGCCGAGTGCGTGTGGGTCTGGGCACGCGCGACGGGCGCGAACAGCGGGAGTGCGACCGCGGCGGCGATGAGCGCGCGGCGAACGGTTCCGCTGGTCGGGGCGTTCAATGACGATGACATGTGAAGTCTCCCGGGTGAGCCGGTATCTTCGATGATGACGGCGACCGGCCGTCCCAGTTGACTACTCTCTCCACAGCGATCCAGTGCCCGACGGCTCGATCACGCAGCTCCTGAACGGCAATCCCGCGCTCGCGCTCCCCGCGCTCTTCGTGGGGGGCGTCCTGACGAGCCTGACGCCGTGCGTGTATCCGATGATCCCGATCACGGCAGCCATTGTCGGGGGTCAGAGTACGGGCGCAGGCGCGGGGTCGCGCCTCCGGCCAGTGCTGCTGACCTTCACCTACGTGCTCGGGCTCGCGTTGGTTTACTCGGCACTCGGCGTCTTTGCCGGGCTGACCGGAACGCTGTTCGGGAGCGTGAGCACCAACCCCTGGCTCTACTTCGTCATGGCGAACGTTCTGCTGCTCGCGGGGTTGGGTATGCTGGACGTGATCCCGGTGCGCTTGCCGGCGAGTCTCGCGCAGCGCGCGGCGACGATGGGTACGGCGGGGCGGTTCTCGGGGGCGTTCGCGATGGGGGCGATGTCCGGATTGGTCGCCGCGCCCTGCTCCGCCCCCGTGATGGCGGCGGTGCTGACCTGGGTGACGGTGACCCACAGCGCCGGACTGGGCTTCGTCTACCTGCTCACCTTCTCGCTCGGCATGTCGGCGCTGTTGGTGGTGGTGGGGCTCTCCTCTGGCTCTCTGGCGCGATTACCTCGCGCTGGTGCGTGGATGGTGACGGTAAAAAAGGTGTTCGCGTTGGTGATGTTCGGGGCGGCGGAGTACTACCTCATCAAGATGGGACAACTGCTGATATGATCCGAATTCATGTTTCGAGTTTTGCGTTGGGCGTCGTCGCGCTCTTCGCCGCTCCGCGGCTCGCGTCCGCGCAGGATGGCGGGTTGCCGATCGGCTCGTCGATGCCTCTCGCCCTCGTACAGTCGCTGGATGGGAAGCCGGTCGCTCTCACCAAGGCCATTGGGGACGGCCCCGCGCTCATCGAGTTCTGGGCGGCGTGGTGTGAGAACTGTGAGAAGCTGCTCCCGACGCTTCAGAAGGTCGAAGCGAAGTACCGCGGCAAGGTGAAGTTCGTCGGCGTGGCGGTGAGCGTGAACGAAAGTGCCAACCGCGTGCGGCTCCACGTCACTCGACACAATGTGCCGGGCTTGCAGCTGTACGATTACGCGGGCGACGCGACGGCCAACTGGGACGTGCCGGCGACGTCCCACGTCGTCGTGATCGACAAGAAGGGGAAGGTCGTGTACACGGGAGTCGGTGGCGATCAGGATCTCGAGGCGGCGATCAAGAAAGCCATGTGAACTGCGCACTGCCGTACCGGGTACCATCGTACCGGGTACCCGGACCGGCATCCGAGCCCCCAGAATGCGCGGCTAGAATTTCAAGGGGTCAGCATCGTTGAAAGACGATGCTGACCCTTTGATTTTGCGCCTTCAGAGGCAGTAGCTCCGAGAAGCGTCCAGGAATTCGGCAAGGCGAGCGGACTGGGTCGCGGTACCGGGTACGATGGTACCAGGTACGGCAGTGAAGAAGGCTACCTGTTCACCGTCGCCATCCCTCCCTCCAAATACCGCTCCCCCGCTGCCGCGCCCTTGGGGAACACGGCGTCGATCTGCCGCAGATCTTCCTTGGTCAACGTCACGCCGACCGCGCCGACGTTGTCCTCGAGGTTCTCGACTCGCGTCGTACCGGGGATGGGGACGATGTCGTCGCCCTGATGGAGCAACCATGCCAGGGCGAGCTGCGACGGCGTGCATCCCTTTCGCGATGCGACGCGCTCGATGTGGGCGACGAGGTCGAGGTTCTTCTGGAAGTTGTCGCCCTGGAAGCGCGGCTGGCGGCGACGGAAGTCGTCGTCCGGGAGGTCCTCGAACGACCGGAAGCGGCCGGTGAGGAAGCCTCGGCCCAGCGGGCTGTAGGGGACGAAGCCGATGCCGAGCTCGCGGCAGGTCGGAAGGATCTCGTCCTCGACGTCGCGCATCCAGAGGGAGTACTCGGTCTGCAGTGCCGTGATCGGATGGACGTCATGCGCTCGGCGGATCGTCGCCGGCGCGGCCTCGCTGAGGCCCAGGTGCTTGACCTTCCCCTGCTGCACCAGCTCGGACATCGCGCCGACCGTCTCCTCGATCGGCACCGTGGTGTCGACGCGGTGCTGGTAGTAGAGGTCGATGTGATCGACGCCGAGTCGCTGGAGCGACGCGTCGCAGGCCTTGCGCACGTACTCGGGCGAGCCGTCGATGCCGAGGCTCTGGCCCTGCTCGTTCCGGACGTTGCCGAACTTGGTGGCGATCACGGCCTGGTCGCGCCGGTCGGCGACCGCACGTCCGACGAGGCGCTCGTTGGTGAACGGGCCGTACATGTCGGCCGTGTCGAGGAAGTGCACGCCGAGATCGAGGGCGCGGTGGATGGTGGCGATCGACTGCGCATCGTCGCGCCCGCTGTAGAAATCGGACATCCCCATGCACCCGAGCCCGAGCGCGGAGACGGTCAGGCCGGGGCGGCCGAGCTTGCGTTGCTGCATGTGGTGGGACTCCCGCGGTGTGAGATGTGGATCAATGCCGCTGGACCGTTGCAAGTTCGGCGCTACGTTATGCGGCGCTGGATGCTTCTTTGGCGCCAGGAACAAACGACGGAGCGCGGATCCAGGCGGATGACGGGGAAACTGCCGGATAGGCTCTGTCGGAAAGCTACTTGTGCCTGGAGAGCAATCACGCAGGGCAGCCGTTGAGTCTTTGAGGACGTGGCGGAGAGATCCATCCCCCGCAACCCCAAAGGAGTTGCTGGTGCCGTTGATCCGCATCATCAGCGTCATCCGCGCCGTTGATCCGCGTTCCGTCGTTTGGGAGCCCCACGAGAACCGTCGAAGTTTCGTGAGGACCTGCCGTTCCCGCGTCATCTTGTAGTGCATCCGCGTTCGCGTCGTTTTGCGACGCCAGTCGAAGCATCCATGGGAGCATCGATGAACAGACGAGAGTTCGTGAAGGGATCCGCCGTCGCGGCGGCGGCTGGAGCGGCGCTGTCCATCGTGCCGGACGCGATGGCGCGCGGCGTCGCGCGGAATCCGCTCGCCGCGGCGGAGAAGTTCAAGCTGCGCTACGCGTTCGACGCCGGGCAGTTCTCCAACCACGCACCGGGTGGCGTGGTGGACGAGCTGAAGTTCGCGGCGGACAATGGCTTCACGGCGATGGAAGACAATCGCATGAAAGGGCGGCCGGTGCCGGAGCAGGAGGCGATCGCCAAGGAGATGCAGCGGCTCGGCATGACGATGGGAATCTTCATCCTGAACCAGCAGACCGGGTTCAAGGGGGGCGGCTCGCTCACCACCGGGAAGCCGGAGGAGCGCGACGCGTTCCTTGCCGAGGTGAAGAGTTCGATCGAGGTGGCGAAGCGGGTGAACGCGAAGTGGCTGACGTCGCTCGTTGGCATGGCCGATCTGAAGCTACCGTTCGGCTACCAGATGGCGAATGTGATCGACTGTCTGCGTCGCGCGAGCGATCTGCTGGAGCCGCACGGGATCGTGATGGTGTTCGAGCCGCTCAACATCATCGAGAACCATCCGGGATTCTTCATCCACAGCAACGACGGACTGTACGCGCTGATGAAGTCGGTGCGAAGCCCGTCATGCAAGATGCTGTACGATCTGTATCACTCGCAGATCAGCGAAGGGCATCTGATCTACAACTTCGATCGATGCTTCGACGAGATCGGCTACGTGCAGACGGGCGATACGCCTGGCCGGAAGGAACCGGGCACGGGCGAGGTGAATTACCGCAACGTGTTCAAGTTCATCTACGATCGCGGGTACACGGGCCTGCTCGGGATGGAGCACGGAAAATCGCTGCCCGGAAAGGAAGGCGAGCTCGCGCTGATCAAGTCGTATCGGGATGCGGACTCTTTCGTACCGGCCCCGCGCTGATTCGCCCCATTTCAAGCGGGTCGAGGGGGGTCAGCATCGTTGAAAGACGATGATGCACATCATCGTCTTTCAACGATGCTGACCCCCTCCGACCCGCTTGATTTGTATCGTTTTACTGCGGCGGCGTGAGGGACACGCTTCCGTCGTCCCTCATCGTCCAGAAGGGATTCCAGGCCACCTCCCACAGGTGACCGTCGGGATCGGAGAAGTACGCGTCGTGGCCGCCCCAGAAGGTGTCGCGCGGCTCGACGAGGACGTTCGCTCCCGCCGCGCGCGCCTCTTCCAGCACCGCGCTCACGTCCTGCCTCGATCGCGCGTTGTACGCGAGCGTCACGCCGCGGAAGCCGGTGCCCTCGTGGCTCACGCCCGCGTCCTCGGCGAGCTTGGGCCACTCGAACAGCGCGACGACCATCCCCCCCGCCTGGTAGAACGCCACGTCGTCCTCACCGCCGTCGCGGTTCCAGCCCAAGCCCTGCTCGTAGAAGCGGCGAGCGCGCGCGATGTCGTGCACGCCGAGCGTGACGACGCTCAATCGTTGATCCATTCTCGTGTCTCTCCTCGAACGTGGAGCAGGCTGCATCGAGCGGCCCGCGGTCGTGCGATAGGCTAGTCGGCGTGCGGTGCCGAGCGACCGACGACGACGATGTCGGAGCACGCGTCGGGGATGATCGGGCCAGGCGACGGCGCGCCAACAGGCGTGCACGCGATCCACGTGCACGCCACCACCCCCGCCAGATCGGGCGGGGGCGCGAACTCCGCGTACGGGACGATGGACGCGTCGCGCACGACGTGCGGCATGGTGCGGGCCGACGTCATGCGCCAAACGCTTTACGCGACGAACAGTCCGTCGACGGAGAGATACCGTTCGCCGGTGTCGTAGCAGAAGGTGAGCACGCGGCTCCCCTTCGGGATCTCGAGAAGCTTCTGCGCCACGGCGGCGAGCGATGCACCGGAAGACGCACCGATGAAGATCCCCTCTTCCTTGGCGGCGCGCGCGGCGTACGCGTAGGCATCCTCTTCCGTCACCGCGATCGTTCCGTCGATCACGTCGAGGTTGAGGTTCTTCGGGATCATCCCCGTGCCGATGCCCTGCAGTTTGTGCGGCGAGTGCGCGCCTCCGGCGATGACGGGCGACTTGGCCGGCTCGACGGCGAAGGTCTTGAGGTTCGGCATCGTCTTCTTGAGCACTTCGCTCACGCCGCTGATGTGGCCGCCCGTGCCCACGCCCGTGATGAGAAAGTCGATTCCCTCGGGGAAGTCGCGGAGGATCTCCTGCGCGGTGGTGCGGCGATGGATGTCGATGTTCGCCGGATTCTCGAACTGCTGCGGGACCCACGCGCCGGGAATGCCCGCCGCCGTCTCCTCGGCGAGCGCGATGGCGCCCTTGATGCCGAGCTCCTTCGCGGTGAGATGGAGCTCGGCGCCGTAGGCCGCGAGAATGCGCCGCCGCTCGACGGACATCGACTCGGGCATGATGAGGATGCAGCGATAGCCTTTGACGGCGGCGGCCATGGCCAGACCGATCCCCGTGTTGCCCGACGTCGACTCGACGATCGTCCCGCCCTTCTTGAGTACGCCCCGCCGCTCGGCATCCTCGATCATCGCGATGCCGATGCGGTCCTTGATGCTGCCGCCCGGATTGGCACGCTCGAGCTTGATCCACACTTCCGCACCCGGAACGTTCGAGTACAGCCGATTGAGGCGGACGTGCGGCGTGTTGCCGATCGTCTCGAGAATGTTGTTCACGCGCATGGACGGGAGCCGGTGGTCGAGGGTTGGAAGGTCGCAACGCTGCTGGATACTGCCGTGCAAAGGCGCGTGCGGCAAGCTCACGGATATCCGTCGTCGGCGCTGAAGGTTCGTGCGGCGTTGGCGGTGAGCGACGCTGGAGAGGTCTTCCGTGACGTACCGTTCTGAGCATATTCTGCTCGTGTCCGACAGCGCCCTGCCCGAAGATCCGCTCGCCGCGCTGTTCAGGCCCGCGCTCACCGGCCGCGTTCCCCTCGCCCTCGACGCGACGGAGCTCGAGGTCGAACTGTCCCCGCCGAACGCTCGCGTCGTGGTCACGCGCCGGTTCACCAATCGCACCGACGCGCCTGTCGAGGCGGTGCTGACGCTTCCCCTGCCCGCGCGGGCCGAGCGGGTCCGCGCCGTGGCGGTGAGCATCGACGGTGTCGCGAGCGAGGGCCGGGCGCGAGCGCGCACCGATGGTCCCCCGACTGCGACGTCGCCTCCGTCATCGCACGACGAGCACCACACGATCGCCTACGAGACGATCGACGATCAGGCGCGGATCGTCGCCGTCTCGGACATCGCGCCTGGCTCGGAGGTGATCGTCCGCGTGGAGAGCGTGCGGACGCTCGACCTCCTCGGCGATCACCTCGCGAGCCTGGTCATCCCGCTCGGCAGCGGCGCGGGGTGCGTAACACCACGCGGGCAGAGCGACGGCGTTCCGGCGTCGGGCACCGCGCCGCACGTCGTGACGCTCACCGTGGTCGGCGATGGCGTGTCGATCACGGCGCAGGGCCGCGAACATCGCGCGGCGTCGGGCGTCGCCGTCGTCATCGATCCAGCTGCGACCGTCTCGCTCGGCATCCGGACGACGGACGGACGAACGCTCGGCTCATCCGGAGCCGCGCGTCGTGACGACTCGACGCCACTCGAGAGTGGGCGGTTCGTGTTTCCAGGGTACGACGGCGCGACGCGCGACGATGGCGCGGCCCTGCGTGCGCTGGCCCGCGCCGAGCTGCCGGTGCGAGAGATCGTCGCACCTCCATCGACCGATGAGGGTGTCGCGCCCGTGGTGCCAGGGCCGTCGTTGCCGGAGCATCCGGATCCGAAGCGACTCGGCGCACGCGCGCCGACGTATCGGTGGTTGGACGCGAGCCTGGCCGCGGTCGCGGCCCTATGGCTGCTCTACGCGTCGCGCGTGATACACCCGCGCCTGCCGCTCCTCTTCGCGACCACGATCGTCATCCTGCTCGTCGACGCGCAGCGATCGTTTCCCGGACAGGGCCGCCGAGTGCGCCAACGGTTGCCGGTTCTGCTCGTGCTCTGTGCTCCGTGGATCATCGCGCTCGTGCTCGGGCCGCTCGGCGTCATCGCCACGAACGGCGATCCGACGCGCGTGCGGTGGATGACCGCGCTCCAGGAGGGCGCGCTCTTCGTCAGCGTGCTGCTGCCGTTCGCGCTCCTTCCCTTCATGCGGCACGCGCGGCGTTTCACGCTCGACGTCGGCGCGCTGAACGCGATCGCCACGCTCGTCGTGAGCTCGGTGAGCCTGCTCGTCATCTCGCCAGGATCCTGACATTCATCGCGGCGGACCACGCCGAGCGCACGCGGACACTGGTTCGCCTCGGGACCGCGCGGCAAGCCTAGTTCGCCGCCCGCATGATCTCCGCCTGTCTCGCCAATCCCGACACGATCGCCGCGACATCGCTCTCCGTCGTGCGCGGGTTCATGATCGTCGCGCGGAGCACGCGCCGCTCACCGAGGGTCGTGGCGGTGATCCACCCCGCCCCGGACTTGTTGTACGACTCGCGCAGCACGCGGTTGAACGCATCGAGCGCCTCGTCGCCGTGCGTGCCGTCGCCGATCCACCGGAAGCAGAGGATGTTCGACTCGGGCTCGTGCATCGGCTCGAACTCGGGATGCTGCGCGAGCAGCTCGTACAGCTCGTGCGCCACGTTGCACAACCGATCGTACAGTGCGCCCATCGCGCGCACGCCGTAGCGTTGAAAGGCGACCCAGAGCTTGAGCACATCGGCGCGGCGCGAGCACTGGAAGCTGCGCGTACCGAGATCCCATGTGCGGGCGTTTTCCTCGCCGCTGAACAGATACGGCGCGCGCTGCGCGAACGCCGTCTCGAGGTCGCGCTCGTCGCGCACGAGCAGCACGCCGGCGGAGAGTGGCAGCAGCATCATCTTGTGCGGATCCCACGCGATCGAGCGCGCGAAGGCGAGCCCGCGCAGGCGATGGTGATGCGTCTCGCTCAACAGGGCCGACGCACCGTGCGCGCCGTCCACGTGCAGCCACAGGCCGCGCTCGTGACAGAGCGGACCGATCGCCTCGAGCTCGTCGAACGAACCGGTGGCGGTGGATCCCGCCGTGGCGACGACGGCCATGACGCGCCGCCCCTGCTCGGCCAGATGATCGAGCGTGACGGCGAGCGCCTCGGTGTCCATCCGCCACCCGCGCGACGGGACGGTGACGGCGCTGCGCAGGCCGAGCCCCATCTCGCCCACCGCGCGCGCGACGGCATAGTGCGAGTGCTCGCCACACACGACGACCGGTGGCTCGGCACCCACGCCCTGCGTCCACACGTCGGGGATGGACGCGGCGCGCGCGGCGAGCAGACCGGTGAAGGTGGCTTCCGTACCGCCGCTCGTGAGCGTGCCGCCCGCGGTGGGCCCGAATCCGGCGAGATCGCACATCCACCGCACGACACGGTGCTCGAGCACCGTGGCCACGGGCGACATCTCGGCCACGGCGAGCGACTGGTTGAGCGCGGCCGTCAGCGACTCGGTCCAGATCGTCGCGGGAAGAGGCGCCGACACCTGATGGCCAGCGTAGCGCGGATGGGAGAGCCGGTTGCAGTCGGGCAGCACCTGCGCGCGAATCCGAGCGACGACCGTCTCGAGCGGCATGCCGTCGAGGGGGATCGGCTCGTCGAACCGCTCGGCGATCTCGCTCGACGAGAGCGCGGTGCTCACCGGCCCCTCACCCGTGCGGGTGTCGGCGAGATACTCCGCCGCGAGCGCGGAGAACAGCAGGGCGGATTCGAGAGAGGCGTCGTGCTCGAGGCTCGCCAGGAGGCGCGAGAGCTCGTTGGCGGGGGAGGTCATACCGGAAGATAGAAGAACTGGTGGGGAGTGGGGGGTGGGGGGTGACTACAACGACGACGGCCTCGGGACGCCGAAGCATCCCGAGGCCGTGCAGTCACTCCCTACTCCCCACTCCCCACCGGGTCATCCCACCTCGACCATTTCACGATCCAGGGAGTCGACATCCACATGGTTCTGGCCCAGGTGGAACCTCGCGACCCGGGTCTGCAGATCCTCGATCAGCGCGCTCATCTCCTGCACCGCCGACGCAATCGACTGGTTGCCCGAGGCTGCCTCGTGGGTCACGCGGGAGATCGTCTCGATGTTCTGACCGATGTGGATCGTCGTCTCGGCCTGCTCCTCGCTCGACTTCGTCACCTGTCTCACGCTGTCGAGCACCTTGCCCGAGTTCTCGATGATCGAGTCGAGCGCGAGGCCGGCGCGGTCCACCAGCTGTCGGCCGCTCTCGAGATGGCCGGACACCTGGCCCATGCTCATCACGGCTTCCTTCACCGCGGCCTCGTTGTCCTTGATCACCTTCGTGATCGCCTTCGTGGACGACGACGTCTTGTCGGCGAGATCGCGGATCTCGTCGGCGACGACGGCGAAAGTGCGACCGTGAATGCCGGCGCGCGCCGCCTCGATCGCCGCGTTGAGCGCGAGCAGGTTGGTCTGATCGGCGAGCTGGTCGATCACGCGGGTGATCTTGGTGATCTCGAGGCTGCTCTGGCCGAGTGCGGCAACGGTGTTCGCCGACCTGCCAACGGTGGAGACGATCGTGTCCATGCTGGCGAAGGTGTCGCGGACCACGCGACCGCCCTCTTCCGCGTCGCGGCCCGACTGCTGCGCCATCTCGGCCACGACGCCGATGTGGCGCGCGTTGTCGGCGACGACGGCGGTCATCTGCTCGGCCGCGCTCGCGACGAGCGAGGCCTGCTCGATCTGCTGCTGCGCGCCCTCGGCGAGCGCCTCGGTGCTGACGCGAATCTGCCGGCTGGCGCTGACGGTGGCGGACACGATGTCGTGCACCTGGAGCACCATGCCGCGGATGTTCGTCACGGCGGTGTTGAAGCCGCGGCGGAGCTGGCCGATGTCGTCGTCGGAGGCGGCATCGAGTGACACGGAGAGGTCGCCCTCGGAGAAGCGGCTCATTGCGCCGAGCATCTCGCGCACGTTGCCGGCGAGATACTGCTGCGCCTTGCGGTCCTTCTCGGCGGATTCGGCGAGCTGGCTGTTCATCGCCTCGAGGCTTCGGCGACGCTCGGTCGCGGCGCGTGCGATGAACCAGAGCGCTCCCGCCGTGGCCGCGACGAGGAAGAGCCGGAACCACCACGTCTTCCAGAAGGGCGGCGTGATGACCAGGTCGAGCGACGCACCTTTTTCGTTCCAGAGGCCGTCGTTGTTCGTGCCCTTCACGTGGAAGGTGTACTTGCCCGGCGGCAGGTTGGTGTAGACCGCGGTGCGCTCATTGCCGACGTCGCGCCACTCGGTGTCGAAGCCATCGAGCTTGTAGGCGTACTGGTTCTTCGCCGGCGCGGTGTAGTCGAGCGCGGCGAACTCGAAGGTGAAGACGGATTGCTTGTAGCTGAGCGTGAGCTTCTTCGTCTCGCCGATCGCCGTCTCGAGAGGCGAGCCCTCCGTCCCGATGGCGACCGGCTTGCTCATGAGCTGGAAGCCGGTGAGGACCACCGGGGGAATGCGCGTGTTCTGCGCGAGCTGGCTCGGCTGAATGACGCTGAGCCCTGCGTTGCCGCCGAAGAGCAGGGCACCGGTGCGCGTGCGGAAGTACGACCGCGGGTTGAAGTCGCGCCCCTGCAGGCCGTCGGCCTTCGTGAACTGCGAGCCTTTTTTGAGTGTCGGGTTGAAGCGCGTGATCCCCTGGTCGGTGCTCAGCCAGAGATTGCCTTCGTCATCGGGGGCGATGCCGGAGACCGAAGCGCCGACGATCCCGTCGGCCGAGGTGAAATGCGTGACCTGCTTCGTACCCACGTCGAGACGGTCGAGCCCTTCACCCGTACCGATCCAGAGGACGTTGGACTCCCCTTCGTAGATCGCGCGCACTTCATCGGAGGTGATCGAGTTGTGGTCCTTCGGATCGTTCTGGAACGCGACCATCGTTCGCGACTCCGGATCGAAGATGCGGAGCCCCGACTCACGGGTGCCGAGCGCGAGTCGTCCGTCGCGAAGCTCGGTGATCGACCAGATCTCGGACTGCGACGTTCCCGTCGTTCCGATGGGATACGTGGTGAACGACTTCGTCGCCTTGTCGAACAGCAGAAGTCCGGCGTGCCACGAGCCGACCCAGATGCGTCCGCGCCGATCGACGTGCATGGCGAAGATGTTGTTGTCGGGCAGATTGCTGTTCTTCGACGTGTACGGGGTGAAGGTGTTGGCAGCCGGATCGAAGCGCGTGATGCCGCCATCCCAGGTGCCCAGCCAGAGCACGCCGCTCGGCTCCGTCGCCACCGCGAGCACGGCGTCCACGTTGAGCGCGCTGTTCTTGCTCGTGAAACGGGTGAATTTCCCCGTCGCGACGTCGAAGCGGTTCACGCCGCCGCCGTCGGTGGCCACCCACACGTGGCCCGAGCTGTCCTGCGCGAAACCGAGCACCGAGTTCACGCTCAGGCTCGACGCGTCGCCAGGCACGGAACGGTAGGTACGGATCGCCTCGCTGTTGCGCTTCGCGATGTTCACACCGCCGGCGAAGGTGCCGGCCCAGACCGTTCCCGCCTGGTCCTCGTAGATCGACCAGATGGAGTTGTTGTTCAGCCCAGTCGGGTTGTTGGCGTCGTAGATGTTGTGCTGGAAGGTGCCGGACGCGATGTCGAAGTGATCGAGGCCGCCGTTCTCCAGCGCGACCCAGAGGCCGTCGCTGCCGGCGCGCGCGATCGACTGGATCGCGTTGAGGTTGAGGCTGCGCGGGTTGGACGGATCGTGCTGGTAGCGCGTGACCGCACCCGACCCGGGATCCAGGCGAACGAGACCGCCGTGATACGTGGCGATCCACATCATCCCCGACTCATCCTCGATGATGCCACGGATCTCGAGGTCGGGGAGGCCGCCCGCCACGCCGCCACCGGCGAGGTGGGCACGAGTGGTTCCGCTCACGGGATCGAGCTCGACGACGCCGACCTCCTTCGTTCCGATCCACAGATGCCCGCGCCGGTCCTCGCTGAGGACGACGATCTGCTTGCCCGTGAGCTTTGCGGCGTCGTCGCCGGCGTATCGCGTGGATTTGCCGGTTGCACGGTCGAACTGGTATAGCCCTTCGTCGGTGCCCAGCCACGTCGCGCCGGCCTTCGTGTGCAGCATGCTGAGGGCGGGACGCCCTTCGGCGCCCGGACCGACGAGATACGTCTGGAAGCGATCGTGCGCGCGATCGAAGCGGCTCACGCCTTTGCGCGTGCCGACCCACAGCGTGTTGTCGCGATCCTCGCGCAGGAACTCGATGTAGTTGTCCGGGAGCGACGTGCTGTCCGTGCGCAGGTGACGATAGTTCGCGATCGAATAGCCGTCGTAGCGGTCGAGCCCTCGCCGCGTGCCGAACCACATGAAGCCGCGCGCGTCCTGGATGATGCTCGGCACCCACGGCCCGGAGAGTCCGTCGTCGGCGGTGAGCTTGCTGAACTGAAGTCGTTGGGCGTGCGCGCTCGCCGGGACGCAGACGGTGCACGCGATCCCAGCCGCGACGAGGAGCAGCGCGAACGCGCGACTCCGTGCGGTGGGGCTAACGGATACCCACATGACGCTCTTGGGCTGACGACGAAGCAGGGGGGATGCGCGTCGGCGTCGGCGCCGACCGGTCCCCGGGGGAAGTGTCTGCTGTATAACGATCCAGCGAGCCGGAGGTACCGCGCCGGGCGACGGCGAGTCGTCGGTCGAGAGCGAGCCGGCGATTCGAGGAGGAGCATAAAAGAGCGGCCCCGGGACGCGATCGCGTCCCGGGGCCCTCCTCAGCGTGTCAGCTCAGAAGGTCAGCCGCAGCTCGGTGCCTGGCTCGCGAGGTCGACCGTGCAGCGCTTGGTGACGCCGGCGATCGTGACGACCACCGCCACTCGGCTCGTGCCGTCGAAGGTGACTTCTACCCTGGATGGAACGGCGGGGAGACCGGAGAGCGAGGTGCTGCTCTCCGACGCGATCGTGCCGGACAGCGGCCACTTGGTGGCGCTGGTGGACGGTGGGAGCACGAGCTTCGTGATCGTCGTCGTCGTCGTGATGGCGACGGGAAGCGCCGTCGATCCCTGCGCCACGGTCCCGTTCACCTTGCTGGTGCCCGTTCCGTCGAGCACATGCCGTTCGGTGAGGAGCGCGCTCAGGGTGAGCGTCTGCCTCGCGTCGACGTTGAGCTTCGTCGCCCCGTTGGTCACCGTGCCGATCGCCGCCACGTCGGTACGCACCGCGGACGTCGTGGTCGCGTCGAACGCCGATTGCGGCGTGCCGGAGGCGGTGAGGAGGGAGTAGCTCGCCGTCACGGTGAGCCCGCCGACGGTCTGGGTGGGGCAGGCGAAGCTCTGGCTGGCGCCGGCGTACGCGCATCCGGACCGGTCGCCGATCGAGGGCGCCACGGCGGGAACGCCGACGATCGTCGTCGTGGCGGCGCTGAGTGCGGGCAGGCCGAGCTCGACGAAGGCCTGGTTCAGGTCGGCGCGCGAGGACGCCGGCGCGGAAGGCGTGTCCGACCCACACGCCACCGCGACGGCGAGCAGGGAGAGGGCGAAAAGAGGGGCGATGGAGCGGACGCGCATCAGGTCCTCCGGCTGCGAAGTACGTTCGAGTATGGGAGTGAGGCGTGCGACGGTAAACCGTTGTACACCGGAGTGGATATTCGGTGAACGGCCGGCGGGCTAACCGTCAAAATATATGTATGACGGTTTGGTGCGATGCCTAGTTGAAGAGCGTGATGAACGGCACCGCATGCGCGATCTGGAAGCTCGCGTTGTTGCGAATGAGCTGACACACGGGCTGGCCGTCGAGGCGGGCGGGCCGGTAGCGCATCGCGGGGACGAAGGCGCGGAGCGCGCCGAGGAAGTCGTCGTGGGTGAAGGTGATGGGTCGCCAGGATTCGGAGCGTACGGTGCCGCGCTCGCTCACGATGTACTGGGCGACGGCGCCCCCGTTGGTGCCGGCGGCGGCCATGCGCACCGGATAGCGGATCGGCCCGTCTGGCGCGAGCGCGGCCGCGCTCTGGAAGGCCGAGCCTTCGCGACGACGCAGTGCCTCGATGAAGGCGGCGGGGGCGACGCCGTCGCTCCGGAGCGCGCTGGTGAAGTCGAGCGGGTATTCGCGCTCGCGCAGCGCGCCAGCCGCGAGGGTGTCGGGTGGTCCGACGAGCGTCTCCCAGCCGAAGATCTCGAAGCGCACGCGGTAGACGCCGGGCGCGGGTGCCACGAGCACGAACGTCCCCTGCGCGTCGGTGACGGTGTGGGCGACGGCTCGGTCGTCGGCATCGACCAGCGCCACGTGCAGGCATTCGAGCGGCGTGCGGAGCTTCGCGTCGCGTGCGAGGCCGCTCTCCGCGGGGGGCTGGGCGGCGAGCAGCGCGGGGAGTAGGAGCATGAGGACACCGAGCATCGACGAAAACCACCAGCGTAAAGCGAGTGTCACTCGAAGTCTCCATCCTGTTGAACCCATCTAGCGAACGATGCTGAACAACACATCGTGCCGAAGCAGTTGGCAGACAGCAGCGCCCCCCATTTGTGCCGGTCGAAACGTACTGGACACCACCGACTTTCGTGCGGACGGCACGAAGTCCGGATAGCGGAGTCTTGGACGGAAAGTCTGCCGAGCGTCGGTCCAACCCGTCGAATCCCAGTGCGCTTCAGGGAGTTTTGCCGCCGCGTGCGGCTCTTGACCATCCATCGCCGCGCGAAACCGAACGGGATAGGCCGCCTCGTTCAGCGAGCCCATCGACATCACGGTGACAGGCCCGATCTGAGGCTCGCGACTTGGCACGTCGAACAGAAGGCGGAACGAACCTGGCGCCGGAGCGGCAACGACGAACGTTCCGGCCGCATCGGTCACGGTGTGGGCAATCGCGTTTTCACTCGCGTCCAGAAGCGCGACGTGCAGACACTCTAACGGCGTGCGGCTATCCACGTCGTTCACGATACCGCTCATCGCGGGTGGTTGCGCCGCGAGCACCGCCGGGACGGTGAGCAGTGCGACAAGGGTGAGACTGCGCTGAGGAATCATGAGCTCGTTCGAGGTGCAGGGCGGCCGAACCTAGTTCGCGCGCACAGAGGCGGCAATGCGTCTCGAGGCCGTTTCAAGGGTTTCAAGGGGTCAGCATCGTTGAAAGATGATGTCACATCGTGGCCGTTTTCTACGAACCTGACCCCAACGTGTGCAGCAGTCGTCCTCCGCGTCCTCAACAGTTCTTCGCGCACTCCGCGCGAAACCGCAGCAGAGTGTGCGGCGGGTTCTGTCTCTGAATTCCTGTGCTTTTGGTTTTACGCGGAGGGCACGGAGGAACAGCGAGATGCGGAGAGGAACAACGAAGTGCGGGAGCCGCCGGCGAGTGGCTCACCCGAGCATCCCGCGAGTATGTGCGGATTCCCAGCAGTACCAGGAACGGGGTCGTGCGCAGTACGCAGTTCCGAGTACCGCTTGCCGGGTGCGAGTGGGTGGGCCGATCTCGTGGTGTGCGCCGAATCCGGGGTACGTCGTATCGTCGTACTGCGTACCACTCGTACATCGTACTGCACGCTATTCCCTGGTACTGGCGCTCCGACCATCGCGCGCCGTGCATCAGGGCGATTGGTTTTCACTCTGCAGGGAAAGTGTCAGCAGTCGCCTCGACTCCCCGCTGTCCTTCGTCAGATGCGCCTCGAGCGTCTCGAGGCTGATCGCCTCGTCGAATCGCTCGGCCAGCAGCGCGGCCAGCAGATCGCGCGGCAGCTCGCGATAGAGATTCAGGGTGACGTGCGGCGTGAAATAGAAGCGCGGCCGCGCGGCGCGGAGACCGCTCGTCTTGATGCGTTCGTGCAGCGTGCGCAGCGGACCGTTCGGGTCGAGCGGGAGGACGACGATCTGGGTCTGCATGAAGCGCGTCGGGCGGCCGAAGCGCAGCGTGAACGGCGCGGTGTCGCGGACGATCGGGCCGAGCGCGTCGCCGAGCTCCGCGGCGGTCGTGTCCGGCGCGATCGGACCCATGCCCGACGAGCCGGCGAGCGTGACGTGCGGGGCCTGGTCGAGCGAGGCGAGACGCGGGTCGTACTGACGCTGGAGCGCGGCGATCCGCGCGCCGACCTCACCGCCGATCGGGGCGATGACGAAGATGCCACTCTTCGCGCGGCTCACGTGGTGGTGCCCGGGGTGCGATCGGTCAGGGGCGGGCGCCGGCTGAGGTGAGTGCGCGGGGGGCGGGAAGGATCGACCAGTGAAACACGTGGCCGCCCGGCGTGGGAACGAGCGAGCCGGTGAGGAGCAGCCGGTCGATCCGATTGCCCGGATGCGAGTGTTGATAACGTACGACCTTGAGACCGGCGAAGGTACCGATGCCCGCGCCGACGATGACATCGCTCGCCCAGTGGCGGTTGTTGTACATGCGCGAGACGCCGACGAGAGCAGCCCCACCAAACATCGCCGGCCCGATGATCCAGCGCGTGTCGGGCCACCAGCGCGACGTCTCGCTCGTCACCGCTGCCGCTGCGGCGAACGCCGACGTGGTGTGACCGGAAGGGAATGAGCGATACGCATCGCTCGACCCGAAGCCACGGAAGAGCTGGAAGCTGTTCGGGTCGCGCGGACGCACGAACGGCCGCTGCCGGCCAACGATCCCCTTGATCACGTAGCCCACCAGCTCACCGGTAACGAGCGCTT
>JBDTOD010000064.1:0-22394 GCA_039933415.1 bacterium
GACATCAATCGGTGGGATACGCACGTAGTGCCTGTGGTCGATCTAGCTTCGGACCGGGGTTCGATTCCCCGCGCCTCCACTGACGGACAGTTCGGAAACGTTCAACGGCGCCCAGCGATGGGCGCCGTTGAACGTTCTATCGCTCCGCTCCGCGGGGTCGATCACGTCACCCGAGCCAGAAGTGCACCGACCGTAGCAGCGGCTCGGCGTCCCGAGCATCCACCAACAGTGACTCCTCCGTCGGCGCGAACACATACGTCGTTCCGGTCGCCGACCCACGCACGACGAGCGACGTGTCACCCCGGTAGACGATCGGAATCCGTGCGACCGGACGCAGCAAGGGCACCGGTTCCGGCGGTGGGTACGTCTGCATCGCTGCGCGGATCGCCTCGCGCCGCTCTCCACAGCAGCTCATCGAATCCTCCCTCGCGCATGGCGCGAGCAGTTGCGTGAGGCACGAGACCGGGCGCGGTCGCGCGCTCGAGCAGGCAGGCGCCTCCGGAGAGGGCCAGCCAGGTGAACACCCATTCCAGCGGATCCGTCGACACGAATGGCGCAAGTGGCGCCGCGACCCACAGGCTCAGGCAGTAGAAGCAGTCCATGGCTCTCCCCAGCACACTCTGGCCAAGCGTGGCTCGGAGACGCACCACGACATCGCCAGGACCATCCTCGGCCGTGAGGAGATGCGTGAGGCGCCAGGCGGCGAGCACACAAAACACGAATCGTACTTCGATCGACATCATGACTCCTCCATGCACGTCAGCCGCGACATGGCACGCGGACACGCCGCCGGTCTTGCACGGCGTGCCCGCGCGCCGCCCCTAGGCATTCACGATCGCGACCTCGACCTGCGGGATCACGTAGGAGTAGATGGGATCGTAGTTCCAGTCGAGCAGATGCCCGTTGTCGCTTCCGGCCGGATTCATCGCTCGGCTGTTCGCCTGGCAGGTGAAGCCGTACGCCCCCTCGAGCGACGAGGCGTCGAGCTTGTAGCGTCCCGAGAGCGCAACGCTGTTGTCACTCACGGTCTGGTGCCAGTGCGTGGTGTCCGCCGGTGCGGTGAGCAGCGTGAACGAGCCGCCGCCGCACCCGTGGGTGGTGATCGTCGCGTCGCGCAGGTGATGCGCGCTGACGAGCGTCTCGAACTGCACCTCGATATCGCGCGCGGGACTGCCGCGCCGAATCGTGGGGCAGTTCACGAGCAGGTTGCGAGACGGCAGGTCGAGCGCGGCATCGGGCTCGGTCGTGAACTTCCACGAGAGCTTGGAGAAGAGCACGCTTGGCGCCGTGTTGTCCACCTGAATGGCCACCGTGTTCCCGAAGCCGATATGGGCCTTCGTCCCGGTGCCGGTCTCGATCTTCAGCTGGTACTTGCCGAGCGTCGGCGTCGGCCACTCGATGACCATGTTCGCCGGATGGAAGTCCGTCGGATTCGGCAGCACCGGATACCATCCACTGGCGTCGGGCACGACGGTGTGCGGCGCACCGGACGGTAGCGGATAGATGTTCCACGAGAGTCCGGTAATCGCGTTGAACGGCCCCCCGTTGAAGGACGCGAGCACCCGATAAAACGCGGCGTTCGGCACGTTGACGCACCCGTAGAGCTGGAGCACGCCGAGGAATGGCGTTTCCGCGACGGGACGCGGCGGGATGGGTGGAAACGGCTTGTTGGGACGCTTTGCGTAGCCGTTCACGTCGTCGAAGTACGCAGGGTCAGTGATCGGCATCAGACCCGCGAACAGCAGCTCCGGGGTGTTCGTGCACGGAACGATCGGCGTGTCACAGGTGCGCGACTCCTTCGCGATCGACGACGCGACCAGTGTGACGGGCGGAATGGGCCCGGCATTCCAGCGGACGTCGAAGTAGCCCTCGGAGTAGATCGTCTCTTCGTCGCCATCTCCGTCGACGTCCTGCATGACGCGGAACGTGATGTCGGGCACGTCGACGATCCGCTGCCATTCGGGGAGGATGACGTCGATGCACCGGAAGAACGGACCGATGAAGCGGTTCAGGTCGAGCTGCGCGAGCGCCTTCGCGTCGATGCCGATCTGGGATGCGATCGTCGCGCGCACGGCCTCGTGTGGATCGGCCCCGCGCTGCGCAACCACGTTGGCGCTGCCGGAGCGCACCTGCTGAAGCGCCGCCGGCAGCGGTGGTGGCAGCTCACGGTCGAACGCGCGAACACTCAGCGCCTGCTCGTCGAATGCCGGCTTGCCCCCGAGGGAACGGGAGAGCTGCGCGCCCTGCACGCGTTGTGCGAGTGCTCGCGCCGTGCCTCCCCCCAACGCCTCGATGCCCGCGAGCGACATCGTCGCCAGACGGTCGAGTGGCGACGGATCGGGGCCGGGACGCGGCGGACCGATCGGATCCTTCGGCACGGGATAGAGATGGAGCTTCTCGATCAGATCCGCGAGCGACGGACGCTTGAAGATGATCGGGAAACAGATGCGATGATGCCGCCAGCGCAGGATCCAGTCGATGTCGAAGCGGGGGATGTACGCGCAGAAGTTGCCGCACGCGTCGGTGTGCACCGTCGCGAGCACCTCGCGATGGCAGAACAGCGGGTAGTACCAGCCCCACGGCCACCCATGCGGGAAGTAGGCGAGCAGGCTGCAGTCCGTGTCCTCGACGACCACCGTCGCGAAGGGCACGGGATACTCGATTCCCGTGACGGGATCCTTCTTCACCACTCTCCCGCAGACGCGCCGGAAGAAGAGCAGGGTCGGGTCGATCTTCCACTTGAACTTGTCGGAGATCTGGGCAACGGTGCTGCCCACGATCGCCTTGGCGTCGACGCCACTCAGCGTGGCCAGGCGCATGGCCTGACGCTCCGTGAGTGCGCGTTGATCCGGCGCAGCATCGACCGGACTGGGGGAGGGCTTTTCCTTGGACATGCGGGGCCTCGGGGTGATCACCGGAAGGACGAGGACCTTCCGTCGTTCGGTCGAGACGGGCCGTCATCGGCGTCCGAGACTCGACTCGCCCAGAGTAGGAACCCCCGATCACGGGCGCCATCGCGAGTGCTCGGGAATGCTGAAGACCGTCTCAGCCTGCGCGCTTCCCGCGCGCTTCGTGCCTTGCGGTGCGCGACCGAGGCCCCTAGCGTAGAAGAGCGCGAGGCCGCGCAGTCAACGCATCTCGAATCGGCCCTGCCATGCCAATGAGCTCGTGCTGTGTCGCGAAGATCGCGATCGGCAGCCTCGACCCAGCGCTCGTCGCGCTCGTCGAGCAAACGCTGGCCGGTGAAGGAACGGAGATCCTTCATCTCGATCTCGAAGGTCATCTCCCGTCACCCAATGGCGACCCACAGCAGCCCGACGCCGTGCTGCTCGATCGCGCGACGCTCGACGACTTCGGCCGCCGCATGCGTCACGTACGCAGACGCTGGCCGCTCGCGCCGATCGTCGTGCTCAGCGCCCGCGACGAGCGCGACTGCGCGCGGATGCTCGACGAAGGCGCGGACGACGTCTGCCTCGCCAACTCGTCGCTGCTCCCGGCGCGACTGCACGCGATCGCGCGGCGCGCGCGCACGATGAACGCCGACCGCCGCATGGCCGTGGGCGATCTCGTGCTCGATCGCGCGCACCGCCGCGTCTGGTGCGCGGGGGACGAAGTGATTCTCTCGCCGCGCGAGTACGATGTGCTGAGCTGCCTCTTCCATTACGCACCGCGCGTCGTGGGCAAGGCGACGCTGACCGACTTCGTCTGGGGTGCATCCACCACGCCGCAGCCGAACACGATCGAGGTGTACGTAGGCTACCTGCGCCGAAAGCTCGCGCGCAGCAGGACCGTCGCGATCGAGACGGTGCGTCGCGCGGGGTATCTGCTCGGCCAGGGCTGACGGCTCAGCTGATCAGTCGTCGCCGCGCGACTCGCTCGGGATCTCGCCCGGCAGGTCGCTCGCGCGCCGCTTGGCCTTCTTGAAGATGAACTCGGGAGCGAGCGCGATGCCGATCAGCGTGACGGGCAGGATCTGCTGCGCCTGGATGAGGAACGCCACGGCGATCGCCTGATTCTGGTCCATCCCGAACGCGGTCGCCGTCGCCGCGTACGCGGCCTGAAACAGGCCGACGTTGCCCGGTGTGGCTCGCAGCGCGAAGCCGAGGTTGACGGCGAGCAGTGCGGCGATCGTCGAGACGGTCGTCATCGGAAGGTGCGCCGCCTGCGCGGTGAGCTGATACGTCGCGACCTGCAGCGCCCACGCGGCAACGCTGAGCAGGAGCGCGGCGATGAAGCGCGGCCCGCTCGACACCTGCCCGATGGTCTCCACGAAACGCGACCCGTACGCGCGCACGCGCCCGCGCCAGTGCGCCGGCTTCGGGCCGGCGACCGACTCGACGACGTCCGGCCGGCGAAGCAGCCAGACGAGCAGCGCCGCCATCAGGATCAGCGCGGCGATCGCGAACGGTTTGACGCGCTCGATGGAGTGCGGAAGCTCGAGAAAGGTCGCCGCGAGTGAGAGGAGCACCACGTAGCCGACGAGCTCGAACAGCCGCTCCAGCGCGAGCGTCGCCAGCACCTTGGCGCTTGGGACGTGTGCCGCGCGCGAGATGAACACGACGCGTGCCGCCTCGCCGCCGTTGGCTACCAGCACGTTGTTGAGCCCCGCGCCGGCGAACGTCGCACGGAGAGCGAGCGGCAGCGACTTCGCACCCACCGGCCGGAGGAACACCCACCATCGCACCGCCTTGACGACGATCGACGCGAGGTTGACGGCCGCCGCCGCCAGGAACAGCGGGAGCGACGCGGAGCGCATCGTGTTCCATGTGTCGTGCCAGTTCACGCGGCGCGCGAACAGCACGAGCATCACGAGGATGAGCCCGGTCAGACCGAGCCTGAGGGCGCGGGACAGGGTGGCGTTCATGCGAGGGGGATGGGCGTCACTCAGGCAGCGTCGTGAAGCGAAATCCGCGCCCCCGCAGTCCGTCGATGATGATCGGCAGCGCCTCCACCGTCTGCGAGCGGTCCCCGGCAGGATCGTATCCATCGCCATCGTGAAGCAGAAGGATCGAGCCCGCGCGCATTCCCTCGATCGACCGCGTGGCGATTGCCTCGACGCCAGGCTTGTCCGAGTCCCACACGCCAAGCGACCAGCCGACGGTGCGCTGTCCGAGCGACGCGGCGATCGGCGTGACCCACGGGCTGCGAAAGCCGTGCGGCGCGCGGAAGTGTCGCGGCCGGACGCCGGAGGCGCGCACGATCGACTCGGTGCCGCGCGTGATGTCGTCGCGCACGTAGGCGGGAGTGCGACGATGCAGCTTCCGATGGAAATAGCCGTGGTTCCCGATCTGATGCCCTTCGACGGCCATCCGCCGCACGAGCTCCGGCCAGCGCTCGACGTGTCGGCCGAGCACGAAGAAGGTCGCCGATACTCCAGCGCGACGGAGCGCGTCGAGGATCCGAGGCGTCGCCTGCGGGTTCGGCCCGTCGTCGAAGGTGAGGCTCACGACGGGCTCGTCACCCGGCAGATGGGTGACGACAGGTCCGAAGACGAAGCTGTTGCGATGCCACGCTCCATGCGCCGCGAGGCCCGCAGCGGCGAGCCCCGCCGCGGCCGCGCCGATCATGGCCTGGCGGTGCGCCCCATCACGGCGTGATAGACGTCGAGCACCTGCGACGTCACCCGTGGCCACGAGTACTGCAAGGACTCGTGGCGGCCAGTCGTGCCGAGCTGAAGGCGAAGTCCCTCGTCATCGAGCAGCCGGACGAGCGAGTCGGCAAGCGCGTCGCGATCACCGCACGGTGTCATCAGCGCTTCGCGCCCGTTCTGGACGACGTCCTGGAACCCGAGGATGTCGGAGCAGACGATCGGCGTCTCGCAGGCCATCGACTCGAGCAGCGTGATGCCGAAGGAGGCCTTCGTGGTCGGGCAGGCGTAGATGGAGCTGTGCGCGTAGTAGCTTGGTCGTCCCTCGAGCACGGCGCCGACGAACGTGATGTCGGGATCGCCCTTGGCCTGCTTGTAGTAATGCTCGCGCAACGGACCATCACCGACGACGACGAGTTGGGCCTGCCGATTCTTGCCCTTCACCTTGCGGAAGGACTCGATCAGCGTGCTGAGTCCATTGCGTGGGTCGAACCGTCCGAGGAAGAGGATCGAGGGAACGTCTTTCCGGATGGCCGGCGGCGCCGCGACGCTCGGATGGAAGACGTCGGTGTCGATGCCGTTCGGGATGATTCGCCAGTCGGCGCTGAAGTAGGGCTCGAGGGCGACGGTGGTCGAGTGCGACACGCAGATCGCCGCATCGAGCATGTCCAGCCGCTTCTGAAAGAAATCGTTGAAGAAGTGGTAGACCTTCGATTTATCGAAGTACGTGTGGAACGTGCCCACCACGGGGCAGTTGGCTTCCTCGATCGCCAGCAGCGGGAGGATCGGCGTGAGCGGCGAGTGCACGTGGACGATGTCGTAGTGTCCGCGGCGGAGCACGTTGCGCATCTCGCGCCGAAGGCCGAGGCCGATCGTGACGCGTGCCTGCGAACCGTTCGCGTAGACCGATTGGCTGCGTCCGAGGCGAATGACGTTGGCCTGCGGCTGAGCGCCGCGCAGGTTGGACGTGATGATGTCCACGTGATGCCCACGTCGCCGCGCCTCGCGCGCGAAGAAGTGCACGTGCTCGCAGACCCCGCCCAGATGGGGATAGTAATACTCCGTCACCAACGCGATCCGGAGGCTGCGCGCGTCGTGCGCGTCAGGAAGGACCGGGAGGTTGGGAAGCGCCGGAAGACGCTTGAGGGCAGCGCTACTGGATGGTGGATTCAAGAGCGGCATGAGCAGCGGCGAGGCGAACGATGCACATCTGGGGACGAAGAGCACGAGACATAATCGAGCCCGCTCGCGTGACGTTGCATCACGCTCCTGGGCTCACCACCGTGCTCTCCGCAGATGCCGACCGAGGGCTGCGGGTGCACGCTTCGTTCAGCGGCGACGGCCTGAGTAATTAGCCGTCCAACCCCAGATTGGTCAAGGACTTGGATGTTATGCTCCCGTAAGGTGCATGGACGGACTCATGGCCAAGCCGTCATCAGCAGCCGCAGCCGAAACGCAGCTTCGCGGGGTCGGTCGGTGGCGGGGTCGGATAGTCTCCGGAGAAGCACGCGTGGCAGAAGCCGCCCGGTCCACCAGGCACCGACTCGAGCATCCCCTCGAGCGAGAGGTAACCCAGCGAGTCGACGCCCAGCGACGTGCGGATCTCCTCGAGCGTGTTGTTCGACGCGATCAGCTCCTCACGACTCGGCGTGTCGATGCCGTAGTAGCACGGCCCGGTGACCGGCGCGGAGCTCACGCGCATGTGCACTTCCGCGGCGCCAGCGGCCCGGACGAGCGACACCAGCCCGCGCGTGGTGGTGCCGCGCACGATCGAGTCGTCGACCATGACGACGCGCTTCCCCTGGAGCACCTCGCGCACGGCGTTGTACTTGAGACGCACCTTCGCGTCACGCGTGGCCTGCGTGGGCTGAATGAAGGTGCGGCCGACGTAGTGATTGCGGATGAGCGCGAGCTCGTACGGCAGGCCGCTCTCCTCGGAGAATCCGATCGCTGCGGAATTCGACGAGTCGGGCACGCTGAACACGAGGTCGGCGCCGGGCGCCGGACACTCGCGAGCCAACCGCCGCCCGAGCTCGCGCCGCGCCCGATCGACCGAACCGCCGAAGATCCGGCTGTCGGGGCGCGCGAAGTACACGTGCTCGAACACGCAGCGCTTGAGCTCCTTCGTCTCGAACGGAAAGATCGAGCGCTCGCCCGACGCGTCGACGGCGATGATCTCACCCGGCAGCACGTCGCGCTCGTACGTCGCGCCGACGATGTCGAGCGCGCACGTCTCCGACCCGAAGACGGGCGAGCCATTGAGTCGTCCCATCGCGAGCGGGCGCCAGCCGCGCGGATCGCGCGCGGCGAGCAGCGTGTCACCGAGAATGGTGACGATGCTGAATGCACCTTCCACCCCGCGCAGCGCGTCGGCCAGCCGCTCTTCCGGCAGTTGGGCCGTCGAACGCGCGAGCCGATGCACGATCACCTCCGAATCCATCGACGACGCGAAGATCGATCCGAGATCCTCGAGCTCGACGCGCAGCTCGCCGGCGTTCGTCAGATTGCCGTTGTGTGCGAGCGCGATGTGGCCGCCGCGCGAGCTCGCGAGCACCGGCTGCGAGTTCTCGATCGTCGATGAGCCAGTCGTGCTGTAGCGCGTGTGTCCGATGGCCATCGTGCCATGGAGCGCCTCGAGTTGCGGGATCGACATGTCCGAGACGAGCCCCATGCTCTTCACGCCGCGCGCCACGCCGTGCTCGTCCACCGAGACCACGCCGGCGGATTCCTGCCCACGATGCTGCAATGAATACAGCCCGAGCTTGGTGAGCGCCACCGCGTCGGGCTGATTGCGAACGCCGAAAATACCACACATAGGATTCAGACCTGCGAGTCGGAGACCAGCGCGACGTCCTGCGCCGACGCGGCGCGTGACATGATGCGTGGGATCGCTTCGTGATACGCGTCAGCGAGCGGGACGATCGAGCTCTCGATGCGCGTTGCGCCCACCGTGATCGTGAACGGGCGCGACGCATTCGTCACGGTGCCGATAGTCGTGGCGCGGACGCCGTGCGACTGCGCGGCCGCATGAACCGCAGCCGCATCGGGCGTGGAGACGACGACGCGCCCCTGCGCCTCACCGAACAGCAGGGCACGAAGGGGTAGTTGCGACCACGCCGACAGATCGATCGTCGCGCTCGTGGGATGCGCGCGCTCCATCATCACGCATTCCGCCAGCGCGACGGCGAGTCCACCATCGGCGCAGTCGTGCGCCGATCGCACCGCGCCGCGACGGATCGCGTCGAGGAGTGCGCTGATCAGCGCGCGCTCCCCGTCCAGATCGCAGCGAGGAGGAGCGCCCGCGACCACGTCATGCACGCGCGTGAGATACTCACTGCCTCCGATCTCATCGGTGTTGTCGCCGAGCAGGACGATCTCGTCGCCCGGGGTGCTGAAGGCGGAGCGCGTGATGTGCGCGAGCGAGTCGACGAGGCCGACCATCCCGATCACGGGGGTGGGATAGACCGCGCCGGTCGGATTCTCGTTGTACAGCGAGACGTTGCCGCCGGTCACGGGCGTGCCCAGCACTTCGCACGCTTCCTTCATGCCCGCCACCGCTTCACGAAGCTGGTAGTAGACCTCGGGGCGCTTCGGGTTGCCGAAGTTCAGATTGTTCGTGATGGCCATCGGGCGGGCGCCGGCACACGCGACGTTGCGCGCCGCCTCGGCCACCGCGATGCGTGTTCCGGCGCGCGGATCGAGGAAGACGTACCGGCCGTTGCAGTCCGTCTTGAGCGCGATGGCGCGATCGGTGCCGCGAATCCGGACCACCGCTGCGTCACCACCGGGACCGACGACGGTGCCCGTGCGCACGGTATGATCGTACTGCTGATACACCCAGCGCTTGCTCGCGATCGTCGGGGACGTCAGCAGCCGCTCGAGCGTCCAGATCGGATCGGCCTCTTCCGGCAGCTCGCGAATGGCGGAGACATCGCGCTCGCGCCGGAGTCGAACGTCGTCCGCTTCGCGCGCCTCCGGCTCATACGTCGGACAATCGGTGACGAGCCGGATGCCGGGAAACTCGGCGACCACGCGATCGCCTTCCGTGACGCGATAGACCGGCTCGGCGATGACCTCGCCGATCACCGCAGCGGTGAGGTCCCACTTCTCGAGGATCGCACTCACGTCGTGCTCGTGCCCGCGCTTCGCGACGACGAGCATGCGCTCCTGCGATTCGCTCAGCAGCAGCTCGTATGGTGTCATGCCCTCTTCACGGGCCGGCACCTTCAGCGTGTCGATCGTCACACCGACGTCGCCGCGCGCGGCCATCTCCGCGGATGACGACGTGAGTCCCGCCGCGCCCATGTCCTGGATGGCGACGATGTGCCCGCTGCGGATGAGCTCGAGCGACGCCTCGAGCAGCAGCTTCTCGGTGAAGGGATCGCCAACCTGCACGCGCGGACGCTTGGCGTCGCTCGCCTCGGAGAGATCCTCGGAGGCGAACGACGCGCCATGAATCCCGTCGCGTCCCGTGCGAGCGCCGACCGCGATGATCGGATTGCCGACTCCCTCTGCCACGGCGAGCATCAGCTCTTCTTCCTTCATGATGCCGACGCACATCGCGTTGACGAGCGGATTGCCCTCGTAGGCCGGGTCGAACACGACTTCACCGGCGACCGTCGGGATGCCGACGCAATTACCGTAGTCGCCGATCCCCTTCACGACGCCGGCGAACAGGTAGCGAACCCGCGCCGAATCGAGTGACCCGAAACGCAGTGAGTTGAGCAGGGCGATCGGGCGAGCGCCCATCGTGAACACGTCACGCAGGATGCCGCCGACACCCGTCGCGGCGCCCTGATACGGCTCGACCGCCGACGGGTGGTTGTGCGATTCGATCTTGAACGCGACGGCCATCCCGTCACCGATCGCGATCACGCCCGCATTCTCGCCCGGACCCTGGAGCACGTACGGCGCCTTCGTCGGCAGGGTACGGAGCAGGGGACGTGAATGCTTGTACGAGCAGTGCTCGCTCCAGAGCGCGCTGACGATCCCGAGCTCGGTGAAGGTCGGTGTCCTTCCAAGCATGTCGACGAGGCGGTCGTACTCGTCGGTGGTCAGCCCGTGCTCGGCGATGAGGGCGGGCGTGATCGCGGGGTCGCCGGGTCGGGCAGTAACGGTCACGGAGCGCGGGTGGCGGGGGTCACGGGAGACGCCGGATAGAGCGTCGGCTTGCTGATCGGGATCGAGGGACGCGCGTCGTTGGCTTCAGCGGGCGGCTTCATGCGCGTTGCCGGAGACGAGGCGGCCGCCGGCTTGGTCGCGGTCGCTGGGCGAGCCGCCCGCTGTGACGAGATCGGTGCGGGAGAGCTGCTCGTTCCCGTATACTGCCGGCCTGGCGAGCGGAAGATCGCGTCGACCACGCTGTCGGCGTGCAGTACGACGAGGTCGTTCATGCCGCAGCGCTTCGCGCAGGCGTTCTGGTAGAACATGTACGTGAACTCGGCGACCGAGCGCACGGTGGCGGGCTCGCCCATCACGGCGACGACCTTCGCGCGCGACATGCCGGGGGTCACGACCTTCGCAGCGCTCTGGGCGCCGAGCGGAGGGGCGAGAGCGAACAGGGCGAGCACGAACAGTCGGCGCATGGAGCGCTCCTCGTCAGACCGCGACGCGTTGCAGGATGGATTCGAACAGTGGGAGCCCATCCGCCGGTCCGAGCAGCGGATCGACGGCGCGCTCGGGGTGCGGCATCATGCCGATGACGTTGCCGGCGCTGTTGATGATACCCGCGATGTCCCGCATCGAGCCGTTCGGGTTGTACGCTTCGCGCGCTTCGAGGGCGTCCGGCGCATACCGAAGCACAACCTGGCCCTCTCCTTCCAGCCGGTCGAGCGTGTCGCCGTCGGCGCTGTAGCGCCCATCCCCGTGCGCGATCGGCAGCACGATTCGCTTGCCCCGCTCGTAGCGCGACGTGAACATCGTGTCCGACGTCTCCACGCGCACACCGATCGGCGCGCAGACGAACTTCAGCGATGCGTTGCGCAGTAGCGCTCCCGGGAGGAGTCCGGCTTCACAGGCAATCTGAAATCCGTTGCAGATCGCGAGCACGGGCGCCCCGCGCTTCGCGTGCTGGATGACTTCGTTCATGATCGGGCTGAAGCGCGCGATAGCGCCTGCGCGGAGATAGTCACCGTAGCTGAATCCACCTGGCAGGATCACGACGTCGCTGCCCTGGAGATCGTGATCCTTGTGCCAGAGCATGACGGCCTCTTCACCAAACGCCTCGACCGGCGCCTGATACGCGTCGAAGTCGCCATTCGACCCGGGAAACGTCACGATGCCGAACTTCATCGCGACGTCACCTCGGCGATCTCGAAGTCTTCCGTGACCGGATTGGCCAGCAGCCGCTCGCACATTTCACGCGTCTGCTGGCGCGCCGTGGCCTCGTCCTGTGCTTCGAGCTCGAGCACGAGATGCCGGCCGACGTGCACGGCGGCGACGCCGCCGAAGCCGAGCGTGTGCAGGGCATCAGCGACCGCCTTCCCCTGCGGATCGAGCAGACCGCGACGGGGCACGACCTGCACGGCGACGCGATATCGACTCATTCGGACTCTGGCGCTGGTGATGGAACGACAGGGGGAGCGGTCGGGCGTGGTGGCGGCGACGACTCAGGAGCGATTGCTGGCGCGGCGTACGGCGAGTCACCGCGCACCGACGCGTCGCGCTGATCACGCTCGTCTCCTTCGAAGTCTCCGTCGTCCGCGTCCATGGACTCGGACGACTCCGCAGATCCACCCGCCTCACCGGCGATCCGATCACGCTGGCCGCGCCGCCTCCGTCGCTTCCGCTTGCGCGGTAACGCGGCCTCGCCCGCGACGCGCTCGGCGGTGTCGTCATGCGTCACGCTGTCGGCATCCGCGCGAATGACGCTGAGTATGGGGACGGTGCTGCCGGTCACCTCGGGCTCGCCGAGCGTGATCGCCAGGACTCCGGTGTCAGCCGGCTCGATGGTCGGCATCGATTCGGCGCGCGCCGGGCGTTCGCGACGCGTGTCGCGCTTCTCCCGCTTTTCGCGACGTGCAGCGCGCTCAGCCTCCGTACGCTCTGGCCGAGCAGGACGATCGGCTCGTGCGCTCCGCTCGGTGTCGTCGGGACGCTCCGTGCGCACTGACGCCGTCTCCGTCCTCGCTGGCCGCTCTGCGCGAGGCGCGCGCGGGGCCGCGTCGGTACGGTCGCCACGACCGCGATCCGGCCGAGGTGGACGAGGCTCGCGCTCCGACTGTCGCGACGCGTGGACCTGCGAGTCCATCGGACCGATCGTGTCGTCCTCGTCCTCGTCCTCGTCGTCCTCACCTTCGGACAGATCGTACGGAATGGTCGGCTGGCGCCGCTCGAACAGCCCCGAGAAGACCCATCGGATCGGTCCCCATGCGACGTAGCAGAGCGCAAACGGGAAGAAGAACTCGAGCTTCTTCGTCGCGAACAGCGCGACCGAGCCGACCAGGAGCAAGGTCGCCCCGATCGCGCGAAGGCTCCGGAACCCGGTGCGCGGGAACACCGGATACGGAATGTTGCTGATCATCAGGAACGCGAGCGCCGCCATGAGGTAGCGGAGCATTACGTGCCAGGGGAGATCCGCGATCGCGCCGTAGTTGTAGAGCCACGACTGGCTGAACCAGTAATAGGATGCGAGCGTGATTCCCGCCGCAGGGCTGGGGAGGCCCTGGAAGTACGTCTTCGCCGTGCCGGCCTGCTCGATGTTGAAGCGCGCAAGCCGCATGACGGCGCATGCGGCGAAGAGAAACACGACGAGCCAGTCCCAGTTGTCGCGGTTGAGCACCGCGAAGTACATGATCAGCCCCGGCGCGAGTCCGAAGGTGATCGCGTCGACGAGGGAATCGAGCTCTTCGCCGAACTGGGTACCGGCGTTCGTCGCGCGGGCGACCTGGCCGTCGAGCGCGTCGCAGGCCCCACCGAGGAGCACGAACACTCCTGCCTGGCGGAATTCGCCGCGCGACGCCGCGATGATGGCAAAGACACCGAAGAACAGGTTACCGAGCGTGAGGCCGCTCGGGAAGAGGATTACCGCGCGGCGCATGTTCGGACGCCTGAGTTGCCGACGCGAGGCCTTCATCGGGTCCCCAGTTCGGCGATCTCGCTCGAGCCGGCGAGTGTCATGTCGCCGATCTTCACCTTGACCTGCGCGGTGAGCGGCAGGAACACGTCGACGCGCGAGCCAAACCGAATCAATCCCATCCGCTGACCCTGCTGCACCTGCTCGCCGTCCTTGCTGTACGTCACGATGCGTCGAGCGATGAGTCCGGCGATCTGGCGCACCAGAATCCGTCCGTGATTGGTCTCGATGCCGACGGACATCTGCTCGTTCTCGAGGCTCGACTTCTCCACCGCGGCGTTGAGGAACTTGCCCGGATTGTAGTGGAGATATCGCACGGTGCCGCTGACCGGATATCGATTGACGTGCACGTTGAACACGTTCATGAAGATGGAGACGCGGCGCGCGCGGCCACCCATGAACGACGGCTCGTCGACCTCGCTGATGAGCACCACCTTGCCGTCGGCCGGCGCGATGACGACCTGCTCGCCGCGAGGTCCGCTTCGTTCTGGATCGCGGAAGAAGTACGCGACCCACAGTGCAACGATCGTCAGCGCGAAGGCGAGCAGCCAGAGCGGCCACGAGCGCCGGTTGAGGGCGATGGCGTACGTGCCCGCCGCGATGAGCGCGGCGATGGCGATGAAGACGAGTCCTTCCCGGGCGAAGCTCACGAGTGTGTGGTCAGGGGTTCGTCGAGGGCAGCGGTGCGCCGGTGATGCGCGCGTAGGCATCCAGGTATCGGCGGCTCGTCGCTTCGATCACTTCGTCGGGCAACGGCGGTGGCGGCGCCTCACCACTCCAGCGACCCGCGCGGCGCTCGCCGTCGAGATAGTCGCGCAACGGCTGCTTGTCGAAGCTCGGCTGCGAGCGGCCCGGGACGTAGGCGTCGGCGGGCCAGAAGCGCGAGCTGTCGGGCGTGAGGACTTCGTCGATCAGACGGACCTTCCCGCTTCGGTCCGTGCCGAACTCGAACTTCGTATCGGCGATGATGATGCCGCGCGCTGACGCGAGATCGCGGCCTCGCGCGTACACGAGGCGGCTCAGCGACTCGAGGATGTCGGTCGGCTCCGCACCGATCGCCTTCCGCATCTCCGTCAGCGAGATGTTCTCATCGTGTCCGGTCTCGGCCTTGGTCGCCGGTGAGAAGCGAGGCGGATCGAACCGGTCGCTCTCGACCAGACCGGCCGGGAGCGGCTCGCCCGCGAGCGTGCCTGTCGCTCGATACTCTTTCCACGCCGATCCGCTGAGGTAACCGCGCACGACGCACTCGACGGGGAAGACCTCGGTGCGAATGCACAGCATCGCGCGCCCGGCGAGCTCCGCACGCCACGGCTCGAGCGCAGGCACCAACGCCACGATCTCGTCAGCGTCGGCGCTCAGCATGTGATGCGGCACCAGACTGCCGAACGTGCGCAGCCACCAGGCCGTCAGCTGCGTGAGCACTCTGCCCTTGTGCGGGACGCGCTCGGACATCACGACGTCGAACGCGCTCACCCGGTCGCTCGTCACGAGGAGCAGCCGCTCCTCGTCGACGACGTAGACATCGCGCACCTTGCCGCGGCGGAGCAGGGGCAATGGCAACGGCGCGTTCACGACCGCGGCGCTCATACCCGTACCTCCTCGTGCGTCGGCGCGTCATCGAGCCCGGCAAGCAACGGTCCGACAACCTCCTCGAGAAATTCATCCACCTGCTCCGGCGCGCGACCGACGAACCGCCGCGGGTCCATCGCCCGATCGAGCTCGTCGCGTGTGATGCCGAATGCGTCGTCGGCGGCGATGCGGTCGAGCAGGTCGTTGTGGGAGGCGCCGTCCTTCAGCGCACGCGCCGCCGCGATGCTGTAGCCGCGAATGCGCTCGTGCGCGTCCTGTCGGTCGCCTCCGGCGCGAACCGCGCGCACGATCAGCTCCTCCGTCGCCATGAACGGAAGCTCGTCCATGAGACGCCGTCGGATCCGCGCCGGATGGACCTCGAGACCAGTCGCGACGTTCTCCATCAGTCCCAGAATCGCGTCCGTCGCGAGGAACGATTCGGGAATGGCGAGCCGGCGGTTGGCGCTGTCGTCGAGCGTGCGCTCGAAGAACTGCACGGAGTGCGTCTGGTTCGCGTTCGGCTCCAGCGATCCGACGAATCGAGCGAGCGACGCGATGCGCTCCGAGCGCATGGGATTTCGCTTGTACGCCATCGCCGACGAGCCGATCTGCTCCGACTCGAACGGCTCCTCGATCTCGCCAAACGCCTGGAGCATGCGGACATCGGCGCTGAACTTGGCAGCGCTCGCCGCGACGCCGCTGACGACGCCGAGCACCTGCGCATCGAGCTTGCGGCTGTAGGTCTGTCCGCTCACCGGAATCGACGAGGGAAACTCGATCGCCGCCGTGACGAGCCGGTCCAGCTCGCGCACCTTCGCATGATCGCCCTCGAAGATCTCGAGAAAGCTCGCCTGGGTGCCAGTGGTGCCCTTCACGCCACGACAGGGCATCGTCGCGATGCGATGATCCAGATCGGCAAGGTCGAGCACGAGATCCTGCATCCACAGCGTCGCGCGCTTGCCGACCGTCGTCGGCTGCGCTGGCTGGAGATGCGTGTAGCCGAGCGTGGGCTCGGCGCGCCACTCCCGCGCGAACGCCGCGAGCGCGCGCAACACGCGATGCACGCGTCCGCGCAGAAGCACGAGCCCGCGGCGCATGAGGATGAGGTCTGCGTTGTCCGTGACGAACGCGCTCGTCGCGCCAAGATGGATGAACTTGTGCGCCGCGGGCGCCACGTCACCGAAGGCGTGCACGTGCGCCATCACGTCATGACGGAATCGACGCTCGTACGCAGCGACCTTCTCGAAGTCGATGTCGTCCAGGTGGGCACGCATCTGCGCGAGGGCCTCGTCCGGGATCGCCACGCCGAGCTGCTGCTCGCCCTCCGCAAGCGCGAGCCAGAGCCGGCGCCACAGCCCGTGCCGCTCCTGCGGCGACCAGAGCTCCAGCATGGCACGCGACGCATAGCGCTCGGCCAGCGGCGAGGAGTAGCGAGCGTGCGCCGTCATGGTATCCAGAAATCGGTGGGGTAGATCTGGCCCTCGTGCTCGTAGAACACGCGGATCAGTCCGCGTCCCGCATAGTAATCGAGCGCGCGCGACACGTCCTCCGCGCTCGTCACCCGCGTCCGGTTGATCATCACGATCACGTCGCCTGGCGCCATGCCGAGTTGCGAGGAGATGCGCTCGCTGGCGCGGTAGATCAGCGCGCCCTGCGCCGACCGCACGGATCGCTCCGCGCGGATGGCCGGCGTGAGCGTCACGAGCTCCATCTCGCGTAGCACCTGGACCTTGGGCGCGCCGACCTCGGGCAGGTCGGCGATCGTGACGTTCAGCGTCACCTCCGATCCTCCCCGGCGAACGACGAGCGGTACCTGCTCGCCCACGCGCAGATCGAGGAGCGCCGCGTCCCAATCGAAGCGGTTGCGCACCGCGTGCGTCCGCACGCGCGTGATGACGTCGCCTGTTCGAAGACCCGCGCGCTCCGCGGGCGACGCCGGCGTGACGCTGGCGATGATCGCGCCGCGCGAGATCGCGTCGCGAGGGTTGTCGCTACGCGGTGCCTCGAGGCGGACGCCGATCCACGGACGCTGCACACGACCGTGCGCGAGCAGATCGTCGGCGACGCGGCGCACCCGGTTGATCGGGATGGCGAAGCCCAGCCCGATCGAGCCGCCCCCGCTGGTCGAGTAGATCGACGAGTTCACGCCGATCACTTCGCCACTGGCGCTCACGAGTGGCCCACCCGAGTTGCCCGGATTGATCGAGGCGTCGGTCTGGATCATGTCGAAGTAGGCGGACGGTCCCTCGCCGCGCGCCACGAGATTCCGACCGACGCCGCTGATCACGCCGGCGGTGACGCTCGGCTCGGCATTCCCGAGCATGAAGCCGTAGGGATTGCCGATCGCGATCGCCCACTCGCCGACGAGCAGGTTGTCGCTGTCGCCCAGCGGCGCGATCGGCAGGTCCTTCGCGTTCACGCGGAGGACGGCGAGATCGTTCGTCTCGTCGGTGCCGACCGCGGTGGCCGGATAGGTCTTGCCGTCGCGAAACATCACCGAGATGCGTGTCGCACCGGCGATCACGTGCGCATTGGTGACGATGACTCCGTCGTTGCGCATGACGAAGCCAGTGCCCAGCCCGGATGATGTCTGGGTGCCGGACCGGCCGCCGAACAGCGCGTCGAACGGATCGGCGGCGACGCGTTGGACCGCTTCCGTCTGCACGGTGACGACGGACGGCGCGACGCGCGCGACCGCTTCCGTGATCGCCGTTCGGCGAGACGCCGGCACGCGCACGGCGTTCGGCTGGTCGAGGGTCCGTGCCACCTGCGCATCGGAGCTTTGCGGCGAGCCGGAGCAGGCGAGAACGAGCGCCGGCGCGGTAAAGAGAATTCCAAGTCGTTTCACGTAGCGGGCCATACGCGGCGAAGGCGCGCGACATCGCCGAGAAACTCGTCGATGCCGCGATCGGTGAGAGGGTGGACGAGCAGCGACTTGCACAGGTCGGCGGAGACCGCGACGGCGTCGGCGCCCGCCACCGCGCACGCGCCGAACTGGGCGGGAGACACGGCGTTGAGCGCGATCACGTCGCACTCGGCGTCGGAGGCGTCGAACGCCGCGCGCAGCTCGGCGATCATCGCCACGCCATCGTGGCCGGCGGCGTCGAGCCGATCGATCGCCATGATGACGCTCGATGCGCCGGCGCGCGTCGCGAGCAACGCCTGCGCGCTGTTGAAGACGTGCGTCGCCGAGACGCGTATGCCATCCGCCTGCAGCCGGCGCATCGCGCCGAGCGTGTCTTCAACGAGCGGAAGCTGGACGACGATCTGGTCGGAGAGCTTCGCGAGCTCGCGGCCGTCGCGATAGGCGCCCGCCGCGTCGATCACGTGCACCGCGGCGAAGATCGGACCGTGAACGATTCGACAGAGCTCGGCCAGGTGAGCGCGCGGCTCAGCGTCTGCGTCATTCGCGAGCAGGCCGGGCGATGTCACCACACCGTCGAGCATGCCGTGGGCCGCTCCCCAGGCGACGTCGTCGGTGCTCGCGGTGGACAGATAGATCTTCATGCGTCGGGGAGATAGAGCTCGGCCGGGTAGCAAACGCGGTCGAGGAACAGCGCGCGCGCGGGCGCAGGCGGAGACACATCGGCGTTGTCCGTCGCCGAGAGCAGCGCCCCGACATCCGTCGCCGGTCTGCGGCCAAGCGCCGCGTCGATCATCGTACCGACCAGAAAGCGTACCATATGGTGAAGGAAACGATTCGCCTCGATCTGAAAGACGAGCCCGCCCGGCCGCTCGCGCCACTCCGCGCGGCGAATCGCACAGCGGTGGTCGTCGTCCGCGGGCGCGGTGCCGCGGACGGCGAAGGCTCGAAAGGAATGCTCTCCCGAAAGGGCAGCAGCGGCGCGGTCCAGCGCATCGCGCGCTAGCGGCCGAAGCACACCCCACTCCGTGCGGCGGCGGAAGGGAGACAACGCCTCCTCGTCCGTGCCGACGTAATAGCTGTACGCTCTTGCTGTCGCGCTATATCGCGCGTGGAACTCGTCTCGCATCGCATGCGCATCTGCCACCCAGACGTCTTCCGGGAGGAGTGCGTTCAGCGCGCGTCGCATCGATGCCGGCTCCCATCGGCTAGGAACGCGCACGCCCACCGCTTGCCCTCGAGCGTGCACGCCGGCGTCCGTCCGACCGGAGCCCATCGCCGCGACCGGGCCGGCGCACAACCGAGCGAGCGCTGCTTCGAGCTCTGCTTGCACGGTTCGCCGATCGGGCTGGCGCTGCCACCCACTGAAGTTCGTGCCATCGTAGTGCAACACGAGCTGCAGCGTGCGAGTCGGCATCGCCCCGAAAGCTATCCGCCGAGGGGGGAGAGTCAAGCAAAAACGCCTCGCGAGCGCGCCCTGCGTGTCGCGCGCGCGTGGAACCATTGCTGCGGCGCGACGCGATTGACTTTGGCGCGACGCCGCAACCAACTTTCCGCCCCGCCGCCTGACGCTGGCGACGCCCCTCCTCCCGGGTTGGATGCCCCCTCGAACGCTCGCCACACTCGCCCACGCGCTCAGCGTCGCTCCCGACGTGGACGCGACTCTGCTCGCGCTCGCCGACGCCCTGGCCGAAGTGGACCGGTTCGCGCAGATCGCCCTCGTGCGCTATGACGCGAGGCGCGAGATGCTCGTGGACCGCCTCGTCGCCCACGGCGACTCCGTCTCGCGGACGCGCGTCGAGACGACGTTCGATCATCTGCCCACGCGGGAAAGGATCGCCATCGCGTCGGGCGGCACCTTCGTCGATTTCGGTGAGCACTCGGACGAGTTCGCCCCACTCTTCTCGCTCAACCGATACAACGACGTCGGGTGGCTGGCGCTGAGAGGCGTGCGCTTCGAAGGGCAGCTTTCAGCCGTCATCGTGCTGTACGAGACGCGGAAGTTCTTCGGAACGCGAACCTCCGAGCGCCTCGCGCCGGCCGCGGCGCTGTTCGAGCTGGCGTATCTCCGCTTCCTCGAGCGCGAAGCACGCGAAGAAGCCGTGCGCACCCTGGAGGACGTCACGCAGCGCGTGCATGGCGAGTACGAGCGCAAGCTCGCGATGCTCGAGCAGCAGCTGCTCAAGGCGTCGGGTCCGCAGGCCTTGCAGGCGGACCCGGAGCGGCTCGTCGCACTGGAGCGTGAGGCGGCCAAGGCCCTCGAGGAGGCGCGACGCGCCAATCGCCGCGCGTCGGCCGTCGAGGCACAAGTGACCGCCGCGGTCGATCAGCTGGAGAAGGCGCACATCGAGCTGCACCGACGCAGCGAGTCCCTCCGACAGAAGACGAGGACTCTCTACCTCATCGATCGCGTCCTTTCGCTCGACGCCACGACGGACGATCCGCGCGAGATGGTGAACGGACTGCTCACCCTCGTCGGCGACGACATGGGCGCGCAGCGATGCTCGCTGCTTCTCCACGCGCCCGAAGAGCACGCGCTCTATCTTGCCGCCGCGCGGGGCATCGCGCCGAACGTGCCGCCTGGGCACCGCATTCACTTCGGCGAAGGCGTGGCAGGAAAGGTCGCCGCCACGAGGCAGCCGCTGCTCGTGCAGGACGTCGCCGAGGCGAAGTCGCATCCGCTGATCCGCGACGAATACTTCACGACGGGATCGTTCATCAGCTTCCCGCTCATCTATCACGGAGCACTCATCGGAGTGGTGAACCTCACCAACCGCGCGATGCAGGGGATCTTCGTGGACGAGGACGTGGAGCGGGTGCGACTGCTCGCGCTCGTGATCGGACTCGTCGCGACCCAGTCGCGGCTGCCCGAGCGGATGCTCGAGACGCTGAGTGTCGGCTAGCCCGGTTCCACCCCTCCAGCACGCCATTCGACAGCTCGCCATGGGCGCCTCGCTCTCCACGGACGAGTCCCGCTCGGCGTTCGAATCGGTCATGTCGGGGGAGGCGACGCCGGCGCAGGTCTCGGCACTCCTCGTCGGACTGCGAGTCAAGGGGGAGACGCCCGACGAGGTTGCCGGCGCCGCCGCCGCCCTGCGAGGCGCCATGGTGCACCTCGATGCCGACCGTCCCGAAGATCTCGTGGATACCTGCGGCACCGGTGGCGGAGCGATCGGGACCTTCAACATCTCCACCGCCGCCGCGCTCCTCGCCGCGGGTGCCGGCGTGCGCATCGCGAAGCACGGCAACCGATCGTTCACCTCGCAGTGCGGCAGCGCCGACGTGCTCGAGGCGCTCGGCGTGCCCGTCGAAGTCTCGGTTGCGGTGATGGAGCGTGCGCTCCGCGAGGCCGGCATCGTGTTCATGTTCGCGCCGCTGATGCACCCGGCGATGCGTCATGTCGGCCCCGTGCGCCGCGAACTCGGCATTCCGACGGTGATGAACATCGTCGGCCCGCTGGCGAATCCCGCGGGTGCCGGACGCCAGGTCGTCGGCGTTGCCGACGCGCGGCGCGTTCCGCTCATCGCGGGCGCACTCAAAGCGCTCGGAACGACGCACACACTCGTGGTTCACGGCGATGGTATGGACGAGATCTCGCCGCTCTCCACCACCCACGTCCTCGAGATCAAGGATTCTCGCGTGACGGAATGGACGATCGATCCCGCGCACTTCGGTCTCGGCCGCGGCGTGGCGGACGAGCTCACCGGCGGTCCTCCCGCGCAGAACGCCGCAGCGGTCGTGGCCGTGCTCGACGGAAGTGCGCCTCCCACCGCGATCGCGGCCGTGCTGCTCAACGCCGCGGCGGCCCACTACGTGTCGGTGGAGGCGCCAATAGCCTTCGGCGAATCGCTCGAGCTGGTGCGCGCCGCGCTGGAGAGCGGCGCAGGGATGGCGGCCCTCGATCGCTTGCGTGGAGCGTACGCGCCTCTGACCCGCTGATCGCCGGCGTGCCTATATGAACTTGAAACGGCGCTTCGAGATCGAAGCGCCGTTTTCATACTGGTGTCAACGTGGCTCAAAACCGCCGCATCACACCGACGACGATTCCCTGGATAGTGATGTCGTTCTCGTGCACGTACATCGGCGGCATCGTCTCGTTCGCCGGCTGCAGACGAATGCGGCCGTCGCGCTCGCGATAGAACTTCTTCACCGTGGCGGAGTTGCCGTGAAGCATGGCGATGACCATCTCGCCGTTGTCGGCACTCATCCGTTCGTTCACGACGACGAAGTCGCCGTCGCGGATGTGCTCCTCGATCATCGAGTTGCCTCGCACGCGGAGCACGTAATGGTTGCCGCCGCGC
>JBDTOD010000065.1:0-22136 GCA_039933415.1 bacterium
TGCTGACCCCCTTGAGCGACTTGAAATGGAGCTTTATGAAATGTGCTCCATTCACTCCACTCGCACCGGCGCCGAGTCCGGCTCAGTTCTCGCCATTTCCACCGGCGGAGTGAGCTCGGCGGGCGCTTCCGATGCCAGCGCCGCAGCCACCTGTGCGGGATCCGCCGGTTCGGTGGCACCGCGCTTCTGGCGCACGAGCGTGAGAATCGTGTAGACCGCCACCGGTTCGCCGTCCTGGTTCGTGACCTCGACATCCCAGTGCACGACGCCCTGCGGGATCTGTCCCTCGCGGTCCTCCTTCGCCGTCTTCTGCTTGCACGTGAGCCGAGCGCGGATCGTGTCGCCGATGTAGACGGGCTTCACGAAGCGCAGCGCCTCCAGCCCGTAGTTCGCGAGCACGGGCCCTGGCGCGGGATCGACGAACAGACCGGCGGCGGCGGAGAGGACGAAGTACCCGTGTGCCACGCGCCGCTCGAACAGTGATTCGCGCGCGGCGATGTCATCCATGTGCGCGTAGAAGAAGTCGCCGGAGATGCCGGCGAAGTTGACGACGTCGCTCTCGGTGATCGTGCGGCGATGCGTGAGCAGCGTCTCGCCGATCTCGAGCTCCTCGAAATACTTCCTGAAGGGATGCACCCGGTCGACGCGCTCATCCGCCCCTCGGCTCCACTCTCGGGTGACGGCGGCCAGCGTCTGCGGCGAGCCCTGCAGCGCGGTGCGCTGCATGTAGTGCAGCACGCCGCGCACGCCGCCCATCTCTTCGCCGCCACCGGCGCGCCCTGGACCGCCGTGCACGAGGTGCGGGAGCGGTGAGCCGTGACCAGTGGACTCCTTGGCGCTGTGCCGATTCACGATCATGAGCCGGCCGTGATACGCGGCGGTGCCGAGCGCGATCTCGCGCGCGACGTCGTCTCGAGCGGTGAAGATCGAGCCGACGAGACTTCCCTTCCCCAGCTTCGCGAGCGCGACCGCCTCATCGAGGGTCGCGTACGGCATCACCGTGTTCACGGGCCCGAACGCTTCGACGTCATGTGCCTGGGTGCGCTCGAAGGGACGGTCGCTGAAGAGCAGCGTGGCGGGGAAGAACGCGCCCTTGTCGGGATCCGCGCCGACGACGTCGAGCGAGCCGGGGCCACCATACACGAGCTCCGCGCCGGAGCGGAGCTTCTCCGCGTTGGCCGAGACCTCGCGGAGCTGGGTGCGTCCGGCGAGAGGGCCCATGCGCACGCCCTCGAGCGCGGGATCTCCGACCTTCACGCCGCCGAGTCGCTTGCGCAGCGCGGCCACGACATCGTCAACCACGCCGGCCGGCACGAACGTGCGGCGAATGGCGGTGCACTTCTGGCCGGCCTTCACCGTCATCTCCTTGACGACCTCCTTCACGAAGAGATCGAACTCCTCGGTACCGGGCCTCGCGTCGGGGCCGAGCATGGAGAAGTTGAGCGAATCGGCTTCCTGGTTGAAGCGCACGTTCTGCTCGAGGATCGTTCGGCCGCTGCGCAGCAGGAGCCCGGTGGCGGCGGAACCGGTGAAGGCGACGGAGTCCTGACTGGTGAGGTGATCGAGCAGATCGCCTGCGCCTCCGCAGATGAGCTGGAGGGTGCCCGCGGGGAGGATTCCCGACTCGACGATGGCGCGTGCGACGACCTCGGTGAGGTAGCTCGTCACCGTCGCGGGCTTCACGATGCTGGGCACACCGGCGAGCATCGACGTCGCCAGCTTCTCCAGCATTCCCCACACGGGGAAGTTGAAGGCGTTGATCTGGACGGCGACGCCCTCCATCGGGACGCAGATGTGCCGGCCGATGAAGGTGCCACCCTTGCTGAGCGGTTCGGGGCCGCCGTCCACGTAGTACGTCTCATCGGGAAACTCGCGGCGCCCTCGACTCGCATAGGCGAAGAGCGTCCCGATCCCTCCGTCGATGTCGATCCACGAATCGCCTCTGGTAGCGCCACTGAAAGCCGACACGCGGTAAAACTCCTCCTTCCGCGCCGTGAGATGCTGCGCGAGCGCCTTGAGCATGCGGGCGCGCGCGTGGAAGGTCATGCGGCGCAGCGGCGGACCACCGACGCGGCGCCCATGCTCCAGCATCGCCGCGAAGTCGAGTCCCTCGCTCGACGCGACGGCGACGTCGTCCCCGGTGACGGCATTGTAGAGCGTCGTGCCGGTTCCCGTGCCGGTGACCCACTCGTCGAGGGCGTAACTCTGCAGACGCGTCACGATCCGGTCTCCCTCCAGGTTCGATAACTCCGCTGCTGGCTGTTCGACAGGTGCGCCGGTTCTCGCAGCGGCTCGCACGCGCGCAATGATGCGTGCAGCCGAGCCGGAAGCGCCTGGTACAGCGCGGTGCCATTCGACTTCCAGGCGAGCATCTCGTCGCTGACCTGCTTCACGATCCTGGCCGGATTGCCGACGACGACCGAGCGCGGCGGGATCTGCATCTGCGCGGGAACGAAACAGAGCGCTCCGACGATGCTTCCCGCGCCGACGGTCGCGCTATCCATGATCACCGCGTTCATTCCGATCAACGCGTTCTCACCGATCCGCGCGCCGTGGACGATGGCGCCATGGCCGATGTGCGCCGCACGCTCGAGCACGACGGTGACGCCGGGGAACATGTGCACCGTGCAGCTCTCCTGCACGTTGCAGCCGTCCTTGATGACGATGCCGCCCCAGTCGCCGCGGATCGCCGCACCCGGCCCGACGTAAACGTCGCGCCCGATCGTGACGTTACCCGTGACGGTGGCGTTGGGATGCACGAAGGCACTCTCGTGAATCACCGGCACGAAGTCGTCGAAGGCGAAGACGTTCGCCATCACGCGCGCTCCAGAATGGTCGCCATTCCCTGTCCCACGCCGATGCACATCGTCGCGAGCGCATAGCGGCCACCGCTCCGCCGCAGCTCGTGCGACGCGGTGAGGAGCAGTCGCGCGCCGCTCATGCCGAGCGGATGACCCAGCGCGATGGCGCCACCGTTTGGATTGACGCGCAGATCATCGTCGGCGACGCCGAGCTCGCGGAGACAGGCGAGCGACTGTGCGGCGAACGCTTCGTTGAGCTCGATGACGTCCATTTGCCGCATTTCCAGTCCCGCGATCTCGAGTGCGCGGCGCGACGCCGGAACGGGTCCGATTCCCATGCAGCGCGGCTCCACGCCGACCACGGCGCTCGAGACGATGCGCGTCATCGGGGCCGCGCCGAGCTCTCGCGCCCCGCGCTCCGAGACGATGAACAGCGCGGCGGCGCCGTCGTTCAGCCCCGACGAGTTGCCAGCGGTGACGCTCCCCTTGCCGTCGGTGCGAAAGGCGGGACGCAGCCTGGCGAGGATCTCGGTGGTCGTCTCCGGGCGGATGAACTCGTCCTCGTGGATCCGCTTCGGTGGTCCTTTCTTCTGCGCGAGCTCGAGCGGGGCGATCTCCACCTCGAATCGTCCCGCGTCGCGCGACGCCGCAGCCTTCCGCTGCGAGCGGACGGCGAACGCGTCCTGATCGTCGCGGCTCACACCGTATTGCTCGGCGACGTTTTCGGCCGTCTGACCCATCGACTCAGTACCGTATCGCTCGCGCAGCGCGGGATTGATGAACCGCCAACCCAGGCTGGTGTCGAACAGCTCGGCGTCGCGACCGAATGGCGTGCTACTCTTGCTCAGCACATACGGCGCGCGGGTCATGTTCTCCACACCGCCGGCGACGTACACGTCTCCCTCACCGAGTCGCACTGCGCGGGCGGCGTGAAGGACGGCGCTCATGCCGGACGCGCAGAGCCGATTGACCGTCTCGCCCGGCACGCTCACCGGGAGTCCGGCGAGGAGCAACGCCATGCGCGCGACGTTCCGGTTGTCCTCACCGGCCTGGTTCGCGCAGCCGAGCACGACGTCGGCGATGCGCGCGGGATCGAGTGTCGGATGCCGCGCGACGAGCGAGACGATGACGTGCGCCGCGAGGTCGTCTGCGCGCACGTCGCTCAACTGGCCACCGATGTTGCCGACGGCGGTGCGGATGCCGTCGAGGATGAAGGCTTGGGTCATGTCAGATGCTCGAGTGGCGACGAACGACTTCCTGCGGACGACTTGGCAACGACGCAGCGCGGATGCAGCAGCGGATGGCGCGGAAACGGCCGGATGACTACCACTGCAACTGCATTCTCACGCGGAGACGCGGAGCGCGCGGAGAACTGCAACTGCTTTGTGGCTCCGGGGCGAGATCCCTCCGCCACGATCCCAAAGCATAGGGCAGCCTCCGATGATGCCCTCTCCGAGGGAGCCGTGATCCGGCCGTTCCCGCGTCATCCGTCAGGATCCGCGCTCCGTAGTGCGGAACGTCGATCGAAAGGTATCCGTGATCACGAGAGCAGTGTCTTCCCTTCTCGAACACGCCGCCGAAGTAACGGGCTCGGACGATAGCGATCCTCGCCGTACTCGCCCTGCAACCACTCGAGCCGCCGCAGGATCTCCGCCGAGCCGATCTCGTCGCCCCAGGCGAGAAGGCCGCGGGGATAGTTCACGCCGTTCGTCATCGCGAGCTCGATGTCCGCCGATGAGGCAACCCGCATGTACACGGCATCCACCGCCTCGTTCACGAGCATCGCCAGCACGCGGTCGACGACGCGCTGACCAAGCGCGCGATCCTGGCTCGGCGCAGGAGCGATGGCGTCGGCCCGATAGTCGTAGTAGCCGCGCTCACGCTTCCGACCAAAGAGTCCTGCCTCGACGAGGCGTCGCTGCGTGAGCGCCGGACGATAGCGCGGATCGTAGAAAAAGGACTCGAACACGCTCGTCGTGACGGCGAAGTTCACGTCGTTGCCGATGAAGTCCATCAGCTCGAACGGTCCCATCCGGAAGCCACCGAGCTCGCGCATCGCCCAGTCGATCGTCGCGACGTCGGCGATCCCCTCCTCGAGGATTCGCAGCGACTCGCCGTAGAAGGGCCGTGCGATTCGATTGACGATGAACCCTGGCGTGTCCGTGGCGACGACGGTCGTCTTTCCCCATCCGTGCACGAGCGCTCGTGCCCACTCGACGTGCGCCGGCGACGTCGTGATCGCCGGCACGATCTCGACGAGCGGCATCACCGTCGCGGGGTTGAAGAAGTGTACGCCCACCACGCGCTCCGCCCTGGCGCAGGCTGCGCCGATGGCGGCGACGGAGAGCGACGACGTATTGGTCGCCAGCACGCAGCTGACATCGACCACCGCCTCGAGCCCGCCGAACAGTGCGCGCTTGGCGTCGAGCTGCTCGACGATCGCCTCGATGACGACTCCGCATCGCGCGAATGCCTCCATTCCGCCCGATAGATCGCCCGCCGCACCGATGCGCGCGAAGGTCTCGTCAGCGGAGGCGCGCTCGAGCTTGCCCTTCGTCACGTCGCGATCGAGCGACGCGCGCACCGCCTCTCGCGCCCGCGTCACGGCAAAGGTGTCCATGTCGCCGAGCACGACACGATGTCCCGCCGCCGCCGCGACCTGCGCGATACCGCGGCCCATCGCGCCGGCGCCGACGACACCGACGACGAGGTCGCGGGTGGCGCTCACGTCACTTTCCACGATACGACGGCGTCCGTTTCTCCACGAAGGCGGACACCCCCTCGGCGTAGTCGGCGGTGCGGCCGGCCTCGCGCTGGAGCTCCTCCTCGAGCGCGAGCTGCGCGTCGAGCGAGTTGGAGGCACTCGCGTTGAACGCGCGCTTGATGAGACCGAGCGCCCGCGTTGGCATCGCGGCGAGCCGGCGCGCGATCTCGAAACTTCGATCCGCCAGCACGGCCGACGGCACGACGTCGTACACGAGCCCCCACTGCTTCGCGGTGTCCGCGTTCAACTTGTCGCCCAGCATGGTGAGCGCCGCCGCGCGCTGCATCCCGACGAGCCGTGGCAGCATGAAGGTGCCTCCGCTGTCCGGGATGAGGCCGATCTTCGCAAAGGACTGGATGAAGCAGACGTCCTGCGCCGCCAGCACGATGTCGCACGCGAAGGCGATGTTCGCACCGGCGCCGGCAGCGACACCGTTCACGGCGCAGACGACGGGCTTTTCCATCGTTCGGATCGCGCGCACGATCGGCGTGTACTGGCGCGCGACCACTTCGCCGAGGTCGATGGGAGGCGCGCCGTCGCGCGGGACGACTTCGGCGAGATCCTGTCCCGCGCAGAACGCGCGGCCGGTCCCCGTCAGCAGCACGGCGCGCGCGTCGTCGTCGTCGGCCGCGGCGTCCAGCGCCTCGGTCAGCTCTTCCGCCATGCGGGCGTTGAAGCTGTTCAGCACGTCGGGACGATCGAGCGTGAGGGTGCGCACGCCGTCGCGATGCGCGATCCGGATGTGTCGAAAGTTCGTGGTCACCGAGAGCCCTCCGGCTGCGAGCGACCGAAAGCTACCGATCGGGCTGCGACGCCGCACGTCAGCACGGCTCCCCTTCCCGCTGTCCGGAGGACAGATTTGAGCAGGTTCCGGATTCGCTCTCGATTCGCCGCCTCAGCCCGCTCCGATGACGCACGCCGCGCCGCCCAAATCTCGCCGATCGTCCGCACCGTCGGAGGTGGATCCGCGCTTCGACTGGCGGCGGATCGCCTACCACGTGCTGGTCTCGCGCGCGCTGGACGATCTCGAGGAGGCGACGAACCGCAGCAGGACGTCGGTGCCGCGCGAGCACCTCGTGCTCTATCAGTTCTCGGCGCGTGGCCACGATCTCGGACAGTCGATCCTCGGCACGCTGCTCGATCAACCGCACGATGCGGCGGGCGCCTACTACCGCTGTCGACCGCTCATGCTGGCGCTCGGTCTCACGATCGAGGACGCGCTTGGCAGTCCACTCGGCCGGGCCGGTGGGTTCAGTGACGGGCGCGACATCGGCGTGGTGGGGAACCTTCCGAAGGCCGAGGGCGCGATCGTGTTGCCGATGGCGGGCGACGTGGGCTCGCAGTACACGCCGACCGCCGGATGGGCGCAGTCGATCGTGTACCAGCGCGACACGCTGCACGACCACGCGTGGGACACGTCGATCGCAGTCGTGCTCGGCGGCGAAGCTTCGGTGGCGACCAATGGTTTCTGGTCGGCGCTGACGATCGCGACCACGCTCAAGCTGCCGATGTTGTTCCTCGTGGACGACAACGGTCTCGGCATCTCGGTCAAGAGCGATCTGCAGACACCGGGCGCGAACATCGCGCGCAACCTGAGCGGCTTCGCGAATCTGCTCGTGCGCGACGGCGACGGATGCGACCCGGGCGAGGCGGCGCGGCTGATCTCCGAGTGCGTGGCCCACGTGCGAGGCGGAAGCGGACCGGCACTGGTGCGGCTCACGGTACCGCGCCTCAGCAGCCATTCGGGCCCGGACAACCAGAAGGGCTATCGCACCGAGCAGGAGATCGCGGCCGACATCGCGCGTGACCCGCTCCCACGGCTTCGGTCCTACCTCGTTCCATCGTACATGAGCGCCGATGAGTGGACGACGCTCGAGGCGACGGTGACGCACGACGTGGCGGCCGGGCTCGACGCGGCGCGCGCTCGCCCCGCGCCCGACCCGGCGACCGTGCGCCGGTTCGTGTACGCGGAGCCGGAGCGCGACGGCGACGTGATCGCGTTCGGCGGCCTGAGGAAAGCGGAGCGCGTTGCCCTCGCGGGCACTGCCGAGCCGAATGACGAGGGCGACTTCGTGCGGCTGGCGGAGGCGGTGCGGCGCACGCTCGCGCGTGAGCTGGAGGCGAACCCGAAGGTCGTCGTCTTCGGCGAAGACGTCGGCAAGAAGGGCGGCGTGCACATGGTGACGGAGGGGCTCCAGAAGCGATTCGGCGAGGATCGCGTGTTCGACACGAGCCTTTCGGAGGAAGGGATCATCGGTCGCGCCGTCGGGATGGCCATCGCCGGACTGGTGCCGGTGGCGGAGATTCAATTCCGGAAGTACGCCGACCCGGCGCAGGAGCAGCTCAACAATTGCGGAACGCTGCGTTGGCGCACGGCGAATCAGTTCGCGGCGCCGATCGTCGTGCGGATGCCTGGCGGCTTCGGCAAGGATGTCGGCGATCCGTGGCACTCCGTGACGGGCGAAGTGCTATGGGCGCACGCGATCGGATGGCAGGTTGCGATGCCATCGAATGCGGCGGACGCGGTGGGGCTGCTTCGCGCCGCGATGCGCAGCCCGAACCCGACGATCTTTTTCGAACATCGCTCGCTGCTGATGACGAGCGAAGGGAGCGCGCGCTATCCGGGCGACGACTACGTGCTGCCATTCGGCAAGGCGCGCACGGTGGTGGACGGCGACCGCGTGACGGTGGTGAGCTGGGGTGCGATGGTGCACCGATGCCGCGATGCGGCGAGTCGATTCGACGGGGACGTGCACCTCATCGACCTGCGCACGATCGCGCCGTGGGATCGCGACGCGGTGCTGGAGTCGGTGCGGCGCACGGGCCGGTGTCTCATCGTGCACGAGGACACGTCGACGGCGGGCTTCGGCGCGGAGATCTCGGCGGTGTTGGCGCGCGAGGCGTTCTGGCACCTCGACGCACCGATCGAGCGGCTCGCCGTGGACGACGTGCCGATGCCGTATCATCCCGGACTGCTCGATGCGGTCCTGCCGGATGCGGATCGGATTGCGGCGAGGATCGAGGCGCTGCTCGCGACGTGACTGGTCCCTCTATCATCCAACTGGGATGCAGGTTTGGGGTTGTTCGGTTTTGGGTTGGTGGTTGCGGGTTTTACTGCGGACGCCGTCGAACCGGAAACCACCAGCCGCCAACCGCATCACTCCCAACCTGGATTCCGGGTACCTGCTAGAGGGGCTTGTACGATGCGAAGGGTTGACGTGCCAACGAGGATTCCCTAAACTCGTGCCTTCAGCCGATCACCAACCGAGGAGTCACTCCAGACACCACCGATGCGCCTCGCTCTCTCTGTCTTCCCGACCGCCGTCATGCTCGCGTCCACGCGTCTGTGGACCACGGGCGACGTGCGTGTCGTAGACACGACCGACAGCGCAGGCATCGGAGCCGACTAGCGGAATTTTCCGCTCGGTCTCCCGGAGCGATCATCGCCCCGCCTGCGCAGCCCCGCAGGCGGGGCGATCTTCATCCGCGCCGGCGCCCTTCGGGGACGCGGCGCCATGGCCTCCGGGCAAGGAAGGGCAATGAGTAGCTCGGCAGAAAGCATACCGATCACCGAGGGGCAATCATCGCAGTCGCTGTGGGGCGCGGTGCGCGAAGCGCTCGGCGGCGCGCACGGACGCGACTTCACGGACGGGCCGATCGGCCGCGCGATCTTCATCCTCGCGGTGCCGATGGTGCTCGAGATGATGATGGAGAGCATCTTCGTCGTCGTCGACGTGTTCGTCGTCGCGCACCTCGGCGCCGACGCAGTCGCCACCGTTGGGCTGACGGAATCGTTCATGACGATCCTGTACACCCTGGCGATGGGGCTGAGCATCGGTGCCGGCGCGATGGTGTCGCGCCGTATCGGGGAGAAGGACACCGAAGGTGCGGCGCACACCGCGGCACAGGTGATCCTGTTTGGCTTCGGACTGGCGATCGTCATTGGCGGGCTCGGCGCGTACTTCGCGTCCGACCTGCTGCGCGTGATGGGTGCGTCTCCTGGCGTGATCGACAACGTGTCGTTCACTCGCGTGATGGTGGGTGGCAATGCGAGCGTGGTGTTGCTCTTCCTCATCAATTCCGTGTTCCGCAGCTCCGGGGACGCGGCGACGGCGATGCGCACGCTCTGGCTGGCGAATGCGATCAACATCGTGCTCGGGCCGGCGCTGGTGTTCGGATGGGGTCCGTTTCCCAAGCTCGGCATCGTGGGCGCGGCGATCGGCACGACGATCGGCCGTGGCACCGGAGTGCTCTACGCCGTGACGAGACTCCGGAGGACGGGCAGCCGCGTCCGACTGGAGGCGCGTCACTTCGGGCTCGACGTCGCGCTGATCGGGCGCGTGGTGCGGTTGTCATCGGCCGCCACGTTTCAGGTGTTCGTCGGGATGGCGAGCTGGATCGGATTGGTACGTATTCTCGCGACGTTCGGCAGCGACGCGCTGGCTGGCTACACGATCGGCATCCGCGTGGTGATGTTCGCGCTGCTGCCGAGCTTTGGCATGAGCAACGCGGCGGCGACGATGGTAGGCCAGGCGCTCGGTGCCAAGAAACCCGAGCGCGCTGAAGCCGCGGTGTGGAAGACGGCGCGATACAACGCCGTGTTCCTCGGCGTGATCGGATTGGCATTCGTCGTCTTCGCGCGGCAGATCGTCGGCGGATTCACGCCGGACGAGGGGATCGCGCGATATGGCATCCTCGCGCTCCGCACGGTGGCGTACGGCTTCGTGTTCTACGCGTACGGCATGGTGATCGGCAACTCGTTCAACGGCGCCGGGGACACACGCACGCCGACGCGGATCAACCTGTTCGTATTCTGGATCCTCGAGCTCCCGCTCGCGTGGCTTCTGTCGCACCAGCTCGGGATGGGACCATTCGGGGTGTTCGTCGCAATGACCGTCGCGTTCTCAACGCTCGCTGTCGTGAGTGCGATTCTGTTCAAACGCGGACGCTGGAAGAGTATTCGCGTTTAGAGAGAGTGCTACTCGAGTACGGTAGTACCGAGGGCCTGCCACTGAAGTACGCGGGTATACTGGTTTTTAGTATCCAGACTGGCATACGGCCCCCCAGAATGCCTGGGGGGCCGTCCGTGCATGCGCACTCTGACCGTCGCCGCGCTCGATCACACTCTGGGTTGAGAGAAGTGCATCGAGAAATGAACATGGCGGCTGTGCAGGGAAGCTCCGGCGTTCGTGCCAGCCTTCCAAAAGAGGACCGCATTCTGGGGGCCAGTATGCCAGTCTGGATACTCACATCCAGTGCTACTACCGTACTTCAGTAGCGGTGTCCGAAGTGATACTGCGTACCGCAGGTCAGATCGCCTTGAACTCTTCGAACGGCTGCCGGCATGCTCGGCACCAGCACACCGATTTGCACGCCGTCGATCCGAACTCGCTTCGGAGCTCGGTGTCGTACGAATCACAGTACGGGCACTGCGTGACGGGGCGGTGGCGGAGGAGTTGGACCAGGTCGCCCGACTCCGCCCTGCCCGGTGGCGCGATGCCGTAGGCCTTGAGCTTCGCGCGGGCGGCGGGGGCGATCCAATCGGTCGTCCACGCGGGGGCGAGCGCGGTGCGGACCTCGACGTCGGGGAAGCCGGCGGAGACGATCGCGCTCGAGATGTCCTGCTCGATGACGCGAATCGCCGGGCATCCCGAGTAGGTCGGCGTCACCGTGACGGTGACGCGGCCCGCCGCCGAGATCTCCACGTCGCGCACGATCCCGAGCTCGCGCACGCTGAGCACCGGCACCTCGGGATCCATGACACCATCCAGGATCGCGAGGATCTCGTCGCGCGTGGCCGTCTCGCTCGCGTCGAGTGGCGCTACCACTGCGCTCCCGGATGCGAGCGCGCGACGATCTGCATCTCGGCCAGCAGATGACCGAGGTGCTCCGAGTGCAGACCCGTGCGACCGGCGCGCAGGTGCGCCGAGTGCGGCGCGTCGTGCGGCACTGTCAGCGTGGCGCGTTGCACGACGTCGCGAACGAGCGTGTCCCATTTCTCGCGCAGCGCCGGAAGATCGGGACCGATGCCGAGCACCGCGAGACGCGCATCCACGTCGTCCGCGGCGAACAGCTCGGGCGTGAAGCGCCAGAGATCGTCGAGCGCGCGCTGCGCGCGACGATGACTCTCGTCGGTGCCGTCGCCGAGCTTGAGCATCCACTCGCCGCTGTGGCGGACGTGGTACTTCGCCTCCTTGAGCGACTTCGCGGCGATCGCGGCCAGGTCGGCGCTCGTGCTCAGCGACATCGCGTCGAGCGTGACGACGGCGTAGACGTCGAACAGGAACTGGCGCGCGATGGTGAACGCGAAGTCGCCCTTCGGCTGCTCCACGAGGAGACAGTTCCGGAACTCGACCGCCTCGCGGAAGTACGCGAGCGCGTCCTCATCGCGCCCCTTCCCCTCCACCTCGCCAGCGCGACGAAGAAGGAGCGTCGCCTGGCCGAGCAGATCGAGCGCGACGTTCGCGAGCGCGATGTCCTCCTCCAGGATCGGCGCGTGTCCGCACCATTCGCTCAGCCGATGGCCGAGCACGAGTCGATCGTCGCCGAGTCGAAGCAGCAGCTCGAGCTCGTCGTTGACCGGCGCCCGAGGTGGCGGAAGAACCGACGGCGACGTCATACGCCGCGAACGCCGCGCGGCACCTTGTAGAACTGCGGATGGCGATACGCCTTGTCTGCGCCGGGATCGAAGAACGGTCCGTTGTCGCCGGGGCTCGAGGCGGTGATCGCGTCACTCGGGACGACCCAGAGCGAGATCACCTCGCCGCGGCGAGCGTAGACGTCGCGCGCGTTCTGAAGCGCCTGCTCCGCATCGACCGCGTGCAGCGAGCCGGCATGCTCGTGCGGCGCGCCCTGCTGGCTCTGGGTGAACACTTCCCAGAGCGGCCACTGGCCCGCGTCACCACTCGCGGGCTGCCCGTTGGCCAGCGCGGCGCCATCGATGCGCCCCAACACGTGCTACGCCGCCTCGGACGCGCTGCGCGCGCGCTGCTTCGCGGCGTACGCGCTCGCGGCGTCACGCACCCACGCGCCCTCGTCGTGCGCGGCTCGGCGCGCCGCGAGCCGCTCGCGGTTGCACGGACCGTTGCCGCGGATCACCTGATTGAACTCCTCCCAGTCGATCGCGCCGAACGCCCAATCGTCGGACGCCTCGTCGAAGCGCAGGTCGGCGTCGGGCAACGTCAGTCCGACGGCGATCGCCTGCGGAACCGTGAGATTCACGAAGCGCTGGCGCAGCTCATCGTTGGTCTTGCGCTTCACCTTCCAGCGAATCAGCTCCGCGGTGTTCGGCGAATCGGCGTCGCTCGGTCCGAACATCATGAGCGACGGCCACCACCAGCGATCGACGGCATCCTGGACCATCGCTTTCTGCGCTGGTGTACCGTTCGCGAGTATCGCGACGATCTCGTAGCCCTGCCGCTTGTGGAAGTTCTCTTCCTTGCAGACGCGGATCATCGCGCGCGCGTACGGACCGTAGGACGCCTTGGCGAGAATCGTCTGGTTCACGATCGCGGCGCCGTCGACGAACCACCCGATCACGCCCATGTCGGCCCACGAGAGCGTCGGGTAGTTGAAGATGCTCGAGTATTTCGCCGTGCCGTCGAGCAGCTGCTGGATGAGTTCGGACCGATCGACGCCGAGGGTCTCGGTGCCGCAGTAGATGTAGAGGCCGTGTCCGGCCTCGTCCTGGACCTTGGCGATCAAGGCGACCTTCCGTCTCAGCGACGGCGCCCGGGTAATCCAATTGCCCTCGGGCAGCATGCCGACGATCTCGGAGTGCGCGTGCTGCGACATCATGCGAATGAGCTGGCGCCGGTACCGCTCGGGCATCCAGTCCTTCGGCTCGATGCTCTCCCCCGCGGCGATGCGCGCCTCGAAGACCGCGACCTTGGCGGGATCGTCCTGCGGTGCGGTGCGTGTCTGCGTCGTCATGGTCGGGCTCCCCGGGTCCTCGAGCGGGCTCGGCGTCGGGACCGGCAACGCCGAACGACATGCATGGCAAGAGCTTGGCCCGTGATCGAGAATCTACACCGCACGTCCGAGAACGGACAATCGACGCGCCCCGAGCCTGGGCCTATCTTGCTCGCATGACCGTCGGAACCGCCGAGGAACACGAACACCAGATCGAGGGCGACATCGCCGTCAGCGTCGCCGAGGGCGTGGGGACGATCACGTTCTCGCATCCGAAGAGCAACGCCCTTCCTGGCGCCCTGCTGCGCCGACTAGCGGAGGCCATTGCATCAATGGGCCGCGAGCCGGCGGCGCGCGTCATCGTCGTGCAAAGCGGTGGCAGCGGCCCGTTCTGCGCCGGTGCGTCGTTCGACGAGCTCATGCGGATCGGCGACGAGCGCGAGGGCGAGGAGTTCTTCAGCGGATTCGCTCGGGTGATTCTGGCGATGGTCCGCGCACCGCAGCTCGTGCTGGTCCGCGTGCACGGCCGCACCGTCGGAGGCGGCGTCGGGATCGCGGCCGCCGCGGACTACGCTTTCGCGATGCGCGGCGCGTCGGCCAAGCTGAGCGAGCTCGCGGTCGGGATCGGGCCCTTCGTGGTCGGGCCCGTGATCGAACGCCGGATCGGCAACGGGCCGTACGCCGCGATGGCGATCGACACGGACTGGCGCGATGCGGAATGGTGCGAGCGGCACGGGCTGTACGCGCGCGTGTTCGACGACGCCGGCTCGATGGACGCCGCACTCGACGCGCTGGCGGCGACACTCGCGGCGTCCAATCCCGCGGCGATGTCGGCGATGAAGCGCGTGCTGTGGCAAGGCACGGAGGGGTGGGAGACGTTGCTCGCCGACCGCGCGCGGATGAGCGGCGCCCTCGTGCTGTCGGAGTTCACTCGCGCCGCGATCGCGAAGTTCAAGGCGAAGTAGTCGCGCCGATCGTAGTGCGCCAGCGGAGCTCGCTCAGTCCGGAACGTCGCTGGTCTCGATCTGATCGAGCTGTTCCATCAGCGCGTCGGCCGACAGACCAGTGACCGAGCGAAAGTCGCGAGCGAACGCGGGCTGTTCGGTGTAGCCGAATCGCTCGGCCAGCGCCGACGCACGGCGCTCGCCGGCCATGATCGCCCCGATCGCGGCCCGCACGCGGCGCACGCGCGCGAACTGGCGCGGCGAGAGCCCGACAGCCGCACCGAACCGGCGCTCGAGCTGCCGCATGCTGACGTCGGCCTGGGTCGCCGCGTCGACGAGATCGCTCGTCCCATCCGAGTCGATGAGCAGGCGCACGACCAGTCGCACGACCGGATCGGGCAGCGGGGCCTCGGCAATTCGCGGCGCGAGCCACTCTTCCCACACGGCTCCCACCGCCGCGTCGTCCGCCGCGCGCGCGATGGAGCGCGCGAGTGTGAGCGCGCTCATGCCGAGGAGCTCCGACGCCGGGCGGGTGAGATCGCGTATCGCGACGGGGTCGACGCCGAGGACCTGCGCCGCGGTATCGGGCCAGAGGCGCATGCCGCGCACCGTGAGGCCACTGCGCATCGGGATGCGGAGCGCACGGAGGCGCGGCCCGACGACGCTCGCGGCAACGGGTCGGCCGGAGCCGCAGACGATGGAGAGCGACACGCAGCCATCGGGCCACATCGTGTGAAGCGCGACGGCGCCTTCCGGGAGGCGCACGTCGAACGACCAGAGTGCGAGAAGGTGCTCGGCGAACGGCTCCGGCGGCGGCTGCTCGCCGTAGAAGAAGCGTCGGGGAGCGCCGTCGAGCAGCACGTCAGCTGGTCGGTGGATTGAATGCTGCGTGCTGCGCGTCCACCCAGCTTCGGTGGTAGGCCGGGTCCTCGATGGCGAGCGCCTGCTTCGCGACCTTCAGCGGACGGAAGGTGTCCATCATGACCGCCAGCTCGTCCGTGGCCTTCGCGCCGATGGACGCTTCGGCACGCCCCGGATGTGGACCATGCGGGATGCCGTCGGGGTGATGCGTGATCGAGCCGAACTCGATCCCCTTGCGGCTCATGAACTCGCTCGATGCATAGTACAAGACTTCGTCGGAGTCTACATTGCTGTGGTTGTACGGCGCGGGGATCGCCTCCGGATGAAAGTCGTACGGCCGCGGACAGAACGAGCAGATGACGAAGCCGTCGCCCTGAAAGGTCTGGTGCACCGGTGGCGGTTGATGCACGCGCCCGACGATCGGCTCGAAGTCGTTGATGTTGAACGCCCACGGATAGAACTGTCCGTCCCAGCCGACGACGTCGAACGGATGATGATCGAGGACGATCTCGTTGATCCCGTCGTATTGCTTCACGAGGATGCGGAAGTCGCCCATCTCGTCGTGCGTCTTCAGCTCGCGCGGCACGCGGATGTCGCGCTCCGAGTACGGCGCGCCTTCGACCAGCTGACCGAACTCGTTGCGATAGCGCTTGGGCGGCCTGATGTGGCCACGCCCTTCCATGATCAGCAGCTTGGGCAGGTCGCCGCTCCGGTCGAAGCGGTAGCGATGCATGATGCCGCGATGGATCACCACGTAGTCGCCCTCCCAGAACGGAAGGTCGCCGTACTGCGTCTCGAGCGTGCCCTTCCCCTTGGCGACATAGACGACTTCGTCCGCCTGCGCGTTGCGGTAGAAGTGCTCGTCGTCCGTGTCCGGCTCGACGTACAGCATCGCGACGTCCTGATTGAACAGGAGGGGGATGCGATCGAGCGTGGGGCTTCCGCCTTTCTTCGCGTGCGCCGTACGAAAGTGCCGATGACGAAGCGTCGCGTCGTCGTCGGCCTCGAGCGTCGTTTCCATCAACCGCTTCACCGATTTGATCGTCGTTGGCGGATGGATGTGATACAGCAGCGCCGACGTGCCGGTGAAGCCCTCGTGCCCGACGAGCTGTTCGGCGTAGAGGCCACCGTCCGGCTTCCGGAAGATGATGTGCCGCTTCCTCGGGATCTGGCCTAGCGTGTGGTAGAACGGCATCCCAAGCCTCCGCTACAGGTTTCCGCGCAGGCCCTGCTCGCGCTCGATCGCCTCGAACAGCGCCTTGAAGTTCCCCGCCCCGAAGCTCTTCGCGCCCTTCCGCTGGATGATCTCGTAGAAGACGGTCGGGCGATCCTCGACCGGCTTCGTGAAGATCTGCAGCAGGTAACCGTCGGGGTCGCGATCGATGAGAATGCCCAACGCCGCCAGCTGATCAACTGGCTCATCGATCTTGCCGACCCGCGTCTGCAGGTCGTCGTAGTACGTCGTCGGCACGCTGAGAAACTCGACGCCGCGGTTCTTGAGGGTCGTCACCGTGCGGATGATGTCGTCCGTGGCGAGCGCCATGTGCTGCACGCCGGGTCCCTTGTAGAAGTCGAGGTACTCGTCGATCTGCGACTTCTTCTTCCCCTTGGCAGGCTCGTTGATCGGGAACTTGATCCGGTCGTTGCCGTTGGCCATCACCTTGGACATCAACGACGAGTACTCGGTGCTGATCGTCTTGTCGTCGAAGGTGAGCAGGTTCCGGAAGCCCATGACGTGGGCGTAGAACTCGACCCACTCGTTCATCTTGCCGAGCTCCACGTTCCCGACGCAGTGGTCGACGTACTTGAGCCCGACGTCGGATGGCGCGTAGTGCGCCTGCACGGCGACGAAGCCCGGCATGAACAGCCCGCGATAGTTCTTGCGCTCGACGAGCGAGTGCACCGTCTCGCCATAGATCCTGAACGACGCGATGACGATCTCGCCGTCGTCGTCGTGCAGCACGGTGGGCTCCTGCTCGGCTCGCGCGCCACGCTCGACCGCTTTCTCGAAGGCGTCGCGTGTGTCGTCCACCCAGAGCGCGATGTCCCGCACGCCGTCGCCGTGATCGTACACGTGGTTGGCGATGCGCTTGGCGTCGGCGCTCAGGTCGGGGCGGATCGCCGTCGTGACGACGAATCGGATCTTGCCCTGCTGCAACAGGTAGCTCGCGCGGTCGCGCACCCCCGTCTCCGGGCCGCGATATCCGACGAGCTGGAACCCGAAGGCGCTGCGATAGAAGAGCGCCGCCTGCTTCGCGTTGCCGACGTAGAACTCGATGTAGTCGGTCCCGTTGATCGGGAAGGTGTCGTGCGCCGGTGCAGCGAGGTCGAGCGTCCCGGTGGCCATGTCGGTCTCCTGCCTGAGGTCCCTTGCCCACTGAACATAACGCGCGGGCCGATCCGTCGAGAGCGGAGGCGCCTATCAGTCGCGCAGCTCGTGGAGGTCTCGGAAGAGCTCCAGTGCCTCGGGATTGGCTAGGGCATCCGCATTCCGTACCGGCCGCCCGTGCACGACGTCGCGCACCGCCAGCTCGCTAATCTTGCCGCTGATGGTCCGCGGGATGTCGGCGACCTGAACGATGCGCTTCGGGACGTGATGCGGCGACGCGTTGCTCCGGATCTGCGCGCGGATCCGGTCGCGCAGCAGGTCATCCAGCGTGAGCCCCGGCCGCAGCCGGACGAAGAGGACGATGCGGACGTCCGTTCCCTCCACGGTCTGCCCGATCACGAGGCTCTCGACCACCTCGGGAAGCTGCTCGACCTGGCGGTAGATCTCCGCCGTCCCGATCCGGACGCCGCCCGGGTTCAGCGTGGCGTCGCTTCGGCCATGAATCACGAGGCCCCCGTGCTCCAACAGCTCGGCCCAGTCGCCATGACGCCACACGTTGGGGAACACGTCGAAGTACGCGGCTCGATAGCGACTGCCGTCGTCGTCGTTCCAGAACGCGATGGGCATGCTTGGAAAGGGCGCCGTGCAGACGAGCTCTCCAGGTTCCCCGCAAACCGGCCGGCCGTGCTCGTCGAACACGTCCACCGCCATGCCGTAGCCGCGCGTCTGGATCTCGCCGCGATACACCGGACGAGTCGGATCGCCGAGGGCGAAGCAGGAGATGATCTCCGTCCCGCCGCTGATGCTGCTCAATCGTACGTCGCGCTTGATGTGCTCGTACACGAAGTCGAAGCTGTGTGCGGCGAGCGGGCTCCCGGTGGAGAGGATCGCACGCAGCGCGCCGAGATTGTGCTGCGCTGTCGGGACGACCCCGTTCTTCTCCGCGAGCGCGATCCACTTCGCGCTCGTGCCGAACACGGTGAGCCGCTCGGTCGCCACGAGATCCCACAGCACCGATCGGTCACCCATCATCGGGGCGCCGTCGTACAGGAAGACAGTTGCGCCAACGGCGAGGCTGGAGACGAGCCAGTTCCACATCATCCACCCGCACGTCGTGAAGTAGAAGATGCGATCGTTCCACGAGAGATCGGTGTGCAGAACGAGCTCCTTGAGATGCTGGAGCAGCGTACCGCCCGCGCCGTGCACCATGCACTTCGGCAGCCCCGTCGTGCCCGAGGAGTACATGACGTACAGCGGATGGTCGAAGGGACGACGCACGAAGGTGAGCGGCGAGCCTTGGCCCTCCGCGAGCGCGTCCGACCACGAGATGAACGGCACGTCGCGAGGGACGTCGTTCGCTCGCGGGTCCGGCAGGTGTGACACGACGACGACGCGAGCCACGCTCGGGAGGCTGACCAGGAGCTCGCGGACCCGCTCGAGACAGTCGATCGGCTTGCCGTTGTAGACGTAGCCATCGGCAGTGACGAGGACCTTCGGCTCGATCTGGCCGAAGCGGTCGAGCACTCCCGCCGCGCCGAAGTCCGGCGAGCAGGACGACCAGAGCGCGCCGAGCGACGCGGTTGCGAGCATCGCGACGACCGCCTCCGGCATGTTGGGCACGAAGCCTACGACCCGGTCCCCCTGGCCTACGCCCGCTCGGCGGAGAAACTCGGCGAAGCGCGCGACGGCGTCGGCGAGCTCGGCGAAGCTCAACTCGCGGGCGGGGCCCGCTTCGGTCCAGAGCACGAGCGCGCGCTCATCATCGCGGCGGCGGAGAAGGTTCTCGGCGAAGTTGAGCTTCGCGCCGGCGAACCATCGGGGACCGAGCATCGCATCCGGCGGCGCCATTCGCCGCGCGCCGACCAGCACGTCGTCCCACTGTGAGCCGTCGGGGCGCACATCGGCGATCACGCCGCAGAATGACCAGAGCGCCGCCCAGAACTGTTCTGGCTCGGTGATGGACCACTCGTACAGCGTGGCTGAGTCGTGCACGCCAGACGCCGCGCCGCCGAGCGGCCGCACGGCGTCGGCGATGAAGCGGGTCACGTTCGTCGCGGCGATCGCGTCGGCGCTCGGAGCCCAGATGGGAGTCGATTCAGTCACGCCAGAAATCTGCGCACGCGATGCCGGTCAATGCGAGCGCAGCATGGGAGAAGGGCCGCCCCTGGTTGGAGCGACCCTTCTCAGCGACCTCGGTAAAGTCGCGCGACTTACAGTCCGACAGTGACCTTGGCGTAGACGAATCGGCCGTTGAAGCCGAACGGCGAGATGCCGGCGTACGGGAAGATGCCGAAGTTCGACGTTCCGCCGTTCTCCGCCGTCGGAGCGATGTTGCCGTTGTTGTTGTTCCGGTCGGGATAGATGTCGAACACGTTGTCCGCACCGATGCTGAGCTGATACTGCCGCACCGCGACCGACGCACTGAGATCGGTGACCCACTTCGGCGCGAAGGTCTGGTCCAGTGGGCCATACGCATTCGTAGCCGCCGTGCCGAACTGGGTGACCTGGCCATAGCGTTGCGTTCTCGCGGTCAGGCCGAGGTTGCCCAGCGAGTAGTTACCGCTGAGGATCAGGTTGTTCGCCGGGTTGCCGACCTCGATGCGCGCCTGCTCGACGCGATCGAAGAGCTGTCCTTGGAGTCCCGATAGACTACTGTCCAATTGCGCGACGCGCGTGACTCGGGTGGTCGTATGATTGTACGCCGCCGACAACCGGAGAACGCTGCGGTCGGAGAAGGTGAGCCCATAATTCGCGATCGCGTCGTAACCGTGCGTCTTCGAGTCGATTGCATTCGTGAAGTACCGTCCTCCTCCTATGCCGGTAATACCGATCTTCGAGAGCGCACTGACAGCCAGGGGTCCGACGAAATTGTTCGATAGCACGATTCTGTCATTCACCTCGATGTAGTAGTAGTCCACCGTGAACGAGAGACTCGTGAGCGGCTCAGCAGCGACGCCGATGCTGTAGTTGTTCGACTTCTCCGATTTCAGCGCATTCGCTCCAAGGGCGGAAGCCTCGGTCGAGCTGGCAGGAAACGTCTTGATGTCGAGTGGCACCCCCGAGACGAAGTTGGTCGCCGTGGACGAGAAGTACTCCTGCATGAGCGACGGCGCACGGAAACCAGTGCTGACGGCGCCGCGCAGCGCAAACCCAGCCGGCAGTTGGAGGCGAGAGGAGAACTTGCCAGTCGTCGTCGAGCCGAAATCGCTGTAGTGCTCGTAGCGTCCGGCGAGATCGATGAGGAGGTGCTTCGTCAGGTCGGACGACAGGTCGGCGTAGAGCGCCGTGTTGTTCCGCGAGTGCGAGCCCGCGTCGTTCGATTTCCCGCCGCTGTCACCCTTGAAGCCCGGAAAGACCTGCGCACCAGGCGCACCAGGGCGCGTCGTCGTCTGACCGTTGACGTCGACGACCGTCTTGCCGCCATTCACCCACGAACCCTGCTCTCCCGCCACGATCGTGTAGTCCTCCCAGCGGAACTCGGCGCCGGCAGCGACGTTGAGCGGAAACGGCAGGCTCCGCACGTCGCGATTCAGATCGAAGCTCGTGGTGCTCTGCTGGAAGCGCAGCTTCCCCGCGTCGAACTGCGTTGGTGACGTCGCGCCGAGCGAGACATTGTTCGTGCTCTTGATCGTGAAGCCGAACTGGTTGCCACCGTAGACAGTGCCCAGGTCGTAGTTCCAGCCGCTGACCATCCCCCTCACGCCGAGCGACCCCGACGCGTCGACGATGTCGGATGCGATGAGGGGGAGGAAACCATTCGGGAAGATGTTGCGCAGCGTGCGGTCGTCGAGCGGACGACGCCAGAATCCTGCCGCCTCGCCGTGGCGCGTGGAGGCACCACCGAACGAATAGAGCTGCGCCGAGCCGAGCTCGGTGCCCGCGTTCCAGAAGCCTTGCAGATCGTGCGTCGCCGCGTCGCCCTGCCGATGGTTCACCCGGCCTTCGGGCGATGGAAGTGCGGGATTGGTCTCGCGCGGATCGGTTGGAGCGTATTGAACGCGCGGGTCCTCCAGCGAGCGGTTGGTGTAGCCGCGGTCGCGGAACTCGCCACCGAGGTGGAGAAATCGTTTCTCGCTGCTCGCCCAGCCGTAGTCGAGCGACGTCTGAATGACCTTGCCGTCGTGCGCTGAGACCTCGCCAAGCTGAATCGGATACGGCGCGAAGTTGTCCGATCGGTTGTAGGTGGTGATCGACTCGCCGACCGTCGTGCGCGACTCGCCCCCCGCTCCCTGCTTGAGCACGATGTTGATCACGCCGGCGATGGCGTCCGACCCGTACTGCGCCGCGGCGCCATCGCGCAGGATCTCGATGTGATCGATCATGCCGGCCGGTATCGCATTCAGGTCGACCGGCGCGGAGCCGCGACCGACGAAGCCGTTCACGTTGACGAGCGCACTATTGTGACGGCGCTTGCCGTTGACGAGAACGAGCGTCTGATCGGGCGAGAGGCTGCGAAGTGTCGCCGGCCGCACGTGATCGGTTCCGTCGCCGATGGAGGTGCGTGGAAAGTTGAAGCTCGGCGCGAT
>JBDTOD010000066.1:0-22041 GCA_039933415.1 bacterium
CCATCCCGCTGTCCGGCGTCGCTTCCCCCCAGTTCGGCGAGTCGAGCGTCGCGACCGCGTCGTGCAAGGAGCCGACGGTGAGGGAGCCCCAGCCCGCCTCCTCGAAGAACTCCGCCGCGAATCGCTGGAATTCATCCAGGGAGAGCGAGTCCGGCGTGCCGGCGCCGCGCGCGGAGAGCCAGCCGCTGAACGCCTCGAACAGCGCGCCGCCGCCAGCGTAGCCCGCCTCCTGGAAGTAGCCCGCCGCGGCGTGCCCGGTGTCGCGCATCAGCGCGTTGCGCAGCGCGGCCAGGGCATCTCTGGTGACCGCGAGCATTCCGTTTCCAGCGAGATCGAGAGTCATGTTGCTCATGGCGTAGTGTTCACCCGTGGACGTCCCCGGCGCCAGGGGCGTCACGCCGCCGCGCCGGCTCGCCGGAGCAGCTCGGCTTCGTCGATGGTCTCGACGCCGAGTGCCTGGGCCTTCTCCAACTTGCTCCCCGCCTCCTCTCCCACGACGACGCACGTCGTCGCTTTGGAGACACCACTCGTGACGCGTCCCCCGTTCGATTCGATGAGCTCCGTCGCCTGCGCCCGCGAGAGCGTCGGCAGCGTGCCCGTGACGACGAACGTCATCCCCTTGAACGCGCCGCCCACCGACACGGGCATCGGTTCGGTGAGCGTGAGCCCCGCCGCGGTGAGCTTGTCGAGCAGCGCCGTTGCCGTCGGATCCTCGAAGTACGCAGCGACCGCCACGGCGATCGTCTCGCCGATTCCACGCAGCGCGAGGATCTCGTCGGCGGGCGCGCGGCGCAGGGCGTCGAGCGATCCAAAGTGTCGCGCGAGAAGCTGGGCGGCGGTCTGTCCAACGTGCCGGATGCCCAGACCGACGAGCAATCGCGAGAGCGGCTGCGCCTTCGACGCTTCGATCGCGTCGATGAGATTCTTCGCCGACACATCGGCAAAGCGATCGAGCTCCGTGAGCTGATCGGCGGTGAGCGCATAGATGTCGGCGACGTCGTGCACGAGCGCGGCGCCGATGAGCTGCTCGATGCGCGCGTACGACAGCCCGCGGATGTCCATCGCGCCGCGCGACGCGAAGTGTACGAGTGCCTCGAGCTGCCGGCCCGGGCACGCGACGTTCGGGCAGTAGATCGCCACCTCCTCCTCGTCGCGCTCCACCTTCGTGCCGCACACCGGACACTCGGTGGGGATAGGCGTCTCGGGCGGCGGATTGTGCGGGTCGCGCTTCTCGGGGATCGGGCCGATCACCTGCGGGATCACGTCGCCGGCGCGCTTCACCAGCACCGCATCGCCTTTGCGAAGGTCCTTCGAGCGGACGAGGTCGAAGTTGTGCAGCGTGGCAAGGCGCACCGTCGTGCCACCGATCTCCACCGGTTCGAGCACGGCGAATGGGTTGAGCGCGCCCGTGCGCCCGACGTTCACCTGGATGTCGAGCAGCGTCGTCTCGGCGATGTCGGGAGCGAACTTGCGCGCGATCGCCCACCGCGGCTCGCGACCACCCACCACACCCAGCTCGTCCTGCAGCCTGAGCGAATCGACCTTGACCACACCACCATCGATGCCGAAGTCGATCTCGGCGCGGAGCCGAGTCTCGACGTCACGCGCCCACTCGTTCACGTCGGGGAGCGACCTGCACCGCTTGCGCGCCGGAGCGACGGGAATTCCCCAGCGCGTCAGCGTGTCGAGTAGCTCCCACTGCGTGGCGAATGGAGCCGCGATCCCCGCGGGGGTCGCGACCGTGTAGCCGAAGAAGCGCAGCGGGCGCCTGGCGGTGATCGATGGATCGAGCTGACGCAGCGCGCCGGCGGCGGTGTTGCGCGGGTTCGCGTAGACGGGCTCACCATCTCGCACGCGTGCTTCGTTCAACAGCTCGAAGGCCTTGAACGGCAGATACACCTCGCCGCGAATCTCGAGGAGACTCGGCACGTCGTCGCCGCGCAGACGGAGCGGCACGTCGCGCAGGGTCCTGAGGTTCGCCGTGACGTCCTCACCGATCGTCCCGTTGCCGCGCGTCGCGCCCATCACCAGCACCCCGTTCTCGTAGGTGAGGCTCACTGCGGCGCCATCGATCTTGAGCTCGACCACGTAGCCGGCGCGACGCGCATCGTCGCCGATGAGTCGCGCGATGCGCTCCTCCCACTCGGACAGCTCGTCCTCGGTGAACGCGTTGCCGAGTGAGATCATCGGCACGAGATGCGTGTGCTTCGCCAGCGCGCTGGCCGGTTCGGCGCCCACGCGCTGCGTCGGTGAATCCGCGGTGCGCAGCGCCGGATGCTCGCGCTCGATGGCCTGGAGCTCGCGAAAGCGCTTGTCGTACTCCGCGTCGGACAGGGCGGGACTGTCGAGGACGTAGTAGTCGTACGATGCCTGATGCAGCAGGGCACGCAGCTCGGCCGCGCGCCGCTCGGGCGAGACGTTGGCCATGCGTGCGGCGCTCAGCCCTTGGCTTCTTCGTCGAGGACCTGCATGGCGACGGTCACGAGGCGCTCGAGCTCCTCGTCGGCCGCCTTCGGCAGCAATGTCTCCGCCCAGCTCTGTTCCTCGCCGAGCGCGTATCGGACGAGCAGTCGGCGCATGAAACCGACGAGCGCGACGCGCTGGAGCTCGGACCTCCGCTGTGCGATGCTGACGTCCTTCTGGCTGTGCACGAGCGTCTCGTAGCGATGCGCGTTGCGCAGCGCCTTTGCCGTGAGCGATGCCACCGTCTGGCAGAAGCGGACATCGGTTTCGCTGAACGGCTCGGCGTCGCGCTCGGTGCGCAGGAAGATCGCGCCGATCACGGAGCCCTCCCATCGGATCGGCACGACGACGATGGAGCGGACGTTGCGCATGTCGAGCGCCGCCTTGATGCTCGCGAGCTGCGGGTCGTTCGCCGCGTCGGGGATGAAGACCGTCTCGCCGCTCTCGAAGGCGCGCTTCAGCTCGGGATAGCGGTTCAGATCGACGACGAGGTTCCGGATCGTCGGATCCTCATAGCTCGCGACGAGACGGACCTCGTCCTTGTCGCCCGAGAGGAAGATCGCGCAGCGGTCGAGTCCAAACGTCTCGCCGAGCTTGCGGGCGATCGACTGGAGTACGTCGACGAAATGGAGCGAGGAGGAGACTTCCTGGAGGATGTCGACGATCGCGGCGAGGTGATCACGCTCGCGCTCGACGGCGGCGAGGCGCGCGTGCAGGCGCGCCAGTTCGTCAGCCGGTGACGACTGCTCCGCGCTCGACGACAGGTGGCTCGACGGCGTCGGTCGTGCGTGCGTCTGCTCCATCCTTCCTGGACTGGTGCGCGTTGAACTCCGAACCGTCGAACCTCGTGACCCGGTTGCGGCCCGTCTCCTTGGCGACGTACAGCGCATCGTCGGCGGTCCGCAGCAGCGAGTCGCTCGCCTTGATCATCGGGTGCGGCCACCCGGAGACGCCGAAGCTGGCGGTTCGGGTCAGCGTTCCGCCAGGGAAGGTGAATGTATTCCCCTCGATCCGTTTGCGCACCCGTTCCGCGAACGTCACGGCGGCGTCGAGCACGGTGCCCGGCAGCAGGAACATGAATTCCTCACCCCCGTAGCGCCCGACGCGGTCGATCTCGCGTGCCTCGCTCTTGAGGATGTGCGCGAGCTGCTTCAACACTTCGTCGCCCGCCTGATGGCCGTAGGTGTCGTTGACGCGCTTGAAGTGGTCGAGATCGCACATGACGCAGGAGAACGGCTCGTTCAATCGCTGCGCGTGCTGGAACATCTCGTCCAGCCGTTCGTTGAGGTTGCGCCGGTTGTCCAACCCGGTGAGCCCGTCGGTCAGCGACATGTGAAGCAGGCGTTCGTTCACCTCGAGCAGCTCCTTCTCGCGCTCCTCGAGCGCCTCCTGCAATCGCTTGATGCGCAGCATGGAGCGGAGCCGCGCCTTGAGCTCGGCGAAGTCGATCGGCTTGGTGATGTAGTCGTCGGCGCCCGCCTCGAGCCCTTCCACCTTGGCCTCGGTGGAGTCCAGCGCGGTCTGCATGATGATCGGAATGAACGGCAGCGAGCGGTTCGCCTTGATGCGGCGCGCCACCTCGATGCCGCTCACCTCTGGCATCATCACGTCGAGCAGGATGAGATCGGGCGGGGTGGCCTCGACGTATCGAAGGGCGGCCGCACCGTCGTACACCGCGTCCGTGCCGTACCCCCAACTCTCGAGGCGAACACGGAGGACCTCGATGTTGTCCTCGTGGTCGTCCACGACGAGAATTCGCGAGCGAACCGTCGGCCGATCCTCGGACGTCTCGGGCGCGGCCCCGTCGGCCGGCAATCCCTCAGCCGGCATTCTGCGCGGCGTCCTTTCCGAGAAAGCGCTGCACTTCGGCGACGACGGCGCGTGGCTCGCACGGTTTGGCGAGGTACCCGTCGCAGCCGACTTCCATCGCCTTCTCCCGGTCCGACGCCAGTGCGTGCGCGGTGAGCGCGATGATCGGGATGTCACGCGTGATCGGGTCGTGCTTGAGCACCTGCGTCGCCTCCCATCCGTCGATGATCGGAATGGAGATGTCCATCAGGATGAGGTCCGGCCGTTCGGCTCGTGCCTTCGCGATGCCCTCTTCTCCGTTCAGCGCCTCACTCACCTCGTAGCCGAAGTGGCGCAGAATCGTGGAATAGACGATGCGGTTGTCTTCGTTGTCCTCGACGAGCAGGACGGTCTTTCCGTTAGTACCCATGCATGGCCTCACACCGCTGGCACGTGAGATGATCTCATCCGGGAGACCGCAGGCGAGTGGCGGCGCTCCGGGGCATCCAGCACGACGAACTATCCTTCATCACCGGGAACGCCAAGCCGGGCAAAGGAGACGGGCGTAACGTAGATCACCAGCTGCACCCGTCGGACGCAATTTCCAAACCACACACCGACCTCCACCGTACCTTCCATGTCTTACGCCGGACCTGCCTCTCGCACCCGCGGCTCGACCGCGACCCGCGGCCCCAATCTCCAGGGATCGAGCCGCCCAGCCGGAACCTCGGCCCGCCCGACGGACGCCCGGGCCATTCATCCGGAGGACGACGAGGCCTCGCACGAGACGGACTGGCAGCAGCTCGCGATCTTCGGCGCAGGGCTGGCACTCGGCATCGCGCTGGGCGCCGGCGCCGCACTTCTGGCGGCCCCGCAAAGCGGCGAGGAGACGCGTGCCGTGCTGCTGGGCCGCGCCCGCCGACTCCGCCGGTCCGCGACGCGTTCCGGACGCGACGCCTGGACGGAGCTGGGGGACGAACTGCGCGGAGCCGCTCGCTCGATCCGGCGCCGCCGCGCCAATCGCGCCGCGCAGCGCGAGCTGGACCGAGAGGCGGCGGCGGATTGAAACCGCTTCACCGTCGTCAGAGCCCCGCCAGCTCCGCCGTCGCCTCGGCCTGGTAGTGCCCGTCGTTGTATTCCGTGCGTGGCGCCTTGATCGTGAGCTCGTACTGCTCGCGCGCCTTCGCCTTGTCGCCACGCGCCGAATAGACACGTGCCAGGTCGAGGTGATGCACCAGCCGCCCCGGATCGGCGGCGACCGACTCCTCCATGTAGCGCTGCGCGTCGCCCCAGTTGGCCGAGTCGAACACCTTGCCCCCGAGGAAGGTCTTGGCCATGAAGCGCGTCATGCCGCTCAGCCGCATCACGTTGTAGTTCCACATGCCCATCACGTGCAACGCGCCCGGATGCTTCGGATCGAACCGGAGCGACTCGAGCGCCTGCGTGCGTACATCGCCCGCATACTTCACTTGATCGCGCTTCCCGAGCGAGAGCGCCTTCCGTCCGAGGGCGCGCGCAAGGTGAAAGTGACCCTCGGCGTCGTTCTGGTTCGCCTCCACGGCGCGCCGCGCGTATTGTTCCGCGAGCGTGTACAGCGAATCGCGCTGCGCCTGCGGCGCGAACTCGCCAACGTCGACCGCTTCACGTGTCGCCTTCCACAGCGCTTCGTACGACCTTGGATCGACTCGCATCGCTTCCTGATAGTGCTGCAGCGCGGCGGGCGCGTTCATCGCCGCGTGCTCGCGGTCGCCGATCGCGATGTGTTCCGCGGCGCTCTGTGCGCTCGCACGAACTGGGGCGGCGGATATCACGAACACGGCGGCCAGGCCGAGCAACCCTCGGGGCAGCACCGATGACACGATCATGAGAGAGACTCCGGTATGCAGGTGAGCGATCGGTCGCGCAGCCACGAGCGATGCGATCGGGACGAACGCGTGAACCGGCCAGGCCGGCGACACTCGCGGGTGATGCTATGAGTACCCCACAGTTCGGTCAATGCTCGCGCTTCGGCTGATCGAGCGGAAGCGGGACGGAGGCAAGCTGGAGGCGGGCGAGCTGCGGGCGCTCGCCAACGCCTATGCGGCAGGGCATGTGCCGGACTATCAGATGGCCGCGTTTCTCATGGCCTGTTTCCTTCGCGGGCTTGATCGCGCAGAGACGCACGCCCTCACCGAGGCGATGCTGCAGAGCGGGGACTCGCTCGACCTGGCATACCTCGGTCGGCCACGCATCGACAAGCATTCCACGGGCGGCGTTGGCGACAAGGTGTCGATCGTGCTCGCGCCGCTGATCTCGTCGCTGGGCGTGGTCGTCCCGATGATGTCCGGGCGCGGGCTCGGGCACACCGGTGGCACGCTCGACAAGCTCGAGTCGATTCCCGGCTTCGAGACGGCGCTCACGCTGGAACAGGCGAAGGCGCAGCTCGAGACGATTCACTGCGCCCTGATTGGACAGACCGCGGAGATCGCGCCGGCCGACCGGAAGATGTACGCGTTGCGCGACGCCACCGGCACGGTGGAGTCGATTCCACTGATCGCCGCGAGCATCATGAGCAAGAAGCTCGCGGAGGGGCTGACGGGGCTCGTGCTCGACGTGAAGCGTGGCTCGGGCGCGTTCCTCCCCGAGCTCGAGCGCGGGCTCGAGCTCGCGGCGACGATGATCGAGCTCGGCGCCGATCACGGATGTCCCGTGGTCGCACTGATCACCGCGATGGACCGGCCGCTCGGCCGCGCCTGCGGCAATGCGCTCGAGATGGAGGAATCCATCGCCGCGCTGCGTGGCGAGGGACCACCCGACCTGATGTCGGTGACGTACGCGCTCGGCGCGGAGATGCTCGTCCTCGCCGACGTCGCCGCGGATCAGGAGGCGGCGCGGCGCATGATGGAGATCGCGATCGGCACGGGCCGCGCGGCGGAGCACTTCCAGAAAATCATCGAGGCACAGGGCGGGAATCCCGCGGTGGTCGACGATCCCGCCCTCCTGCCGCAGTCGCAGGAAGTCGAGCTCTATTCCGCGCCTCGCCGCGGCTTCGTGGCGCGCGTCGAGCCACGCGCCATTGGCAAAGGGATCACCGCGCTCGGTGGCGGGCGCTCGACGATGGACGACAAGCTCGATCTCTCCGTCGGCTTCGTCATCACCGCGCGGCCCGGCGATTGGGTGGAGCAGGGCGAGCCGTTGGCGACGATCTTCGCGCGTGATCGCGCCGGCGTCGAGTCCGGACGCGCGACGCTGCGCGCCGCCATCGTCATCGCCGACGAAGCGGATCCGCCGCTGCCGCTGGTCTCGCATCGCGTCACGAACGCGGGGGCGGAGCTGCTCGTTCAGGCATGAGCTCGGCCGAGCCCGTGTCGCGTCACTCGCACGCGGCTGGCCCGCTTGCGTTGTGAGCAGGTACGCCAATAGGCTTGTCGCTCGCCCTCACTCGACTCTTTACGGAGAACGCGGATGCCGCCAAAGATCGCCAAGCTCGCTGCATTGGGCGCCTTCGCCGCGTGCGGTGGGATCGCCGGCCTGTATCTCCTCTTCCTGTACGGCACGCGGCCGGTGCAGTCGGCGGGGATGGATGGCACGTCGCGGTTCATCGCGTGGCTGAGCGTGGCGGGTGTGCTGCTCGCGCTGCTGGTCGTACACGTGGTCATCGGACGTCAGCTGCTCGCGCTGGCGCGCGGAGAGCGCCGAGGCGTGTGATGCGGGTGGACGCGAGCGACTAGCGCGTCGTCGCGCCGCCGCTCGTTGATCGACGCTCGCTCAACGCCGTCGCGCGAACACCTGGGCGTGGTATGTCCGCCCTGCCTTCGAGCGCGCGCTGCCAACGCCGGTCTCCGTGTATCGCGCGGAGAGAATGTTCGCCTTGTGCGTGGTGCTCGTCATCCATCCCGCCACGAGGGCCGCTCCACTCGTGTAGCCCTCGGCGATGTTCTCGCCCGACGCGGACGACGTGTATTTCACGAGCCTGAGCCGCGACACGAGGGAGGGATATCGTGAGCCCGGCAGGTCGTGCGCGAGCTTCTGCGCCGAGGCCATCTGCTCGGCCTGCACCTGCGCGGCGCGACTGAGATCGGCGCTCCGCCGCAGCGGTGTGAGGTCGGCACGCACGCGCTCGCGATTCGTCAGCGCGAAGATCGAGTCGGTGATCGACGCCGCCGCCCGTACGGAGACACGCGACGGGACCGTCGGCCCAGGCGTCGGTGGCGGCGCCTGCACGGGCACCGGTGCGGGCGGCGCCGGCTCCGGTCGTCCTCCGCAGCCAAGACTCGCGCTCCAGATTGCCAGCGACGACAGCATGACGATGCGTACACGACAATTCCGGACGCGCGCGGCGCGGCGGGATCGGGGCTCGAATGAACGTTCGCGAATCATCGAACAAGAGTTGACGCCGTGCTTCGAGCGCGCAACCCGGTGCTGCCAGCCGATGAACGGAGCACGGACGGGCTCGTCATCCGACGAGAGGAGCGTCAGCCCGCTCGATAGTAATGTCGGATGCAGCTCTGGACGGCATGCTCGGCGACCGGCGCGTCGTCGCCGTCGATGGTTTCCTCGATGATGCGCTTGGCGTGGATCAGCATGCGCTCCGGCGTGACGCCGCGCTCGCGCAGTGCACGGCAGAAGTGTGCCGCCGCCGCCTCGACCTCACCGAGAAATTCCCGGGAGCGGTGCGAGCGCAGCAGCGCCTGCCGAAACTCTGCCTCCGCCATGTCCGCATCGGGATTGGCGGGCTGGTCGTACGACCGTGCTTCCGATTCCATGAGCTCTCCACCTCGAGTCGTCCCAGGGTCGCGGTGCAGGACTCGTTCCAACGACCGTCGCGGGCGCTCTACTGTCGACAGGCCCCGCGTGGATCCGGCTTCGGCTTGTCGACGACGAGACGCTGCGCGCGATCGGCGATCGCACCGGCGATGTCGTGAACGAACTGGGCCACGCGCGCCATGTGATCGTAATCGATGTATTGCGGCTCGTCGGTCACCTGGTGATAGTCCGTGTGGTAGCCGAGCGAGAAGTACGTGATCGGGATGCCATAGCGGGCGTACATATAGTGATCGCTGCGGCAGTAGCGGTTGAGCGGATGCCCGTTGGCGTCGAATGTCGTATCGACCTCCATGTGCGGGGTGCGACCCGCGTTCACGGAATCGATGAGATCTCCAAGCTGCGTCGAGAGCCGTCGAACGCCGATGAGCTGGATGTTGTTGGGGCCGCGTCCCATCGCATCGGTGGCCTTGCCACGGCCGACCATGTCCATGTTCAGCTGCGCAACGATCGAGTCACGCGGAACGGTGGGGTGGTCGGTGAACCACTGCGATCCCCAGAGCCCTTTCTCCTCGCCCGTGTGCGAGACGAAGAGCAGCGAGCGCCGCGGCGCCTGCGGCGCGCGCGCGAACGCCTCGGCGATCTCGAGCATCGAGACCGTTCCGGATCCGTCGTCGTCGGCGCCGTTGTTGATCGAGTCCGGACGTGCGCCACCCTGCGCCAGGTGCAGGCTGTCTCGAACCCGTGCAATGCGCGCCGCCTCCTCAGCGGTCGGCACGCGCACGGTGTCCTGCGCACCCTGCCGGCGGATGACCATGTTGAACGCCAGCACGGAGTCGTGCTCCAGCGGGTGAGGCGTGATACCGATGTGGTCATTGTGCGCGCCGACGGCGACGTACTGTCCGCGGAGCGCGGGATCGCTCCCGGGAAGAACGCCGATCACGTTGCGCGACGGATACGCGGCGTCGGCATCGACGAAGTTGACCGAGCCAGTCACCGTCTTGCCCTCCTGGCCGACCCTGAGCCCTTCGAGCGAGGTCACGCCGAGCAGCTTCTGCGCGGCGTCGGGCGTCATGAGCAGCGACAGCGGAGTCGGCCCGTCGATTGGATTCTCGGGGCGCACGTGCACCTGCTGACCGCGCAGGCGCTGCTGGAATGCTCGGGACACGACGTCGAGCGCGGCGACGGCGAAACCCGCGGCGCCCGCGTACTGCGTCAGCGGGCCGAAGGTCGAGAAGCGCCAATCGCGCCGACCGGTCGTCGCGTTTACCGGCACGGTGAACACGACGATCTTGCCCGCTGCCTGCTCTGGCGAGACGAGATTTCCGGACCCGACGAGTCCACCGTAGATCACGCGCGCGCCGTCGAACGAACGGGTCGAGGTGCCGACCGGAAGGTTCCGTCCGCCGTTCGCCGAGTGAAAGGGAAGGAAGTCTTTGCCGTACGCGAGCGTGGCTCCGTCCACTGTGAGGGTTCGCATCGTGTCCATCGTCGCGATGAGGATCGGCACCGTCTGGAACCAGGTGCCGTTCTCGCCCGCGGGGCGGAGCCCAATGCGCTGCATCTCGCGCGCGACGTAGTCGGTGGCTTTCACGTTGCCACGCGTGCCAGACTCGCGACCGAGCATGGAGTCGTCAGCGAAGACGTACAGGCGTGACATGAGATCGGCCGCGCTGATCGATCCGCTGGTCGGGCGGGCGGCATGCTTCAGCGGGAGCTCGCCCGTGAGGCTCGAGGCGATCGGCGCGACGGTGGCGCAGCCGGCGAGGGAGGCCAACGCGAGAAAGCGGAGTGTGCGCATGAGAATGATCGGCGTGAATGGCAGAGCAGCTGCCTGAAGTATCACACCAGGAGATGCATGGCGGGACCACCCCGAGGGCGTGGCGCGCCGGTTACCGCGCCCGTGGGCCTACCGGTGCGCCCGCATCGCCGCGACACGAGTGTCGTACTGGGTACGGTCCGCTTCGGACTGAACGAGCGTGCGAAGCTCGTCCTCGAGCGCCATGCGTAGCGCGAGGCGCTCCTGGCTCGAATCCGGAGAGCGCTCGTACGCGGCGAGCTCGTCACGCACAAACGTTCGGATTCGTTCCCGGGCGCGCGTCTGATCCTCTTCGCCCAGCGTCATGCGCTCGAGCAGGCTCGCGTACACGGCGCGCTCCACCTCCTGGCGCGTGATCTCGTGGTAAGTGTACTCCTCGGCGTTCGCGTCGAGCGTCACGAGATCCGCGCCCGAGACCAGCGCACGCAGCTTGGCGCTCCGCTCGTTGGCCAGGCCGATGCGCTTCGGCCAGATGGCCAGGACGGGTCCCTTGAGCGCGCTCTGACCTTTCATCTCGTTGCGAATTGCCTCGACCGCTCGCTCCTCGTGCGCCGAATCGAGTTGAATCCCGCGGAACATTCGCGAGTAGACCACGCCCGCCATCCGTTCGGGCGATGACCCTGGCTCCGCCTTCCTCACAAACCTGGCTCCTAGCTCCGGCCGTAGCAACCGTCCACCTCCTTCGAGAAATCGCCGCGTGTAGATCAGGTGCACTCCATACTTCGCTGTGGGGCCGAACCGTGCTTCAGCCGTGGGTGCCGGGATCTCCTGCATCTCGGAGATCTCGTCGGGCGCCGGATAGAGCGATGTCGCCTCGGGATTCGCCGCCATCTCACCCGTGTAATGAATCTCGAATCGTGGAGCGGTCACCGTCTCCGCCACCACGGCACCGACGAAGCGAAACATCGGCGGAAGCTCCGGTCGCGGGATGCCATCCACGACGACGAGCGGATACGCGTCACGCAGCCCGCTCGACGCCGATCGCGGTGCCGGAGTCGTACAGGCGACGAGGACCAGGATGACGGCCAGCATCGCGCCCGCAGTCGACTTCACTGCTCGCTCGCGCGGCTCGGGCCGCATTAGGTGTTCGACACGCGCACCGAGCCCCGATGCGCGCTCGGCGAATGCCATCGAGGGGAGCCATTCTCCGCGCGATCGCCGCCACGCGCCTAGGAGCACCGATGCGTACTCGGTGCTCTCGACTCCACCGCGCACCACGCGTGCGTCACAGTCGATCTCGACGGCGCGCCGGAGTCCGCGCCAGTGCATCCAGAGTCCTACGTTCCATGGCATTAGGGTCAGGACCACACCAGCGGCGACGAGCAGAGCAGGGTCGCGGGCGGCGCGATGCTCATCCTCGTGCCGCACGATCATCCGTTGTGCGTGCTCGTCGAGCGACAGCACCCAGGACGGCAGAACGATCGACGGACGCGTCAAGCCCACGAGCGCGGGGCCGAACCTCTCCGAAACGAGCACGCTGGTGCCAGCGATGGTTGCCGGCCTCCACGTGCTCCGATCGCGACGCAGTCGCCGCGCCGCAACGAGAAGAAAGCCGAGCATCGTGACGGAGGCGGTGAGCCAGAGGGCGAATGCAGCGCGATCGACGCGAAGAGGTGCGGCCGGCAGCGCGAGGCTCCACTCCCATGAGGACGCATCCGATACGAATCTGCCCGAATGGGGCTTCACTCGGTCCGGGACCGCCGCGCGGGATGACCCGACGATCGGCGATTGCATCCGCGGCGCGGGTGTCACGACACGAGACGCCGAGCCCGCATCGAGCCATCGTCCGGCAATGCCGATCGAGAGTGCAGCCCCTCCGATCCAGACCCACCGGATCGCGACTCCGCGATAAAGCGACGCCACGCGCACGAGTGCCATGGCCGCCAGCCAGCAGAGGAGAGAAACCAGAGCGGAGCCGAGCATCCACCCCGCGCTCATGACCGCTTCTCCTTGAGGCGAGCGGCGATGAGCTTCTGGAGGCGCCGCAGTTCGTCCTCGGTGACATCCTCATCGTCCAGCAGGCCGGCGACGAGCATCTCGCGCGAGCCCTGGTACATCTTGTCGAGCACCCGGGCGAGCGCGCCCGTGCCGGCACGCTCGCTCTTCAGCCGCGGGAAGTAGCGGAATGCCTTCCCTTCCTGCACGTGTCGGACATGGCCCTTCCCTTCGAGGGTGCGGAGCATCGTGAGCACGGTGACGTACGCGAGATCGTCCTTGATCCCGGCCTTCACCTCAGCGACCGTGCCCGAGCCGAGTTCCCAGAGCACCGCCATCACGTCGAGGTCGCGTCGAGTTAGATGCACGGCCATATCGAGTCTCCTATTAACTTTGTAATAGTTAATAGGTGCGGGACGCCGCTGTCAAGTCCTTCGGATCTTCGCCGCTGCCGTGATGTGGAATGCCCAGCAAGGCACATTGACAAACCCAGAACGAGGCAGGACCGTGCCGATGGGCGCCCCTCTCCGCCGGACCGTCGCGGCTCTCTGAACGGGTTTATGACGCCCTCGGATCGAAGCCATAGCGTCAGTCCGCCCGGAGCGCCTCCGCCGGATTCACGCGCACCGCGCGCCAAGCAGGCAGGAGGCTCGCCAGGAACGCGACAAGGAGCAGCGCGATGCCGACACCCGCGAGCACGGCCGGATCGCGCGGCGATGTCTCAAAGAGGAGGGCCGCGATCCAGCGGCTGCCGAGCGCTGCCAGCAGCAGTCCCACCGTCACACCGACGGCCGCAATGCGCATTCCGTCGCCGAGCACGAGACGGACGACTGCCGGCGCCGCCGCCCCGAGTGCCACGCGCACCCCGATCTCACGTGTGCGCTGCGTGACCGAGTAGGCCACTGCGGTGTACAGGCCAAGCGCCGCAAGCAGCGCGGCAATCACGCCGACGGCGGTGAACACCGTCGCGCCCAACCGCCACGGCCGGATCTCGGGGTCGAGCGCCTCACCGAGCGTCTGCACGTCCACGTACGGGAGCCCGGGGTCGAGCTCGCGCAGCACACGGCCGAGCGTGCCTTTCATGCCGCGCACGCCTATCGCCACGCGCACCAGGAGCACGCGGTCGTCCACGGTGGAGTCGAGTGGGACGTACAGGAATGGCCGCTGCTCCTCGCGCACCCGGAACGTGTGCGCGTTGCGCACGACGCCGACCACCCGTACGCACGTATTCCGCGCCGCCGAACGAAACAGACACTCGCCGAGCGGCGTGCGGCCAGGCCACGCGGCGGCGGCCATTGCCTGGTTCACCACCACGACCGGCGCCCCGCCCCGGTCGGCGGCGGTGAGGCCGCGTCCACTCACGATACGCATTCCCGTGGCATCAAAGAACCCGTCCGCCACGTAGTTGCCGAGCGGCGAGCCCCGCGCGGTATTGAATGGCTCGCCGCCGGGCTGCAACCGGAGACCCATGCCACGCGCACCGCGAAGCGGTGCCTGCTGCGCGAGGCTCGCGCTCTCGACCCCTGGCACGGTGCGCACGCGCTCGAGCGCGCGCTCGAAGAACGCGATCACGTCGTGCCCCGACCGGCCCGTCCCCTGGAAGTCGATGCGGAGCATGAGCGCGCGTTCGGTATCGAGTCCGATATCCGCGGTGGTCACGCTGTGCAGGCTGCGCACGAAGAGGCCAGCGCCCACGAGGAGCACCGCCGACAGCGCGGTCTGCGCGACGAGCAGCCCCCAGTAGAGACGGGACCGGCGCGTGGCCCCGTGCTGCGAGCCCTCCTGCAGCCAAGCCGATACGTCGCCGCGCGTCTGCAGCACCGGCACGAGTCCGGTGAGGAGCGCTACCACTACGACGGATCCCGCCGCGACGGCAAGCACTGGCCAGTCGAAGCCCGCGCTCTCGCCTACCATGTCGGTGAGGAGCACGCGCCGCACCCAGGCGCCGCCCCACACGATCACGGCAGCCGACGCGGCCCCGCCGAGCGCGGCCACGAGCGCGCTCTCGATGAACAGCATTGCCGCGAGCCGACGCCGGCTCATGCCGAGCGCGAGGCGGACGGCGATCTCACGGCGTCGACGCAACGCGCGGAGCAGGAGCAGGCTGGCGACATTCGCGCATGCGATGGCGAGCAGCACGAAGGCGACGCCCACGAGCCACACTACCACCGTTGCCTCGGGGAGGCGGCGCCCGTTGCTTGCGAGAGCGCCGCTGAAGCGCTCCAGCGTGACGCTGGAACGGAGGCGTGGGCGCGCGCCGGCCGGCCGCGACGCCTCGTCCTCCGCATGGAGTGACGCGAACAGGTGGTACAGCTCCTCAGCCACATGCCTCGGCGGCACGGACGACACTGGCCGAACGACGAGCTTGACGTTGGACGAGCTGGCGAACGTGTGCCAGGAGGCCGGACGGGGTTCCCCGTCCGCGGAGGCGAAGAGCGGCAGCCACACGTCGGTGTCGGTGAGCTCGACGCCACGAAAGCCGCGCGGCGCGACGCCTATTATCTCGTACGGCTGTCCCTTCAGGCGAAGCGTCGTGCCGACGACAGCCGAGTCGCCGCCGAAGCGGCGCTGCCAGAACGCGTGGCCGAGTACGAGCACCCGGGCGCCCGTGGCGGGGTGCGCCTCCTCGTCGGCGATGACGCGGCCGAGCGCGGCCCGCGTGCCGAGCGTGCGCCAGAACCCACCCGACACGAGCGTTGCGCGCACCATCCGCGCGTCGGGTCCGGTGCCGACCGCAAGCTCGACGCCGTCCTGGTACGTCGCGACCGACGCGAGCGTGCGGGCACCGTCGCGCAGCCGCTCGTAGAACGGATAGGAGAAGCGATCGAAGGTGCGCGTCGAGTCGTCGCCCTGTTGGTAGTTCACGTACAGCTTCGCCAGCTGCTCCGGCGCCGCGACATGCGGCGGGGGCTGTATCAGGAGCCGTCGCATTGTCCCATACATGAGCGCCGCCGCGCCGATGCCCATGGCGAGGGTGAGCACCACCCCGACGGTGAACACTGGCGTCGCGCGCAGCCCACGTGCGGCGTAGCGCATGTCGGCACCCACCTGGCGCCACCAGTGCAGGCGCTCGCGTCGTTGCTCCACGCGCTCGCCGATCTCGCGCAGCCGTCGCCGGGTGGCGTCGACGTCGCCGAACTCCTCGGCGATCATGCGCTCGATCTCCTCGGGCGCGCACCCACGCGCGCGCAATTCCTCGGCGCGCGACTCGAAATGGAAGCGTAGCTCGTCGTCGATGTCGGCGGCGACGTCAGCGCGCCAGAAGCGGAGATAGCGGCGCCACGCGGGCGCCTGCGACTCGTGCGGCATGCGGTGCTCCTGGCAGTGGGACTCGCGCGGCCACGGCGCCCGGCGGCACCCGGGCCGATTCGCGCGTCAGGTGGGTCGTGGTGCGCTGGTGAGCACGCCGGCCATCCCCGCCGCGTAGCGCTCCCAGTGCGTCATCTGCTCGCGCAACGCGCGGCGGCCGGCGGTCGTCAGTCGGTAGAACTTGGCACGCTTGCCCTGCTCGGTATGCCCCCACTCGGCAGTGATCCAGCCGCGCTCCTCGATGCGGTGAAGCGACGTGTAGAGCGCGCCGTCGAGGATGCGGAAGGTCTGCGCCGAGGACTCGCGAATCCAGCGCGCGATGCCGTAGCCGTGGGCCGGCCCCCAGGACAGCGTCTTGAGTACCAACACGTCGAGCGTGCCGAGCATGATGTCGAGGTCGTGTTCGCCGTCGGTCATGGCGCGAGTATAGCCTCAACCGTTGATTACATCAAGGGATGAGGGAATAGTGCTTTGGCGCGACGCCGGTGGGATGCGGGGGAAATCGCCTTCGCCTGCCGGTGCGCGACGTTGCCGCAGTGGCGGCATGCAAGTCGCCTCGGTGGTCACTCGCGCGGCGTTCTGATAGAGCCTCATAGATTGGTGGTGCGGCACCACGGTCGTAACACCTCAGTCTGTCGCCTATGGAGAACGACGTGCATCGCTCGCTTCACGCATCAAGCCAGCGCGCGCACGCAGCATGCGCTTGAACGGCGCAACGCGACGGCGAGAACGGGGACCAGACACCACGGGGAGACACGGATGACGCAGGCAAAGTCGGGAGACACCGTCCGCGTGCACTACACCGGCACGCTGGACAACGGCGAGGAGTTCGACAGCTCGCGCGGAGGCGAGCCGCTGACCTTCGCGCTCGGTGAGGGCAACGTCATCGCGGGCTTCGACAGCGCCGTGTCGGGAATGGCGGTGGGCGACGAGAAGCGAGTCACGATTCCCGCCGAGGAGGCCTACGGTCCGCGTCGAGAAGAGCTGACGATGCAACTGCCGCGCGAGGAGCTGCCGAGTGATCTCAACCTGTACGTGGGCGCGCAGCTCCGCATGGAGCAGGGCGAGCAGGTGATCGTCGTGACCGTGCGCGCGTTGGACGACGAGGGCGTCACGCTCGACGCGAACCACGAGCTGGCCGGCAAGGCGTTGACGTTCGACCTTCGACTCGTCGAGATCGTCTAGCGCTACGTGGGCAGCGCCGACGCCAGCGTCGCCTGTGCGGGCGGTCCTTCGGTCTGTGAGCGCTCGTAGCGTCCGTCGGCACACAGCGTCCACGCCGAACGATCGGCGAGATACAGCCGAAGCACGTCGTCGAGCTGTCCTTGACGCCCCGCGCCGCGCACGGGCACGAGCAGCTCGACGCGACGACGAAGATTGCGCGGGCGGAGATCGGAGGAGCCGATGAAGTGTTCCGGCTGGCCGCCGTTCTCGAAGCGATAGATGCGCGAGTGCTCGAGAAAGCGACCGACCACCGAGACGACGCGAATACGCGACGAGCGTCCACCCACACCAGGGCGCAGCGTGCAGATGCCGCGCACGACGAGCTCGATCGGGACGCCCGCCTCCGACGCGCGGTACAGCGCGCGAACGACTTCTTCGTCGGAGAGTCCGTTCACCTTGATCGAGATCCCCGCGGGCCGGCCGGCCTGCGCGTGCTGCACTTCGCGATCGATCAGAGCCAGCACCGCGGGGAGTAATTGCTCGGGCGCGACAAGCGCACCGTGCGCCAGTCCATCCGGCGCTTTCGACGATCCCGTGAGCGCATTGAAGAGATCCGCGACGTCGGACGTCATTGTCTCCGAACGCGAGAAGAGGCTGAGGTCCGTGTATTGGCGTCCCGAGCGCGTGTTGTAGTTCCCGGTACCGACGTGTGCATAGCGCTGGAGCGTCGACCCTTCGCGCCGGACGACGAGCGCGACCTTCGCGTGGACCTTGAGCGCGACGAACCCGTACACCACGTGCGCCCCCGCCGCCTCGAGCGCCCTCGCCCACGTCACGTTGTGCTCCTCGTCGAAACGCGCCTTCAGCTCCACCAGGGCGACGACCTTCTTGCCGGCGCGCGCGGCGGCGAGCAGCGCGTCGACGACCGCCGACGGATCGCCCGCGCGATAGAGCGTGATCTTGATCGTCGTGACCTGCGGATCGGATGCGGCCTCGCGAAGAAAGCGCACGACCGTCGCTTCGAAGTCGTCGAACGGATGATGCACGAGCAGATCGCCATCGCACACCGCGTCGAGCATCGTCTGGGCGACGACGGGCGACCGCACGGCGAGCTCCGGGTAGCAGAGCGACGGATCGGATGGAAGTGGAAGCTCGCCGATGCATCGCAGGTCGAGCAGCCCGTTGACGACCTGCACCTCGCCCACGGCGGCCGCGTCGGGCGAACGGCCGAGTGCCTCTCGTCGCAGGTTCTCGAGCACGAGCTCGCACACCGACGGCGGCATCGCGCGCTCGACCTCGACGCGCACGGCGGGGTTGTACGCCCGACGATCGGTGGCATCGGAGACGGCGCTCAGCAGGTCGTCCGCGCTGCGCTCGTCGAGCTCGAGATCGCCTCCGCGCGTGACGCGGAACAGATACGCACCGTCGACGCGAGCGTTCGGATAGAGGAGATCGAGATTCGCGCGGAGCACATCCTCGACGGGAATCACCGCGTTGGTCCGTTCGGGAACGGCGACGAGCCGCTCGCTGTCGCGCGGCAGCTCGAGCTCGGCGAGGTGCGCCTCTCCGCCGGTCGACCGGCGGAAGACGACGGCGAGGGAGAGCCCCAGGTGTGGCAGATGCGGCAGGGGATGCCCCGGGCTCAGCGTCATCGCGAGCGGCGACAGCGCGGGGTAGATCTCGTCACGACAGCGAGCGCGGAGCGACTCCTGCTCGCCGGCGGACAGCTCGGACCAGCGCAGCACCCGCGTGCCCAACGTCTCGGCGGCGCGCAGACATTCCGCCGCGCAACGTGCCTGCGCGTCGATGATCGCCGCCAGCTCGCGCTCGACACGCTCGAGCCGATCGCCCGGTGTGAGCCCGTCGGCCGCTCGCGCGTGTGCCGAGTTGTGCCTGGACGCGGCGGCCTGCCTCAGCTCCGGCATGCGCACCATGTAGATCTCATCGAGATTGCTCGTGACGATGCCGAGGAACCTCAGCCGTTCGCGCAGGGGCGTGGTGGCGTCCTCGGCGAGCGCCAACACGCGCCGCTGGAACGCGAGGAGACTCAACTCGGGGCTGAGCATCTCCGGCGGTTCCGAGCCTTCGCCTGGCGAGGGAGACTGGAAGTCCGAGCTCGCGGCCGCGCTGCCCGATCCGAGCGGGCGGATCCAACGGAGCAGGAGCTGCGCGCGCTCGCGTGGATCGCTGCCCTTGCCGGCGAGCCCGTACGCGCCCTCCATCGCCGCAACGAGTCGCGTGAAGTCGCCAACCGAGCCTCGGCGATGGTGCATGCAGAGCTGGAACAGTGTACGCGTATCGTCGTCGCGTCTGGCGACGATGCGATCGTAGTGAACCGCCACGCGATGGCGGCGCAGGAGATCGGGATGCGCGTCGCGCGTCAGACGCTCCACCTCGAGCTCGAGCCGCGCGACGAGCGACCTGGGATCCACGATGGCGAGCAGCTGCCGGCGCACGGCTGAATCCTGCGCGAGCGCACCGGAGGGATCGGCCGAACGAACGGTGACGTCGACGTGCTGCGGCGCCGACTGATCCGCCGAACGGAGCGAAAGACGATGCGGCGCGGTCGTCCCGATGCGCAGGCGGCAGAGGACACCGCGTGCGCGAAGCACGTCGTCCGGCGTGTCGAGGTAGACGTCGCGATGGGTGGAGCGCCGAGCGTCGGCGCACCGAATGCCCAGGGGCAACGGAGCCCGCGCGAGCGTCTCCAGCTCCGCGGCGGATCGAAGCTCATAGCGCGCGAGCGTCACGACCGCTCCAGCGATGTCGGAGCTCAGCGCGGACCGATGCAGCGGCCGAACACGTTCCGCTCCGCCTGCTGCGGCGTGCGGAGCGCGTCGTAGAACTCGTCGAAGTACGACAGCGTCTCCTTCACCACGCGGTCGTTCATGCGCTTCCCGACTTCATCGTGATAGAGGGCATAGATGGCGTCCTTCTTCTCCACAAAGCGAGCGAGCGCCTTCGGATACTCGGCGGCCACTTCGCACGGTCCGAGGAACTTCCTCATGCGCACGCTGCGCATACCGAAGTTCTGCGGGGGTGTCGCATACGAGGTGTTCACGGCGCCAGCGAAGTCGAAGTCGTACGCCACGGGGAGCAGCCGGCCGTCGGTGGTCATCAGTAGCTCGGTGTTGTGAAGACCATTGAACGAGAAGTCGAGATTGCCGATGAAGTACTGGAACAGGTAGGCGAGGGCGAGCTGGGGCGCCTCGAAGTCCGAGGGCGAGGCGCCTTTCGTCTTCTCGAGCTTGGCGGACAGGCGGTTGGCCAGCTGACCGGGATCTTCGACGATGATCGCGTAGCGCTCGGCGTCGCGCTTGCCGCTGGCGCTGTCGACATAGGACAGCTTGATCAACCGCACGCGATGACTCACCGGCGTGAGGAGTTGATAGACGCGGTAGAGCTGGAGCTCCTGGAGGATGTACTGCTCGTACTGCTCCGTGTCCTTGCAGTAGTTGACGAGCTTCGGCTTCTCGAGGTCGTGGAGCAGCGTGTGCTTCGTCTCCTTGTCGCTGAAGTTGAGCCGGACCGGCGGGAAGGAGCATTCGCGCAGTCGCCAGATCCCACGGGTGCGCACGCGAAGCGGCACGACGGCCGGCTTGTTCGCGCTGTCCGTGTATGTCAGCGATGCCCACCGCCATGGCGGCGTCTGGCCCTTGTCGCGGCGAAGCTGGCGCAGGTTCGTCGTGAAGGTCATGACGAGCGCGGTGTCGGACTGGAAGAGGCGCGGCACCTTCGTCTCGCCGAGCGGCTTCGGCGGCTTTTCCTTTTTTCCCGCCGGCGCTTGGGCGGCGGGTGCCTGCGCGCGCGCGACGAGCGGCGCAAGGCACGGCACCGAGCCGACCAGCAGAATGCGCGCGGCGCGACGTGCGGCGCGGAGTGCACGGAAGCCACCACGTGTCGAGCGTGAGCTATTCATAGGAGGATCTCGACGTCGATGATCTGATCCGATCCGGAGGCGCGGAACAGTGCCAGCAGATCGTCTGGCGCGCCCTTCTTCTTGAGCTGGACGTGGTAGTCCGCCGACTTCACCTCGCCGCTGGCAACGATCGCGCCGATGCGCCACGCCTTCACGTGCTCGGCCAGCCGAGGCTCGACCGCACGGCGCAGCGCGTCGACGTCGCGCGTGTGGACGCGCACTCGGATCTCCTCGCCGCTGGCTTCATCCTGTCCCGCCTGCGCGCGCTTCCACGCGCGCTGCGCGACTCCCTCGAGCTGCTCGCGCGTCATGTTCTGAAACACTTCCTCGTCCATCCGGGCAACGAAAGTTCCCGTGCGGGCGAGCTGGCGCGCGCGCTTGAGGCGCCGGTCGGCGATGCGTCCGTCCAGCTCGACCGGCGCGTTGCCGAAGTCGGTGTACCAGAGAATGACGACGACGGCGTTGAAGCCGATCGAGATCACGGCGGCGACCGGGAGATTGACCGCCGCGGCGAGACCCACCGCGGTGGCGAGGAAGACGTAGACCGCATCCTTGCTGTCGTCGAGCGTGTTGCGAAAGCGAACCGCGGCCACGATGCCGGCCAGGCTGAACGCGAGCGCGAGGCTGTACTTCACGAGCAGCACGATGCCGGCGACGACGGTAGGCAGGATGATCAGCAGCTGGACGACCGACTGCTGGTAGCCGCGCTTGGCGCGGGTGAGCAGGTAGACCCACGCCACCGGAAGCGCGAGCAGCACCGCGGCGAGCATGGCGACGCCGACAGTGAGCGCGAGGCTCACCTCGTCGAGCGACGACTGGGAGGCGCGTGCTGGCGGAGGGCCGCCGCCGAACAGCGCATCGAGCGAGGAGGGAAGCCCCGGACCGCTTCGGGGTAGATAGC
>JBDTOD010000067.1:0-21973 GCA_039933415.1 bacterium
AGGGAGTGAGCGGCACCTGGCGCGACCTGACGGACAGCGTGAACGGCATGGCGACCAACCTGACCAATCAGGTCCGCAATATCGCCGACGTGACGACGGCCGTGGCGAAGGGCGACCTCTCGAGGAAGATCACCGCCGAAGCCAAGGGCGAGATCCTCGAGCTCAAGAACACGATCAACACGATGGTGGACCAGCTCTCGTCGTTCGCCGACGAGGTCACGCGCGTTGCGCGCGAAGTGGGAACGGAGGGCGTGCTGGGCGGCCAGGCCAACGTGCCCGGCGTCGCCGGCACGTGGAAGGATCTCACCGACTCGGTGAACTCGATGGCGTCGAACCTGACGTCGCAGGTGCGAAACATCGCCGACGTCACCACGGCGGTGGCGCGAGGCGACCTGTCGCGAAAGATCACCGCCGAAGCCAAGGGGGAGATCCTCGAGCTGAAGAACACCGTGAACACCATGGTGGACCAGCTCTCGTCGTTCGCGTCCGAAGTCACACGCGTGGCGCGCGAAGTGGGAACGGAAGGAAAGCTCGGCGGCCAGGCGGCCGTGCCGGGGGTCGCGGGCACGTGGAAGGACCTCACCGACAACGTGAACCAGCTCGCTGGCAACCTGACCGTGCAGCTGCGCGACATGTCGGCGGTGGCGACCGCGATCGCGAAGGGCGACCTGACGCGCAAGATCACGGTGGACGTGCGCGGCGAGATCCTGCAGATCAAGGACGTCATCAACACGATGGTCGATCAGCTGTCGAGCTTCGCGTCGGAGGTGACGCGCGTGGCGCGAGAGGTGGGCACCGACGGTAAGCTGGGCGGCCAGGCCGAGGTGCGCGGCGTGGCCGGCACGTGGAAGGACCTGACGGACTCCGTGAACTCGATGGCCGGCAACCTCACGAGCCAGGTGCGTAACATCGCCCTCGTGACGACGGCGGTGGCGAATGGCGATCTCTCGCAGAAGATCACCGTCGACGCGCGAGGCGAGATCCTCGAGCTCAAGAACACGATCAACATCATGGTGGACCAGCTCTCGGGATTCGCGGCGGAGGTGACCCGCGTCGCTCGAGAGGTGGGCACGGAAGGCATCCTCGGCGGCCAGGCCAACGTTCCCGGCGTCGCCGGCACGTGGAAGGACCTGACGGACTCGGTGAACTTCATGGCCGGCAACCTGACGAGTCAGGTGCGAAACATCGCGCTCGTCACGACGGCGGTGGCCAACGGAGACCTTTCACAGAAGATCACGGTCGAAGCGCGCGGCGAGGTGCTCGAGCTGAAGGACACCGTGAACACCATGGTGGACCAGCTGAACGCCTTCGCCGCCGAGGTGACCCGAGTGGCGCGCGAAGTAGGCTCGGAAGGACGGCTGGGGGGTCAAGCGAACGTGCCCGGCGTCGCCGGTACGTGGAAGGATCTCACCGATTCGGTGAACTTCATGGCCGGCAACCTGACGAGTCAGGTGCGCAACATCGCCGACGTGACGACCGCCGTGGCGCGAGGAGATCTCTCCAAGAAGATCACCGCCGAAGCGAAGGGTGAGATTCTCGAGCTGAAGAACACCGTGAACACGATGGTGGACCAGCTCAATGCGTTCGCCGCCGAGGTGACTCGCGTCGCGAGAGAGGTGGGAACGGAAGGACGGCTGGGCGGCCAGGCGAACGTCGAAGGGGTGAGCGGGACGTGGCGAGATCTCACCGACTCGGTGAACTCGATGGCGTCGAACCTGACGAGTCAGGTGCGCAACATCGCCGACGTCACCACGGCGGTCGCCAAGGGCGACCTGTCGCGAAAGATCACCGCCGAAGCGAAGGGCGAGATTCTCGAGCTGAAGAACACCGTGAACACCATGGTGGACCAGCTCAACGCCTTCGCCGCGGAAGTGACGCGCGTGGCGCGCGAGGTCGGTACCGAAGGCGTGCTGGGCGGCCAGGCCAACGTGCCGGGTGTGGCCGGTACGTGGAAGGATCTGACCGACTCCGTGAACTCGATGGCGTCGAACCTGACGAGTCAGGTGCGCAACATCGCCGATGTCACGACGGCGGTCGCGAAGGGCGACCTGTCGCGAAAGATCACCGCGGAGGCGAAGGGCGAGATCCTCGAGCTGAAGAACACGGTCAATACGATGGTCGATCAGCTCTCGAGCTTCGCGGCGGAAGTGACGCGCGTGGCGCGAGAGGTAGGCACGGAAGGGCGACTGGGCGGTCAGGCGAACGTGCCGGGCGTCGCCGGCACGTGGAAGGATCTGACCGACAGCGTGAACTACATGGCGAGCAACCTGACCAACCAGGTGCGCAACATCGCCGACGTGACGACGGCCGTTGCGCTGGGCGACCTGTCTCGCAAGATCACGGTCGACGCGCGCGGCGAGATCCTCGAGCTGAAGAACACCGTGAACACCATGGTGGAGCAGCTCAACGCGTTCGCGAGCGAGGTGACTCGCGTGGCGCGCGAAGTGGGATCGGAAGGCATCCTGGGCGGGCAGGCTCGCGTGCCGGGCGCCGGCGGTGTGTGGAGAGATCTGACGGACAACGTGAACTTCATGGCGTCGAACCTGACGAGTCAGGTGCGCAACATCGCCCTCGTCACGACGGCGGTGGCCAATGGCGATCTGTCGCAGAAGATCACGGTCGAGGCACGCGGGGAGATCCTCGAGCTGAAGAACACGGTCAACACGATGGTGGAGAAGCTTCGCGTCTTCGCCGACGAGGTGACGCGCGTCGCGAAGGAAGTGGGGACCGAGGGCAAGCTGGGCGGCCAGGCCGAGGTGCCGGGCGTCGCGGGGACGTGGAAGGGACTCACGGACTCGGTGAACGCGATGGCGAACTCACTCACCGCGCAGGTGCGCAACATCGCCGACGTCGCCACCGCCGTGACGAAGGGCGACCTGACGCGACAGATCACCGTCGAGGCGCAGGGCGAGCTGGACGAGCTCAAATCGAACATCAATCAGATGATCGCGAATCTGAAAGAGACGACGGAGCGCAACCAGGAGCAGGACTGGCTCAAGACCAACCTGGCGAAGTTCAGCCGGATGATGCAGGGGCAGAAGGACCTCGAGTCCGTCTCCCGCCTCATCATGTCGGAGCTGACGCCGCTGGTGTCGGCGCACCATGGCGCCTTCTTCATCATGGACAACGATGCGGGCGCGCCGATGCTGCGGCTCATCGCGTCGTACGCGTACCGCGCGCGCAAGCACGTGGGCAATCGCTTCGCCATCGGGGAGGGACTCGTCGGTCAGGCCGCGCTCGAGAAGCAGCCGATCCTGCTGCAGAACGTGCCGGACGACTACATCCAGATCACGTCGGGTCTCGGTGAAGCACCACCGCGCAACATCATCGTCCTTCCCGTGCTGTTCGAGGGTGACGTGAAAGCGGTGATCGAGCTCGCGAGCTTCCTGCCGTTCAGCCAGATCCACCAGACCTTCCTCGACCAGCTCGCCGAATCGATCGGCGTCGTGCTGAACATGATCGGCGCGAGCATGCGGACGGAGGAGCTGCTGGAGCAGTCGCAGAAGCTGACGCAGGAGCTGCAGAGCCAGTCGCAGGAGCTCCAGCAGCAGCAGAACGAGCTGAAGCGCTCCAACACGGAGCTGGAGGCGCAGGCGAGAACGCTGCGTCAGTCCGAGGAGCTGCTCAAGGAGCAGCAGGAAGAGCTGCAACAGGTCAACGAAGAGCTGGAAGAGAAGGCCTCGCTGCTCGCCGAGCAGAACCAGAAGGTCGAGCAGAAGAACCGCGAGGTCGAGGGCGCGCGGCTGGCGCTCGAGGAGAAGGCGGAGCAGCTGGCGCTGAGCTCGAAGTACAAGAGCGAGTTCGTGGCGAACATGAGCCACGAGCTGCGCACGCCGCTCAATTCGCTGCTGATCCTGGCGAAGCTCCTGTCGGACAACAAGGACAAGAACCTCACGCCCAAGCAGGTGGAGTTCGCGCAGACGATCCACTCGTCGGGCACCGATCTGCTCAACCTCATCAACGACATCCTCGATCTCTCCAAGGTCGAAGCCGGCAAGATGGAGGTGAACCCGTCGGAGGTCCCGATGGGTGACGTGGACTCGTTCACCCGGCGCACGTTCGAGCAGGTGGCGCAACAGAAGGGGATCAGCTTCACGGTCGACATCCAGCCCGAGGTCCCGAGCGTCATCTACACCGACGGGCAGCGGTTGCAGCAGGTGCTCAAGAATCTCCTGTCGAACGCCTTCAAGTTCACCGAGCAGGGCGGGGTGACGCTGACGATTCGCAAGGCCGAGAAGGGAAAGCGGTTCGCGAGCCGGATCCTGGATCAGGCCGAGGCGGTGATCGCGTTCGCCGTGAACGACACCGGCATCGGCATCGCGAAGGACAAGCAGCAGCTCATCTTCGAGGCGTTCCAGCAGGCGGACGGCACGACGACGCGCAAGTTCGGGGGTACAGGCCTGGGACTTTCCATCAGCCGAGAAATCGCGCGACTGCTCGGTGGCGAGATCCGCGTGGAGAGCACGCCGGGTCACGGGAGCACGTTCACGCTGTTCCTGCCCGGCCGCTACGTCGAGCCCGAGATGCCGAGGAGTGGCGGTGAGGACTCCTCGTCGCGCCGGCGCGACCGCGGCGAGTCGTGGAACGACGCCGGCAGCGGCCGCACGGGCACGAGCAGCCTGCGCCGCGCGCTCGGAGCGAGCACGGGAAGGCCGCTGAGCACCGCGGATGCGGGCGGATGGGCGCAGTCCGGCGGCGGGCTGGCGACGACGCCGACGGAGGAGCACGACGTCGTGATGTCGCGCGACGAGCTGCCGCGCCCCGACGGGTTCGACGACGATCGCGAGTCGATCGAAGCGGGCGATCGCGCGCTGCTGATCATCGAGAACGACGTCACCTTCTCGAAGATCCTGCTCGAGATGGCCCGTGAGAAGGGGTTCAAGGGACTGTGCGCGCTCGACGGCGAGGCTGGGCTCAAGCTCGCGCACGCGTTCGAGCCCGACGCGATCACGCTCGACATCGACATGCCGGGCATGGACGGCTGGGCGGTGCTCGACCGACTCAAGCATCATCCGGAGACGCGGCACATCCCGGTGCACATCATCACGGGGATCCGCGAGCGGCAGCAGGGGCTCAAGTCCGGCGCGCTGGCCTACCTGGAAAAGCCGGTCACGAAGGAAGCGCTCGACGAATCGTTCGCCAAGATCTCGACGTTCATCGACACGTCGGTGAAGCGGCTGCTCGTCGTCGAGGACGACGAGACGCAGCGTCAGAGCATGATCGAGCTGATCAGCCACGAGGATGTCGACATCACCGCGGTGGCCAACGGTGAGGACGCGCTTCGCGAACTGGCCAGCGGCCACTTCGACTGCATGGTGCTGGATCTCGGCCTGAAGGAGATGGACGGATTCGAGCTCCTGGAGACGGTGAAGGCGAACCCGCAGATGTGGGACCTGCCGATCATCATCTACACCGGCAAGGATCTGTCGCAGGCGGAAGAGACGAAGCTTCGCAAGTTCGCCGAGACGATCATCGTGAAGGACGTGAAGTCGCCCGAACGGCTACTCGACGAGACGGCGCTCTTCCTGCATCGGGTGGAGGCGAAGCTGCCGGAGCAGAAGCGCCGGATGCTCGAGCGGCTGCACAACACCGACGCCGTGTTTGCCGATAAGCGGGTGCTCGTGGTGGACGACGACGTGCGGAACATCTTCTCGCTCACGAGCATGCTGGAGGATCACGGCATGAACGTGTCGTTCGCCGAGAATGGCAAGGACGCGGTCGCGCTGCTGCGCTCGCGGCAGGACTTCGACCTCGTCCTGATGGACGTGATGATGCCGGAGATGGACGGGTACGAGACGACGCGGGAGATCCGGGAGATGCCGACGCTCAAGGCGATCCCGATCATCGCGGTGACGGCGAAGGCGATGAAGGGCGACCGTGAGAAGTGCATCGCCGCCGGCGCGTCGGACTACATCACCAAGCCCGTGGACACCGAGCAGCTGCTGAGCCTCATGCGGGTATGGTTGTACCGGTGATGGAGTCGCAGTCCCTTCCTCAGGCGCCATTCGACTACGACGCCGACCTGGAGCGTCTCGAGATCGAGCTGCTCCTGGAGGGAGTGTTCCGCCACTACGGATTCGACTTCCGGTCGTATGCGTACGCCTCCATCCGTCGCCGGCTATGGAAGCGGGTGGAGGGGGAGGAACTTTCGACGATCTCGCAGCTACAGGCCAAGATCCTCCACGATCCGGATGCGATGGAGCGCCTGCTGCTCGATCTCTCCGTCAACGTCACGGCGATGTTCCGTGACCCGACGTTCTACAAGGAGTTCCGGGATCTGGTCGTCCCGCTGCTGCGTACCTATCCCTTCATCCGGATCTGGCACGCGGGCTGCTCGACGGGCGAGGAGGTCTTCTCGATGGCCATCCTGCTCGAGGAGGAGGGGCTCTACGACCGCGCGCGGCTGTATGCCACCGACATCAACGATGTCGTGCTCCAGCGGGCACGGCAGGGCATCTTCCCGCTGGACCGGATGCAGGAGTACACGGAGAACTACCAGCGAGCCGGCGGGAAGCGCTCGTTCTCGGAGTACTACACGGCGAAGTACGACGGCGCCATCTTCAGTCCTGCGCTCACGCGCAACATCGTGTTCTCGCAGCACAACCTGGTCACCGACCGATCGTTCAGCGAATTTCACGTGATCTTCTGTCGCAACGTGCTGATCTACTTCGACAAGGCGCTGCAGAATCAGGTGCACTCGCTGTTCTACAGCTCGCTCGTCATGTTCGGGATCCTTGCGCTCGGCAGCCGGGAGTCGCTCAAGTTCTCGCAGTACGAGCCGAGCTACGAGAAGCTCAGCGCGGTCGAGAAGCTCTACCGGAAGGTGAAATGATGCCCGCCGTGCCAGGCGTGGGGTACGATCTGGTGGTGGTGGGCACCTCGTGGGGCGGCCTGGCGGCGCTCCGCACCCTTGTCGGCGGCCTCCCCGATTCCTTTCAGATGGCCGTCACGCTCGTCCAGCACCGGCATAGGGATTCCGATCACCTGCTTCGCACGTTGCTGCAGGAGCGCTCGTCGCTCGAGGTGTGCGAGGTGGAGGACAAGATGCCGCTCGAGCACGGGCACATCTACGTCGCGCCGCCGGATTACCACACGCTCGTGGAGCCCGGCCACTTCTCGCTCAGCACGGACGCGCCAGTGCGCTTCAGCCGGCCCTCGATCGACGTGACGTTCAGCTCCGCGGCGGACAGCTACGCGCATCGGGCGATCGGTATCGTGCTCACTGGCGCGAACGCCGACGGGGCGGACGGGCTGCGCCGCATCTCGGACCGCGGCGGGCTCGCGCTCGTGCAGGATCCGGACGGCGCCGAGAGCCGGCCGATGCCAGAGGCCGCGAGGCGGGCGGTGCCCAGGGCGCGCGTGATGTCGCTGGAAAGGATCGTCGAATACCTGAGCACTCTGCCGGCGGGCGTGCCGGAGCGGGAGAAGGCATGAGCACCGGAGCGACGCCGCTGCCGCGCCGAGAGTCGTCCAATCCGGTGAGCGCACCCGTCCACGACGCGGACTTCGTCGCCGAGCCGGTGGAGATCCTGATTGTCGACGACCGCGCGGAAAACCTGCTGGCGCTCGAGGCGATCCTCGAGCCGCTCAACCAGACGCTGGTCCGTGCGCACTCGGGCGATGAGGCGCTGCGGAAGCTGCTTCTGCACGACTTCGCCGTCATCCTGCTCGACGTGCAGATGCCGGGGATCAACGGCTTCGAGACGGCCCGGCTGATCAAGTCGCGCGAGCGGACCAAGTACATCCCGATCATCTTCCTCACGGCGATCAGCAAGGACGAGGAGTACGTCTTCGAGGGCTACTCGGTAGGGGCGGTGGACTATCTCGCCAAGCCGCTCCAGCCGGACATCCTGCGCTCCAAGGTCAACGTCTACATCGACCTGTATCTGAAGCAGAAGCAGCTCTCCATGCAGCAGGACCTGCTGCGCGCGAGCGAGGTGCGCGAGCTGGAGCTGAAGCACAAGCTCGAGCTGACGGAATCCGAGGCGCGCTTCTCCGAGATCGTCGCGTCGGCGATGGACGCGATCATCGCGTTCGACGCCGACGGGCGCATGTCGCTGTTCAACGCGGCGGCCGAGCGGATGTTCGGCACCGAAGCGGGCGATGCGATCGAGTACAACGTGCGCCGGTTCTTTCCCGAGCCACTGCAGGAAGACGTGCTCGATCGCATCTGCCGCATTTCCGCCGGCAGCGAAGACGGCTCGACGCCATCGGCGGCCGAGCACATCCTGTCGTTCACCGGCGCTCGCGCGAGCGGCGAGCAGTTCCCGATCGAAGCGACGGCGAGCTGCCTCGACGTGCGCGGCAAGCGGACGTACACGCTGATCGTGCGCGACATCTCCGAGCGAAAGCGCGCCGAGGAAGCACTTCAGGAACAGGCGGAGACGCTCGCACGGGCGATGATCGATCTGCGCGCGCTCAACGACGAGCTGGCGGACCGGCAGGCGGAGCTCGAGCGGGCGATGGCGGCGCGCAGCCGGTTCTATGCCTCGATGAGCCACGAGCTGCGCACGCCGATCAATGCGGTGCTCGGCTACAGTACGCTGCTGCTGGAGAACATCTACGGGCCACTCAACGAGAAGCAGGCCGAGGGGATCACGCGCACGCACAAGGCCGCGAAGCACCTGCTCGAGCTGGTGAACGACGTGCTCGATCTCTCGAAGATCGAGGCCGGGAAGATCGATCTCCGTCTGCAGCCGGTGAACTTTCCGGCGCTGCTCGAGGATCTGTTCGTCACCGTGCGCCCGCTCGCCGACCAGTACGGTTCCGAGCTCACGCTCGATCACCAGGGAGAGCCGCTGAAGGTGATCAGCGATCCACGCCGGCTTCGACAGATCCTCCTCAACCTGCTCTCCAACGCGATCAAGTTCGGCAAGGCGAAGCCGATTCGCGTCTTGTCGCAGCCGCAGCCGGACGGCGCCATCGTGCTCGAGGTCAGCGACGAGGGCGAGGGAATCGCATCGGGCGATCAGGAGAAGATCTTCGACGAGTTCGTGCAGCTCGGGAAGACGCAGCTCACGGAGGGCACGGGACTTGGCCTGCCGATCTCGCGCCGTCTCGCCGAGATGCTGCACGCCGAGCTCGAAGTGCTCTCGGAGATCGGCAAGGGGAGCACGTTCAGGCTCACGCTGCCCGCGTCCGCGGAATTGGCCGCCGCGCGGTTCGCCAAGGCGACGGAAGCGGACGACGTGGCGCGCGCGACGAGCTGACAGACTGCGGGGTGGGGGGTGGGGGGTATTGCCTCGGGATGCGCTTGTGTCCCGAGGTCGATTTTTGTTTTCACTCCCCACTCCCCACTCCCCACCTGCCGACTCCGCACTCACTCTCGCTTGACGTCGGGTACCTGCGCGACCACTCTTGTCGCGACACGCACGTCCTACTGAACAGCGGCATGGTGATCGAAATCACATCGTCGACATGCGACACGGCCAGGTCCGCCTTGCGCTTTGAACTTCCGTCGCCCGCCGCGGTATATTGCGGCATGCGTCTGCTGTGTGTTGGTCGTCATGCCTATTTGAGCGAGCATCTGTGCCGCTACTTTCGCGAGCTCGGTGCCGACTGTGCGGCGGCCGTTGGAGCGAGCGATGCACAAGTCGTGGCGGCGAGCTTCGAGCCGCACGTCATCGTGTGCGACTGTGATCTCATCACACCCGCTCTGCTGGACGAGTGGTCGGTCGCAGCGAGCTTCGCCGACGTTCCGCTCGTCGCCGTGAGCCTGACGCGCCGCCCCGAGGAGATGCCGCCGTTCGAGCTGTTCGGCGTCGCCGGCGTGTTGTACCTGCCTGCGCTCGACGCCGAGCAGGTGCAGGCGTTGCTTGCGGGCGCGCATCGCCGTCGTGGCGTGATGCCGCCCGTTGGTTGGCGTTCGCCGGTCGTGCCTGAGTCCGTCCCGGCTCACTAGCTGGGATCGATCTCGTGCGAGCACGCCGCAACGGGCAATTGAGCGCCACGAAGACGAGCGCGCGCGCACGAGGCGACACGATAGCCGACGACTCGACCAACGACAGCACTTTGGACGGCGCGCTCGATTCGCTCGACACCGGCGTGCTGGTGCTCAGCCACGATCTCCGCGTGACGCATGCGAACGCCCGCTGGTCGGCCTGGCGAGGCGTGGCGATCCCGACGGGCACTCCGTTCGCGACGCTCGTGGAGCTCGCCGCGGGCGAGTCGCTGCTCGAGCTCAAGGCCACCCTCGCCGACGGCGAGCCGCGCACGCTGCACTTCGTTCTGCGTCCCGCGCACGCGGACGCGTCGTCGCGTTACATCGTGTGCATGGTCCGACGCGTCGGGGTCGGGCTGGTGCTGGAGGCGCGCGGCGAAACGGACGCCGAGCTGCTGCCGCTCTACGACGTCGCGCGCCGACTGGCTGAAGTCGTGGACATGGCGGAGGTACTTCGGACACTTTGCGATATTGCCGCGCGACAGTGTCATGGAAGTGGCGCCGCGGTGCTGCGTATGACGGGCAAGCTCGGCGAAGTGGTCGCCGCCGTGGGCAACGTGGTGCCGGCGCGCGGACGCTGCTTCGAGCTGCGCGGCTCGCTCATGGCGGAAGCGCTCGATCAGGGCGACCTGGTGGCGGAGGAAAATTTCGGCGACTCGGGACGCCCGCTCATGCGCGAAGTTCCGGAGCTCACGCTCGGCCCCATGCTGGTCGCGCCACTTCGCGCGCATGGTGAGACGCTCGGCGTGCTGGCGGTGACGCGCAGCGCGGGAGGCCGGCCATTCCACGAGCGCGAGCGCGACCGGCTCAGGGTGCTCGCCGACCACGCCGCGCTCGCCGTGCACAAGTCGCTGCTGCTTCAGCAGGCGCAGAGCGCCGACCGGGCCAAGGGTCGCTTTCTCGCGACGATGAGCCATGAGCTCCGCACGCCGCTCACCGCGCTCGCCGGTTACGGTGAGCTGCTCGCCGACCAGGTGATCGGCCCGATGAGCGAGCCGCAACTCGACATTCTCGAGCGCATGCGCTCGGTGACGAATCATCTCTCCGCGATGATCGAGGAGATCCTCGCGTTCTCGAGCCTCGAGGAAGGGCGCGAGACGGTGCGTCCGAGCGAATTCCTTGCCGAAGACCTCGTGCGCTCGGCGCTCGCGTCGGTGGAGCCAATGGCCGAGCAGAAGCGCATCGCGCTGACGCACCGGCTGGGCACGAGCTCGGTGCGCATGACCAGCGACATCGACAAGGCGCGGCAGATCCTCGTGAACCTGCTCGGGAACGCGATCAAGTTCACTGATAAGGGGACGGTGACCGTGCGTCTGAAAAAGACGTCGACCTCCGTTCGACTGGACGTGCATGACACCGGCATCGGGATCTCCGCGGAGGAGCTGCCGCGATTGTTCCGCCCGTTCGCCCAGGTGGATACCGGACTCACCCGTCGTCACGGGGGCACCGGCCTCGGCCTGTACATCTCCCGGCGGCTCGCGACACTGCTGGGCGGCCACATCGAGGTGTCGAGCGTGCCGGGCGTGGGGTCAACGTTCAGTGTGGTATTGCCGTTGGAGTGGCAGGGAGCCGAACCGCGGTGAGTTGGTTGGTTGGATAGTTGGTCGGTGAGCTCGTGAACTGAACGGCCCTGGCTACAACCAGCGTGGAGGCCGTCCTCGAAGTCTCCAGTCCGGTTCGTGGCCGGGGCCGTCGACGCACCAATCAACCGACGAACCAGCTAGCTATCCAACTCACCAACTCACCCGGACAAGCGTCTGTCCTTCCTCGGCGCGAGGCCGCTAAATTTCAAGGCATGAGCACCTTTCCTCCGACGACGACCGTCTTCAACGACGGCTACATCGCCGAGACGTATGAGGCCTACCGTCGCGATCCGTCGTCGGTGGACGAGTCATGGCGCCAGTTCTTCCGCACGGCCGAATCACTGGCGGGGATCACCGGCGGTGCGGGGGCAGGCGTGGCCGACGCGGGACTGCTCCGCAAGACGGCCGGCGCGGCGGCGCTCGTCGATGCGATCCGCCACTATGGTCATCTCGCCGTGCAGCTCGATCCACTCGGCACGCCGCCTCCGGGCGCGGCGGAGCTGACGCCGGAGTTCCACGGCACCACGGAGCAGGAGCTGGCCGACGTGCTGGCGAGCGCGCTGGGCTACGAATCGGGCACCGCGGCCGACGTCATGCGCACGCTGCGCGAGGCGTACTGCGGGAAGATCGGGCTCGAGTTCGTGCACCTGGGCAACGAAGAGGAGCGACTCTGGTTCCGTCAGACGATGGAGCAGGGCTCGCTCACCCAGCCACTTCCGCGTGAGGAGAAGCTCGCGATTCTGCGACGTCTCACGGAGGTGGACGGGTTGGAGCGGTTCCTCCAGCGCGCGTACCTGGGGTTCAAGCGGTTCTCCATCGAGGGAACGGACGTGCTGGTGCCGATGCTCGACGAGGCGATCGCGCGCGGCGCGCAGGGCGGCACGCGGCATGTCGTGATCGGGATGGCCCACCGCGGACGGCTCAACGTGCTCACGCACGTGATGGGGATGTCGTACGTCGAGATGTTCGGCGAGTTCGAGGGGCGACAGGGGGAGACGAGCGCCGACAGCAGCACTGGCGACGTGAAGTACCACCTCGGCTACGAAGGTGAGCGGAAGGTCGGCGTCACGACGGTAAAGTTGGAGCTCGCGCCGAATCCGAGTCATCTCGAAGTGGTGAACCCCGTGATGTCGGGAATGGCGCGCGCCAATCAGCGTGTCGCGGGGCCCTCTGGCGGACGCGACGAGCGGCTCGTGATGCCGATCTGCATCCACGGCGATGCGGCGTTCCCGGGCGAGGGCGTGGTGCCGGAGACGTTCAACCTCTCTCGCCTGCGCGGCTACCGCGTGGGCGGCACGCTGCACGTGATCGTGAACAACCAGGTCGGCTTCACGACCGATCCGATCGACGCGCGCTCGACGCGCTACGCGAGCGATCCGGCGAAGGGGTTCGAGGTGCCGGTGCTGCACGTGAACGCCGACGACGCCGAGGCGTGCATCGACGCGGTACGGCTCGCCGTGGCGTATCGCGACCAGTTCGCGAAGGACGTGCTGATCGATCTCGTGGGCTACCGGCGCTGGGGCCACAACGAGACCGACGCGCCGGAGTTCACGCAGCCGAAGCTGTACGAGCTGGTGCGTGCGCATCTGACGCCGCGACAGGTCTGGGGGGCGCGGCTCGTGCGCGAAGGTGTCGCCACGGACGACGAGGTCGCGGCCGTGGACAAGGAGTTCGCCGACCGCATCGCCGCCGTCTACAATGAGATGAAGGCGGCGCCACTGCCGGAGAGCAACGGTGTGCGTCCGGCACCGGCGGCGCCGGCTCCGGATCCGGCGACGGCGGTGCGCGAGGACGAGCTCATGAACCTCAACACGCGGCTGCTCACCTGGCCGCAGGGGTTCAAGCCGAATCCGCGCCTCGCCAAGACACTGGAGCGCCGGCGCGATGCGCTCCACTCCGGCACGATCGATTGGGGGCACGCCGAGGCGCTGGCCTTCGGGTCGATCCTGCTCGACGGGGTCGGTGTGCGGCTCACCGGGCAGGATGTGGAGCGCGGCACCTTCGCGCACCGGCACGCCGTGCTGCACGACGTGGATACCGGCGCGACGTACACGCCGCTGGCCGACCTGCCGCAGATGCGGGTCACGTTCGAGATCTACAACAGCCCACTCTCCGAGACCGCGGTGATGGGCTTCGAGTACGGCTTCAGCACGGCGGCCCCGAAAGATCTGGTGCTGTGGGAGGCGCAGTACGGCGACTTCGTCAACGTGGCGCAGCCGATCATCGACCAGTTCATCGCCGCGGACCGCGCGAAGTGGGGCCAGCGCAGTGGGCTCGTGCTGCTGCTGCCACACGGCTACGAGGGCGGAGGTCCAGAGCATTCGAGCGCGCGCCTCGAGCGATTCCTCCAGCTCTGTGCGGAGCGGAACATGGTCGTTGCGTATCCCTCCACGCCGGGCCAGTACTTCCACATGTTGCGCCGTCAGGCGCTGCGCGCCGACCGAGTGCCGCTGGTGTTGATGCAGCCAAAGAGCCTGCTGCGTCTGCCCGCGGCGATGTCGCGGCTGGAGGAGCTCTCGACGGGCGGGTTCCAGTCCGTGATCGACGACGCGGCCGTGGCGAACCGGCGCGACGAAGTGCGGCGACTCGTGCTCTGCACGGCGAAGATCTACTACGATCTCCTCGCGAGTCGGCGGGACGGCGCCGACGTCGCGCTGGTGCGCGTGGACGAGCTATATCCGTGGCCGGGTGACGCGGTGGCGGAGATCGTGGACCGCTATCCGAACCTCGAGGACGTGGTCTGGGCGCAGGAGGAGCCGAAGAACATGGGCGCGTGGAGCTACGTGTCTCCGCAGCTCCGCGTGGCGACGGGCAACATGCTCACCGTCCGGTACATCGGGCGCTCGGAACGGGCGAGCCCGGCCGAGGGTTACTCCAAGGCGCACGAGGAAGAGCAGAAGCGCATCGTGGCCGAGGTGCTCAACCCCGCGCCCTCGAGCGCAAAACGAAAGACCTCAAAGGTATGACGAGACTGAACCGGCTATTCGCCGCCGTCGTCTTCGTACTCGCCGCGCCGCGCCTCCTCTCAGCCCAGGAGCGCGGCGCAGTCGCGTTGGGCGAGGCGGTGGCGGGGCTCGATGTGACGGGACGCGTGCTGCTCATCGGCGCGCATCCCGACGACGAGGACACTCAGCTGTTGACATGGCTGGCGCGCGGGCGGCAGATCGAGACCGGCTATCTCTCGCTGACGCGCGGCGATGGCGGACAGAATCTGATCGGCAACGAACTCGGCCCGCTGCTTGGAATGATCCGCACCGAAGAGCTGCTTGCGGCCCGTCGGTTGGACGGCGGACGACAGTTCTTCACGCGCGCGTACGATTTCGGGTTCTCCAAGACGGCGGAGGAGACGTACACGCACTGGGTGAAGGACTCGATCCTGCGCGATGTGGTGACGGTGGTGCGCGCGTTCCGGCCGCAGATCATCGTGGCGGTGTTCAGCGGCACGCCGCGGGATGGGCATGGGCATCATCAGGTGTCGGGCATGCTCGCGCGCGAGGCGTTCGACGCGGCGGCCGACACGGTGCGCTTTCCGCGCGTCGCGACGGCGGGGCTGGGCGCCTGGTTGCCGGCGAAGTTCTACCGCGCGCAGCGGTTCAACCCGGCGGAGGCGACGCTCACGTTCAACGTCGGCGAGCTCAGTCACCTCCGAGGGATGACGTACGCGGAGATCGCGTCGGAGAGCAGGTCGCAGCATCTGTCGCAGGGGTTCGGTGTGTTGCAGCGCCGCGGAACGTCGCTGGACTACGTGAAGCTCGAGGCGTCGCACGTGTCGCCGCCGATCATGCCGGAGCGCGGGATGTTCGAGACGCTCGGTGCAGGCTGGGGGCGATTCGAGCGAGTGGAGCTCCCCGCTGCCGCACGCGCGGCGCTGGATTCACTGCCGGCGGCGATCGCGAAGGTGCACGGAGCGGAGAATCTCGTGGAGCCCGCTCCAATGGTGGCGCCGCTCGCGCGCGTCGTCGGACTGATGGAGCGCGCCCGCGCCGGACTCTCCTGTCCGCGCAGTGGCTTTGCGGGCGGATGCTTCGGAGAAGCGGGCGATCTCGCGCTCTCGCTGGAGACGGGACAGCGACGTGCGCAGCGCGCGCTGCTCTCGGCCGCGGGCGTGCTCGTGGAAGCGACCGCGCCGCGCGAGCTGATCGCCGTGCACGACACGCTGCCGGTGACCGTCTCGGTGTACAACCAGGGACGCGGCGACGTCGTGCTCGAGGGGGCATCCGTGTGGATGCAGAACATCTACGGCACTCCCGCCACCGGCACATCGAGCACCATCGTGCCGGACAGCGCGGGGCGTATCACGCTGCCGCTGCTCGCCGAGCGGGCGAGCGTGTCCTGGTGGATGGAGAACGGAATGCAGCCGGGCACCGACATGTTTGGCATGTCGGCGAGCGGCTTCACCTCGCCAAACGGTCTGATCGGCGAGGACCGCGTCGCGGAGACCCACGTGCGCGTGGCGCTGCGCATCGCCGGCACGTCGTTCCTGTACGACGCGGGGCCCGTGATCTATCGATACGCCGATCCGGCGCGCGGCGAGCAGCGCCGCCCCGTCGCGGCGGTGCCGGCGATCAGCGTGATGTTCGACGACGAGGTGGAGTACGCGCGCGTGGGTGTCGCGCTGAATCGCGACTACACGCTGCACGTGCAGTCGTCAGCGAGCGCACCGCGCAGTGTGACGGTGCAGGTCGAGCTGCCGAAGGGCCTCACATCTGATTCACTCGTGCGTCACGTGGCGCTCGATCCGTTCGCGAGCGCGACGCTCGTGTTCCGCGTGACGGGCAAGCTCCCGGCGGGCCGTCACTACGTGAGCGCGACGGCGACGAGCAACGGCGAGAAGTTCATGGCCGGATGGATGCCGCTCACCTATTCGCACATCCGTCCGCTGCGCTACTACCGGATGCCGAGCGTGCAGGTGGAAGCGGTGGAAGCGGCGCTGCCGCGCAATCCCGAGGTGGCGTACATCCGCGGCGTGGGGGACAACGTCGCGCCGATGCTCTACCAGCTCGGCCTCAAGGTCACGATGCTCGCGCCCGACCTGCTCGCGACGGCGGATCTCAGCCGCTACGGTGCCGTCGTCGTCGGGCCGCGTGCATTCGCGTCGCACCCCGTACTCATCGCCAGCGCCGGGCGGCTGCAGGAGTACGCGCGCGCGGGCGGAACCGTCGTGGTGCAGTACGGGCAGCAGGAGATGCAGACGCCTGGGCTGTTGCCGCATCCGATCACGCTGTCGCGCACGGCGGAGCGCGTGACCGACGAGAACGCGCCGGTCACCGTGCTCGATCCGAGCTCCAGACTGCTCGCGTTTCCGAACAAGATCACCGCCGCCGACTTCGAGCACTGGGTGCAGGAGCGCGCCACCTACATGCCGACGTCGGCCGATCCGCACTGGCAGCATCTGTTCGAGATGCACGATCCTGGCGAGCCGGCCAATCAGAACTCCGTGCTCGTCGCACCGATCGGGAAGGGCGCGTACGTCTACAGCACGCTCGCGCTGTTCCGACAACTGCCGGCGGGCGTGCCAGGCGGTGCGCGCATCTTGCTCAACCTGATGGCCGCCAACGCACAGTCGGCGACGAGCAGCGCGCTGCATCCATGACGGCCTCGCTCCTCGCGTTCATTCCCGTCGCGCTGCTGCTCACGCTGATCCCGGGCGCCGACACGGCGCTCGTGACGCGCAATGCGCTCGCGCTCGGGTTGCGCGGCGCGCGATGGACGATCCTCGGCATCGCCACCGGCTGCCTGATGCACGCGACGGCGTCGGCGCTCGGGCTCTCGGCGATCCTCGCGACGTCGGCGCGCGCGTACGAGATGGTGAAGCTGGTGGGCGCGGCGTATCTCATCTGGATCGGGGTGCAGAGCATTCGCGGGGCGACGGCGGGTGCAGATCCCTCGACTGCGCTCGGGATGACACGCGACTCGCTGCGCGGCGCGCGTCATCCCGAGCGAGCGCAGCGAGTCGAGGGATCTGCACCTCCAAGCCCATTCATGCAGGGCTTCCTGACGAACGCGCTGAACCCCAAGGTTGCTCTGTTCTATCTGACGTTTCTGCCGCAGTTCATCCCCGCCGGCGCGCCGGTGCTGCGCACCTCGCTGCTGCTGGCGATGATCCACAACGTGATCGGCTTCGCATGGCTCTCCCTGTACGCCCGCTTCGTCGATCGGCTGCGTTCGGCGCTCACTCGACCCATCGTGAAGGCGTGGCTCGAGCGAGTGACCGGCGGCGCGCTCGTGCTGCTCGGCGCGCGGCTCGCGTGGAGCCGGCGATGACGCGCATGCGATGTGGCGTGACGCTCGTGATGCTCGTGCTGCTCGGCGCGTGCGGAGGTGGCGACGGACGCACCGTGCTCACCGTGTACTCACCGCACGGGAAGGAACTGCTCGACTATTACGAAAAAGGATTCGAGACGGCGCACCCCACCGTCGACGTGCAGTGGGTCGACATGGGCTCGCAGGAGGTGCTCGACCGTCTGCGCGCCGAAAAAGCCAATCCGCAGGCGGACGTATGGTTCGGTGCACCGGCGGAGATCTTCGGCCGAGCGGGGAGCGAAGGGCTGCTCGACCCGTACACGCCGACGTGGGCGGACAAGGTGCCGCCCGAAGCGCGCGATCCGCAGGGCCGCTGGTTCGGGACGTACATGACGCCCGAGGTGATCGCGTACAACACCCACGCGGTGAGCGAGGCCGACGCGCCGAAGGACTGGGATCAGGTCGTCGACCCCAAGTGGAAGGGGAAGGTGTTGATCCGGAATCCGATCGAGTCGGGAACGATGCGCGCGATCTTCGGCGCCATTCTCGCGCACTCGATCGTGCAGACCGGCTCGACGGCGCAGGGGTGGGACTGGCTGAAGAAGCTCGACGCGAACACGAAGGAGTACGTCCTCAACCCGGCGCTGTTGTATCAGAAGCTCGGGCGCGAGGAGGGAACGATCACGCTGTACAACATGCCCGACATCGCGACGCTCGAGGTGAAGACGAAGACGCCGATCGGCTTCGTCTTTCCGACGAGCGGCACGCCGGTGCTGGTGGACGCGATCGCGCTCGTGCACGGCGCCAAGCATCCGGAGATCGCGAAGCAGTTCTACGAGTACGTCACCACGCCAGCCGCCTATCGCGATGCGGCGGTGAAGTTCCTCCGCATTCCGGCGCGCACCGACGTCCCCAATGACTCACTGCCCGCGCCGGTGCTGCGCGCGCGCACGGAGCTCAAGGTGATGCCGGTGGATGCGAAGGTGATCGCCGACAGCCTCGACACGTGGATGCGGTACTGGGACAGCACGATCCGCAACAGCCAGCGCGGCAAGTGAGCGACGCGCACGCCGCTTCGGAATGACAGCAAGTGCAGATCCTTCGGCTGCGCTCGGGATGACAACGCGAAGGGCGAGCGCGCTCTCGCTCGAGAACGTGTCTCGGCGGTATCCGGGCAATCCCGAGCCGTCGGTGGAAGGCGTGTCGCTCTCGATCGCACCTGGCGAGCTCGTTGCGCTGGTGGGCGCGTCGGGCTCCGGCAAGACGACGACGCTTCGCATCGCCGCGGGCTACGAGACGCCGGACGGTGGGCGGGTGATGCTCACCGACGAGTCGGGGCAGGTTCGCGACATCACGCTCGAGCCGCCGCAGCGCCGCGGCTTCGGAATGGTGTTCCAGCACTACGCGCTCTTCCCGCACATGACGGTGGAGGAGAACGTCGCGTTCGGACTCGAGGCGCGTGGGATGAAGAAGGCCGAGCGACTCGCCAAGGCCCGCGAGGCGTTGAGCGGCGTTGGGCTCGACGGGAAGGCAGCCCGCCAGGTGCAGGCGTTGTCGGGCGGCGAGCAGCAGCGGGTCGCACTCGCGCGCGCGCTCGTGATCTCGCCGCGCGTGCTCCTGCTCGACGAGCCGCTCTCCAATCTCGATCCGACGCTGCGTCAGACCATGCGCGACGAGCTGCGCGCGACGCTGCGCCGCTCCGGCGTGACGGCGTTGTTCGTCACGCACGATCAGGAGGACGCGTTCGCCGTGGCCGACCGGATCGCCATGCTCGCCCATGGAAGGCTGCTACAAGTCGGAAGTCCAGAGGATCTGTATCACGCGCCGGCCACGCGCGCCGTGGCGGAGTTCGTCGGACGCGCGACGCTGTTGCCCGCCGAGCGAACGGGCGACGCGGTATGGGTCACGGTGGGGAGCGTCGCTCTCGCCGCGCAGGCGCGCGCGGACTCGACGCAGCCAGCGGGCACGCCGAACGAGCTGGTCGCCGTGCTCCGTCCCGAGTCGCTCGAGCTGGTGGACGACGACGAGCAGCCCGCGTGGCAGGGTCACGTGGTGGGGCGGCGCTTCGCCGGCGGGAACACCGTCTATCAGGTTCGGCTCGAGAGCGGCGCGGTGGCCGAAGTGATGGGCAATGGTTTCGGCGCACCCGAGGGCGAGACGGTGCGCGTGCGGCTCTCCGGCCAACCGCTCGCGGTGGTGAGCGCGCGATGATGCGCACGGTGCGGGTCAGACGTCCAGCGAGCGGATGGGCGGTGGCCATCGTCGCGGCGCTGCTGCTCGCGCTCCTGCTCTGGAGCGTGGTCTATCCGAACCTGGCGATCATCGTCGGCAGCTTCGACCGTGGCCTCGGCGACTGGCGCGACTTCGCCGCGAGCAACGCCGATCGCGAGGCGCTCTGGGGCACGATCGTCGTCTCGATCGGCTCGGTGATCGGCGCGCTGCTCATCGGCGTGCCGCTGGCGTTCCTGCTCACGCGCGCCGAGTTCCGCGGGCGACGGTTGTTGAGCGCCGTGGCGACGCTGCCCGCCGCGCTGCCGCCGCTCGTCGGCGTGCTCGCGTTCCTGTTCCTCTACGGGGAGAGCGGTGTCGTGACGCGGCTCGTGCAGCGCGCGCTCGGACTCGCTGAGCCACCGTGGGGACTGACCGGACTCTCCGCAGTGATCTTCGTGCACGCGTACACGATGTACGTGTACGTCTTCCTCTTCGTCAGTGCGGGGCTCGAGCGATACGACACGACGCTCGACGAGGCAGCAGCGGGGCTCGGTGCGTCGCGCGCGTTGATGCTGCGGCGCGTCACGCTGCCGCTGCTCACGCCGTCGCTCGTCGGCGCGATGCTGCTCGTCTTCATGAGCGCGCTCGGCTCCTTCTCCGCGCCGTACGTTTTCGGCGGGGGAGCGCGCGTGCTGTCGACGCAGATTCTCGTCTCCAAGCTCAATGGTGCGATGGGGCTCGCGTACGTGGAGACGACCGTGCTCGCGGTGACGGCGGTCGTGGCGCTGCTGCTGCTGCGGCGGCTCGAGGGCAAGCGACGGTACGCGATGGCGGGAAAGGGGCGCGCGACTCGGCAGGTGCTCCGCTCCCCGATCTGGCGTACGATGTTGCCGCCGCTTGCCGCCGCGCTGGTGCTGCTGCTCGTGCTCCCGCACGCGATGGTCGTGCTGGTGAGCTTCGCGCGCGACGGCGCGTGGACGACGCAGCTTCTCCCGCCGGAATACACGCTCGACAACTACCGTCAGCTCGCCACGCAGCGCGAGCTGTGGCGACCGATCACGAACAGCATCGGGATGTCGACGATCGCGACCGCGGCGAACGCGGTGGTCTGCTTCGCGATCGCGTACGTGGTCGTGCTGTCGCGCGCGCCGGGCCGCCGAGCGTTGGCGTTGCTCTCGGCGTTGCCGTGGGCCATTCCGGCGACGGCGATCGCGCTCGGCCTCGCGGCGACGTTCGATCGCAACGCGCCGGCGCAGTTTCGGGTGTTGCTCGTGGGGACGTTCTGGATCCTGCCGCTCGCCTACTTCGTGCGCAACATCCCGCTCGTCACTGGCGCGATCGAGGGCTCACTGCGCCAGATGGATCCGACGCTGGAGGACGCCGCGCGCGGACTCGGCGCGTCGCGCTGGCTCTCGCTCCGGCGCGTCGTGCTGCCGGCGGCGCGACCGGGGCTCGTGGCGGGCACGATGCTCGCCGGCATTGCGGCGGTGGGCGAGTTCGTGGCGAGCGTGGTGCTGTACACGCACGCGAACCGTCCGATCTCGGTGGAGATCCTGTCGCAGGTGCGGAACACGGCGTTCGGCACGGCGGCGTCGTACAGCGTGCTGCTCATCCTGATCGTCCTCGCGATCACGGTTGGGGCGAGATGGCTCGAAGGGCGGGGAGTGGATCGGGAGCGGGCGATCGGCGCGGTGTGATCTCTGCCTCACGACGGAACGCGGATCTTTGCGGATTTGGCGGAAAGGGCCGGATCGATCCGCTCGAGAGACTACTTTCTCCACGCAAGCAGTGTCGGAAGGCAGCTCTGATTCTTTGGAAGCGTGGCGGAGAGATCTTCCTCCGGACCCCCAAAGCGGTCGCCGTTGATGTTGCCGTTCTCCGTGCCCTCCGCGTCTCCGCGTGAGATGCAGTTGCAGTTGCAGCTGCAGTCATCCGGCCCTCTCCGCGTCATCCGCCAAGATCCGCGTTCCGCCGTTTCAACGGAAAAAGCGAACAG
>JBDTOD010000068.1:0-21937 GCA_039933415.1 bacterium
CGCTCGAATCGATCCCCGTCGCCCACGTCATCGACGCGTAGGGCGTTGCCGAGAGGAGCTTTCCGTTCTCGCGGTCGATGACGTAGAAGAACGCGTTCTTGTTCGGCTGCATCAACACCTTGCGCGTCGTGCCGTCGATCACGAGCTCGGCGAGCGTGATCGGCTGCGTGGCGTCGTAGTCCCAGCTGTCGCCGGGAGTGGTCTGATAGTGCCACACGATCTCGCCCGTGCCCGCCCTGAGCGCGACGATGGACGACGCGAAGAGGTTGTCGCCCTCCTTGTCGCCGCGCAGCTCCGGATACCACGGGTTCGCGTTCGCCGTGCCAACGTAGATCAGGTCGAGTGCGGGATCGTAGACGATCGGGTCCCACGGGCTCGCGCCGCCACCGGCCTTGTACCACTGTCCCGACCACGTCGTGGCGGCGCGACGCAGCGCCTCCTGCTCGAACGGCTTCGACGGATCGCCCGGCACCATGTACGTCTTCCACGCCAGCGCCCCGGTGCCGACATCGTACGCCGAGACAAAGCCGCGCACCGCGTATTCCGAGCCGGCGTTTCCGATCACCACGCGCCCTCCTGCAATCCTCGGCGCGCCAGTGATCGCGTACGGACCGTCCTTCGGCGTCGTCTGCACCGTCCACGCCGGCGCGCCGGTCTTGCGGTCGAGCGCGACGAGCCGGCCGTCGATCGTGCCGACGTACACCTTGTCGCCGTAGAGCGCGACGCCGCGATTCACGACGTCGCAGCAGACGAACTTCGCGTGGTCCTTGGGCACGGCCGGGTCGTAGCGCCAGAGCACCGCGCCGTTCTTTGCGTCGATCGCGTAGACCACGCTCCACGCGCTCGTCGCGAACATGACGCCGTCGCTCACGAGCGGCGTGCCCTCGAGTCCGCGGAGCGTCTGCATGTCCACGGACCAGGCGAGACCGAGTCGGGCGACGCTCGCCTCATCCACCTGACGCAGTGGGCTGTGGCGCTGCTCCGAGTAGGTGCGCCCGTAGCTCAGCCAGTCGGCGGAATCCGCGTCGGCGTCACGAAGTGCGACGTCATCGATGGTGTGCGGGCGTTCGGCGCGGCACGCGGCGATGGAGGAGAGCGCGACGAGGCCGAGCGCAGACGCGAAAGACTTCACCGAGTGCATCACGGCGTCTCCCGCGCGCCGGTACGCCGTTTCGCGACCATCGCCGCCAGATTCTGGATCACGATCACGCGCGACGACGGGTTCGAGCGCACGTACGCGAACGTGCGCCCGTCTGGCGAGACGTCGAAGTTGCCGTGCGGATTCGCCGTCACGATCCCCGATGCCGGAAAGAGCGCCTTCCGCGACGTGACCGCGAGCGCGGGCGACTTCGCGATCGTCGCCGCCATCATCATCGGCTCACTCCGCGATTCGCCGCTGTTGTTCGCTCCACCGCGGTAGAAGAGCTCGCGACCGTCCGGACTCCACGCCGGTTCGGTCCCGCCGCCGACGGAGACCTGAATCTGCTCAGTGCCCTCGAGCGGGCGCGCGTACACCTCCTCGCGCCCCGACTGGTTCGACGCGTAGGCGAGCCACTTGTCGTCGCGCGAGAGCGCAGGATACTGCTCGATGAATCGCGTGGCGACGAGCGGCTCGATTGGACCGCGACCGCCATTGCGGAGGATGCCAATGTCCAGGTTCGACTCGGGGCGAAGCGTCTGCCCGACCGTCACGAGCGCGCTCTCGTCGTGCATCCAGATTCCGGTGTAGGCGAGCGAGGGAGAGGTGAGCAGCGAGTCGGAGGTCTCGGTGCTGCCGGGCCTGATCCGATGCACGCCGAAGACGCCGCCGCGGAACGAGGTGTAGGCGAGCGACCGCCCGTCGGGACTCCAGCTCGCGTCATGCCCGTCGCGATCGAACGTCGCGCGCGTCAGTCCTCCGTCGTCGAGGCTCAGGATCCACACATCTCGGCCATCCGGTCCGTTGAAGTCGACCGAGATCCGTCGTCCATCCGGCGAGAACCGCGGATGGTGATAGTTGCGCATCGTCGCCGCGACCGTTCGTGCGGCACCGAGGCGATCGGCGACGATCATCGTCCGGCCGGCCTCGCCCACGTACGCGATCGTCCCGTTCGACGCCACGGCGAACTGCGCGAATCCGGTGCCCGTAAGCGTGACCCCGGTGGCGAGCGTGACCGGCGGAGCGGTCGTGCGCAGCGCTGCCAGGTCGAATGGCGCGGCGTGAAGGGTGCCGTCGCCGAGCACGTACACGAGGTATCCGGCCGCGTATCGCGCCTCGACGGCGACGTCCTCAATTAGCACGCGAGTATCGCCGGTGCGCAGATCGACGAGCGTCACCGGGCCGCTCGCCGTGCCGACAGGCTGTCGGACGGCGAGCGCCATCCGGTCGCCCGGAAGGATCTGCATGAGCTCCTCATCCGCGTTCCGGGCGCCGAACGGACGCGTCATGGTGTCGGTCGACGAGAGCCTCGTGACGCCAGCGGTAGCCATGGTCACGTCGGAGAGCCAGAGGCTTCCGTCGCTCGCCCAGACGCCACGCTGGCCTCGTGGCACCTCGCGCGGCAGAGGCTTTCCGGTCGCACCGCCGATCGGATATCGGAAGAGCGCGCCCGTCTCCGCGTTCGTCGCGATGAACGATCTCCCGTCTGGAGCGATGCGGTAGTCGGCCATGTTCGGCTGAACGCCCTCGAGCATCCGGCCTTCGCCGCCGTCCAGACCGATCAACTTCGTGCGAGTCACGCCCTCCACCAGCGCGACGTACAGCAGCGCCGTGCCGTCGGGAGAGATCTCGATCTGATGCTGCAGCGCCGTGCCCGCACCACCGAAGTCGGGCAGCAGGAGCGCGAGCTGTGTGGGTGGCACGACGGCGTCGGCGGACGACCCGTCTCCGCGTGGACGCAGCCATCCCGCGAGCGCGACGACGGCGAGAATCGCGGCCGCGACGGGCCACAGTATTCGTCTCTTCGGCGCTGCGCTGGTCGACGCGCGCGTCCGTCCGGTGTGCGCGCCGAACGTGTCGCCGTTCCCCTCGAGCGCGGCAGAGAACGCGCCAGCGGTCGCGAATCGGTCGGCGGGGATCTTCTGGAGCGCGGTCAGCACCGCGTCCTCGATGTGCGCCGGTACGGTCTTCCGAAGCGCGGACAGCGGAGTGGGCTCGCTGGCCATGACCTTCGCGACGATCGCCTGGGCCGTCGGACCCGTGAACGGCGGCTCGCCGGCGATCATCTCGTGCAGCACGCAGCCGAGCGCGTAGACGTCCGCACGCCCGTCGAGGTCCTGCTCGCCCATCGCCTGCTCGGGGCTCATGTAGTGCGGCGTGCCGAGCGACATTCCCGTCTCGGTCATACGCTCGCCGCCTGCCCTGCTCGCGGCGAGCGCGATGCCGAAGTCAGCGACGAGGGCGGCGCCGTCGTGCAGCAGGATGTTCTCCGGCTTGATGTCGCGATGGATCACGCCATGGCGGTGCGCGTAGCCGAGCGCCGCGGCGACCTCGGTCGCGATCCGCACCGCATCGGCGACGGGCAGCTGCTTCTCGCGACCGAGCCGGTCGCGCAGCGACTCGCCCTCGACGAACGGCATGACGTAGTACGCCGTCCCGTCCATCTCTCCGGAATCGATCAGCCCGAGGATGTGCGGATGCTGGAGTCCCGCGATCGTCTCGATCTCGCGGAGAAACCGGTCGGCGCCGATCACGGCGGCCAGCTCGGGCCGCAGCACCTTGATCGCGACATTGCGCCGGTGCTTGAGGTCGAGCGCGAGGTACACCGTCGCCATGCCGCCCGCGCCGAGCTCCCGCTCGATGCGGTAGTGGTCGGTGAGGGCGTTCGACAGGCGCGTGGCGACGTCGCTCACGGCAGCTCCTCATGCGCGGGACAGATGGGGGGTCAGAGTCGCGACTCTGACCCCGGACTCTGACCCCAGAGTCGGAGCCATGCTGCGAAGGTGGGGCTCGACCGCGTCATCCGGCAAGAGCGGGGAGTCCGCGTCACCCCGGCCGGATCGTCGACTAACGCAGCGCGAGCTTCGCGGGATCCACCACCACGTGCTTCACGCGCTGTCGCTTCCACGTGTAGGTGATGTGCACGCGGCCGTCCGACGTCTGCATCACCGCCGGATAGGAATATTCTCCCGGCTGATCCTCGAGCGTGAGCACCTTCGTCCACGTGTGCCCGTCGCGCGAGATCGCGACCGCCAGCGGCGTCCGCCCGCGCGTCACCGGATTGTAGACGATGAGCTGACGGCCATCGGCGAGCGTCACCGCGTCGATGCCCGCGTTGGGATTCGGCAGGTCATCGATGAGCGACAATGCGCTCCACGTCTTGCCGCCGTCGTCGGACGACGTGGAGAACACCTTGCCCTGCTCCGTCCGGCCGACGGCGAGCAGCCTGTCACCGCCGATCCTGTCGCGGAACAGAATGCTCGGCTGAATGGCCGCGATGGCGACACCGTCGTTGAGCGGAGACGTCGCGATCCAGCTCTTCCCACCATCGCTGCTCCGCTCGAAGTGCACCCGCCAGCGACTCGGCTCCGACTCGGACTCCGTGCTGGATGCCGAGACGATGGTGCCATCGGCGAGCTGCACCGGCTTGTTCTTGATCGGGCCGAGGATGCCGTCGGGCAGTCGTCGCGCCTCGCTCCATGTGCGGCCGGCGTCGGCGCTCGTGCGCAGCATCCCCCACCACTTCTCCGGACTCGGACCGACCTTGTAGAAGAGCATCAACGGCCCGTTGCGCGGCTGGAACAACACGGGATTCCACGTCGGGTGACGCGTGCCGTCCGTTTGCACGCCATTGGCGACTTCGACGCTCGGCGTCCAACCATCCTTCCCGTGCCGAGAGACCCAGATGCCCACGTCGGGACTCCGCTCGCGCGTGCCGCCGAACCACGCCGCCACGAGCTCGTGCGACGTCGTCTCGACGATCGTCGACGCGTGCACCGACGGGTATGGTCCACTCTCGTAGATGAACTCGCTCATGAGGATGGCGGGATCGGCACTCTGCGCGGCGAGGCTCTGCGCGAGGCCGGCGATGAGAAGAACGGAGGCGAGTTTCATGGCGTCATACGGTGTTGGATGATGGAGGACCGTGTGCAGATCCGCCCGCCCCATGTTCACCTCGCGGACGGATCATCAGGACGATCACGACGGACAGCAGCGCCACACCGGCGAAGAAGCCGAAGATGAGCGCGAGCGACGCGTGCCGGTCGCGCAGCGCGCCGAATGCCCAGTCGCCGAACCCACCCAACGCGATGCTGACCATGTTCATGAAGCCATACGCCGTCGCGCGCCACTCCGGCCGCACGATCTGACAGAGGATGGGCATGTTGTTGCTGTCGAAGAATCCCCATCCGAGCCCAAAGACGACGAGTCCAGCGATCGCGATCGTCAGTGTGCCCGCGTTCCCCACGCTGAACAGCGCCGGCAGAAAGAGCACCACACCGATCGCGCTCGCGTAGATCCTGCCGCGGGGCGTGTGCCGCATCCAGCGGTCGGCCAGTGTGCCGCCGACCACAGCGCCCACGAGCGACGCGATCTGCACGAACAGGATCGCGCTCACCCCCGCCCTCCCCTGCCCCAGACTGAACCGCTCGCGCAGGATCTCCGGCATCCAGTCGCGCACGATCCAGCCCGCGATCGCCGGCAGCGTGAAGTACATCACGAGCAGGATGAAGTTTCGGTTGGTGAGCAGTCCGCGTATCACGCCGGTCGCCGCTCGGCTCTCGCTGGGCGGCGCCGGTGCGCGCACCGGGTCGCGCAGCAGCGCGACGAGCGGTATGGCATAGATGACACCGAGCATCCCGCTCGTCGAGAAGGCCCAGCGCCAGCCGAGCGACGGCGCATCCGCGACGTATCCGGCGAAGCCACCGATGATCTGTCCGAGATACACGCCGGTCTGGTGCAGGCCCACTGCGCGCGAGCGCGTGGATCCGAGGTGATACTCGGTGATCAGCGCCAGCGCTGCCGGAAAATAGAACGCCTCGCTGATGCCCATCGAGGCGCGAGCCGCGAGCAGCTCGTTGAAGGTGGTGCAGTGCCCAGTCCACCATGTCACCAGCGACCACGCGAACACGCTCGCGCCGATGACCCAGCGCCGGCTGAACCGATCGGAGATGTAACCCGCGACCGGTGCGAGCAGCGCGTACGTCCACTTGAACGAGCCGAGGATGAGCCCCCAATCCGCCCGATTGGCAATCGTCGGGATGTCGGCCACCATCGACGCCTTCATCGTCGCCAGCATCTGCCGGTCGAGGTAGTTGAGAAGCGCCACCGGAATCAGCAGCGCGACCACGAGCCAGGCCGAGCGCGATGGCCGCGCGAGATCTCTCACCGCGGCGAAATCCCGATTCGCGCGAACAGCGCGCCGAGCTCGACGACGATCTTCCGGTACAGCACGCGCGACTGCCCGGAGACAACGGCCTTCGGCGTGCCAGGGCTGAATCCGCGTGCCTCGAGCCCGGCCGCCACGTTGAGCGGGAACGTCAGCTGATCGATGATGCGACCGACGTCCCGCACCGCTCCGGCGACGTCGGTCACATCACCAGGCTCGCCTCGCCGGCAGACGCGGTCGATCTGCACCATCAGCTCTGGGACGATGTTCACGAGCCCCCCAATGCAGCCGGCGGCGCCGAGCGCGAACACCTCGGGTAGTCGCGTATCCGAGCCGGACATGACGACGAACTCCTTCTCGCAGCCGAGCGCGATCAGATCGCGGTGATACTCGAAGTCCGCCCCGCTCTGCTTGATGGCGATCATCGGCGCCCGCTCGGCGAACGCCGCGATCGTCGCCAGCTCGATCCGCTTGCCCGCCAGTTCGGGAAAATTGTACAGCATCACCGGCAAGCCAACCGCCTCGGCGACGTGCAGGAAGTACGCGAGCATGTCCTCCTGCGACATCGGGTAGAACATCGGCGGCATCAAGGCGACCGCCCCTACGCCCAGCGCCTTCGCCTCGAGTCCGAGCTGGATCGCCGCGCGCGGCTGGATGTCGCTGATGTTGGCGAGCACCGGCAGAGGGGCCGCCAGCTCGGCGACGGTCGCGAGCACCGCTTTGCGTTCGTTCACGGTGAAGTGCGGAAACTCGCCCGTGCTGCCGAGTGCGAGCACGCCGCTGATTCCGGCGCGCCGCTCGAACTCGATGTGCGCGGCGAGGCTCGCGCGATCGACGCGCCCCGACGCGTCGGTCGGAATCCACTGCGCGGACCAGATGCCGCTCGGCTCGAAGGAAGTCATGAGATGAGGCTGCCAATATGTGGCTTCCACGAGCGGCTGGACACCCGGCGGCACATCCCGCATCCCGCATCAAGCCAACCCTTCCCCCGGTCCCGGAGTCTATTTCCGTGAAGCCTCCCCTGGAGCCATCCACCACGTGCTGGAATCCGAGCTGATCGAGCGCGTGCGGGGCGGGGACATGGCCGCGGCACGGAAGCTCTACGATGCACACATCGGTGCGGCCCATCGACTCGCCACGCGCATGACCGGCGACGAGTCGATGGCGGACGACGCGACCCAGGTCGCGTTCATCCGGGCGTTCCGTTCGCTCTCGCGGTTCCGGGGAGACTCGTCGTTCGCGTCATGGCTGCACCGCATCACCGTCTCGGCCACGCTCAACCTCATCAGGGGACGCAAGCGCTGGCACGCGCAGAGCACGGAGCTCGACGCCGCATCCCACGTTGCGGCGCAGACGGCGGAGCCGGACGTCTTGCTCAGGGAAAGGCTACACCGGGCGATCGACGCGCTGCCCGAGCACTACCGCGTCGTGTTCGTGCTCCACGTGCTCGAAGGCTTCAATCACGAAGAGATCGGCGGCCAGCTCGGCATTCCGGTCGGCACATCGAAGGCAAGACTGTCGATCGCGCGCTCGAAGCTTCGCGTCGCGCTCCATGAGTTCGAAGGAGAGTGGACCAGTGCATGACGACGACGAGAAGTTCGACGACTTCCTCCGGCACGCGGCGAGCGACTACAACGCTCCGACCACGCCTCGGGCCGACGCCATCTGGTCGGCGATCGAGCCCGACGTTGCACGGGCGATCGCGCCGAGGCGCCGGTCGTGGTCCGCGCGCGTCCTCTTCGTCGGGGCCGCCGCCGCGGCGACGCTCGTGCTGGGCGTCGGCATCGGCCGCTGGTCGTCGCAGCCGACGGTTCTGGTGCGAGCTCCCGCGTCGAACTCAACCGCCTCCGTGTCGAGCAACAGTCAGGCACGCGCTCTCACGCTCGACCACCTCGCTGACGCCGAAGTCTTCCTCACCACCGTTCGCTACGAGCTCGAGTCCGGTCTCCCCGACGCCGACCGCGCTGCGCGCAGCCGCGAGCTGCTCGGCAGAACGCGCGTGCTGCTCGGGGCGTCGCAGCATCGCTCGCCCGAGGTCGCCCGGCTCCTTCAGGACCTCGAGCTCCTTCTCGCCGAGATCTCCGCGCTACCACCCGGACGCTCGTCGCTGGATCGCACGATCCTCGACGAGTCGATCCGCGACGGCGACGTCATCCCACGCATTCGAGCCACCTTGCCGGCCCACGCGGCCGGCGCCTGAAACGGAGATCGACGATGAAGCCGATGTTCTTCGCAGTCTCGCTCGCGGTTGCGCTCGCCGCGCAAGCTGTCCCGGCCACGCGCGCCGAGCAGACGTTCGCCACCGTGCCGCGCGCCGCATGGGTCGAGGCCGATCCCGCCGATTCCCTCTACCGCTCGGCGCGACGCGCGTTGAGCCAGAAGGAATACGAGGTCGCCGCGCGCACCTTCGACGCGATCGTCACTCGCTTTCCGCGCTCGGAGTACGCGCCGGACGCGCTCTACTGGAAGGGCTTCGCGCTCTACCGCAACGGCAGCTTCGACGAAGCCGCCGACGCGCTCGAGGCGCAAGCGAAGCGCTATCCGCAAGCCACCACGCGCGGCGACGCCGCGGCGCTGCTGATCCAGGTCAAGGGCCAGCTCGCCCGACGCGGCGACGCATCCGCGCAGGCCGACGTGACCAGGGTGGCGTCGCAGTCCGGCCTAAACTGCGACGAGCTGGAAGTGGTGATGGCCGCGCTGGACGCGGTGCAGCAGATGGACGCTGAACGGGCGGTGCCCCTCTTGCGGCGCGTGCTGGCACGGCGCGACAACTGCTCGAAGCCCCTGCGCAAGAACGCGCTGTTCATCCTCGCGCAGAAGTCGGGCGGGGAGCGCGAGCGGATCCTCCTCGACATCGCCAAGACCGATCCCGACGCGGAGATCAGGAAGGACGCGGTCTTCCACCTTCAGCAGGCCACGAGCGAGGGCGCCGACGCCGCGCTCGAAGACATCCTGCTGCACAGCGACGAGCGCGGCGTCCGACAGAATGCGCTGTTCGCCCTCGCACAGCACCGCTCCGAGCGTGCGCGCAACATCCTCAGGTCGTTCGCTCTCTCTGAGAGCGCTCCGATCGCGCTCCGCAACGATGCCGTCTTCCACATCGCCCGGTCGTCCGACCCGGATGCGAGCCGATGGCTGGCAACAGTGATCACCGACGCGAGGCAACCGGAGGAGCTCCGCAAGAACGCGCTATTCCATCTGGCGCAGCGCAAGGCGGAAGGCCGCGACGAGCTGATCGGCGTGTACGACAAGGTCAGCGTCCCGCTCAAGAAGGAAGTCATCTTCCACATCGCACAGCGCGGCGACGCCGCGTCGCTCGACAAGCTCATCGCCATCGCGAAGACCGATCCGACACCGGCGCTGCGCAAGGAAGCGCTGTTCCACATCGGCCAGTCGAAGGATCCGAGAGCGCTCAAGGCCCTCGAGGAGATCGTCAACCCGTGAACGCGCGACTGGTTGTCTCCGCAGCAGTGGCGCTTCTCGCGCCCGCGTTGATGCAGGCGCAGTCGCTCGACGCGCGTGTGGCGTCCGCGAGAGGAAGCGTCGGCTTCGGCTTCGACACGCGCCGAAACGTCTGCGGCAATGGGACGAGCATCAACGTCAGCACCGACACGACGCCGGGCTGGAACACTCGCCGGAATCGCTCGGGGATTCACATGGGGCGTGGAGATTCTGGCGATGCGTCGATGTGCGAGACCGGCCCGGGGCGCGTAATGCTCGAGCACTCGGGAGCGACCGTGACGGGCGTGACGGTCACGGTCGGCGGACGACGCACCGGCGCGGACACGGAGCTCGGCGACGTCGCGCCGGCCGAGGCGGCGCGCTACCTGCTCGCCGTCGCGCCGCGGCTTTCGGGGCGGAGCGGTGACGACGCCGTCATGGGCGCGGCGATCGCCGACGCGCCGTCGTCGTGGCGACGGATGCTCGAGATCGCGCGCGCCGGCGACGTGTCGGAGTCGTCGCGGAAGGCGTCGCTCTTCTGGGTGAGCCAGGAGGCGACTGCCGCGGCGACCGCGGGGTTGACCGACGTCGCGATGGACGAATCCGGCGAGGGGTCGGTGCGGAGAGACGCGCTGTTCTTTCTCGCCCAGCGCAGGAATGGCGAGGGCATTCCCGGGCTCATTCGCGTCGTGCAGGAGTCGAAGAGCATGAGGCTGCGAAAGGACGCGATCTTTCATCTCGGCCAGAGCGGGGATCCGCGGGTGCTGGATCTGTTCGAGAAGCTGCTGGCGGGGCGGTAGAGCGGTAGGGAGGTCGCAGGCGGATGGCGTTCGGCGAGTTCGTCAATACATTTTGACTATTCGAGCCGCCTACTTCGACTCTCAAAACCTACTCGCGATGAACCGCTCGCTCCTCCCGCTGCTCGCCCTGGTCGCGTGCGCCACGCCGGTACTCGCCCAGCAGCGGCCGGTCTATCAGGTCAAGTCGCCAGACGGCCATCTCACGCTCACGCTTCGCGCCGGCGCCGACCTCACCTGGTCGGTCGATCACGACGCGACCCCCGTGATCACGCCGTCGGCGATCGCGCTCACGCTGCAGTCGGGCGAGGTGCTGGGCGCGAATCCGAAGGTGCGCGGCACGAAGTCCCTCTCGGCCAACGGCACGATCACGCCCGCCCTCTACAAGAAGGCGACGATCGTCGACCGCTACAACCAGCTCACCGTCACGCTGAATGGCGGCTACGCGGTGGTGCTGCGTGCCTACGACGACGGCGCCGCGTATCGCCTCGTGCTCGATCGGAAGGGCGACGTCGTCATCCGAAGCGAGGCGGCGAACTACAACTTCGCCGGCGACTACACGGCCCACGTCCCCTTCATCCGCGACATCCGGGGCAACGACATCTACATCTCGGCCCAGGAAGCACACTACGACGTGCAGAAGCTCTCGGCGATCAAGCCGGATACGATGGCGTATTCGCCGGCGCTCGTCGAGCTCGAGGGCGGGAAGAAGGCGGTCGTGCTGGAGGCCGACGTCGAAGGGTATCCGGGAATGTTTCTCAAGGCGAACCCCGAGACGCACCGCGGCTTCCATGGAGAGTTCGCCCGCTATCCCAAGCGCGAGGAACTCGGCGGGTTCAGCATGCTGAACTTCATGGTCCCCGAGCGCGAGGACGCCATCGCCCACGTCGCCGGCGCACGCGCGTTACCGTGGCGCGGCGTCGCCGTGTCCGCGCGTGACGCAGACCTGTTGACGAACGACCTCGTCTACAAGCTCGCGTCGCCGTCTCGCGTCAAGGACGCCACGTGGGTCCGGCCCGGTCTGTCGTCATGGGAGTGGTGGAACGACTGGAACCTGCGCGGCGTCGACTTCGCGACGGGCGTCAACATGCCCACCTACAAGTACTACCTCGACTTCGCCGGCGCGAACGGCCTCGAGTACCTCGTCATGGACGCGGGTTGGTCCGCGCCCCGCGACCTCACGAAGAGCCGCGAGTCCATCCAGCTCCCCGAGCTCGTCGCGTACGCGAAGGCGAAGCACGTCGACATCATCCTCTGGTCGTCGTGGCGCGATCTCCGTGGCAAGGAGGACACCATCTTCCCCATGTACGCGAAGATGGGGATCAAGGGCTTCAAGGTCGATTTCTTCGACCGCGACGATCAGGTGGCCGTCGAGTCCATCTATCACATGGCGGAGCGCGCCGCGGCCAACCATCTGATGCTCGACCTCCACGGCATGTACAAGCCGACGGGGCTGAACCGCACCTACCCGAACGTGGTGGGCTTCGAAGGCGTGAAGGGGATGGAGAACGTCAAGTGGACGCCGGTGGATGACGTGCCCAGATACGACGTGACGATGCCGTACGTCCGCATGCTCGTCGGTCCCGTCGACTACACACCCGGCGCGATGCGGAACGCCACGAAGAACGACTTCCGCGCCAACCACTCCACCCCGATGAGTCGCGGCACACGCGTGCACCAGCTCGCGATGTACACCGTGTTCGACGCGCCCATCCAGATGCTCGCCGACAGCCCCACCAGCTATCAGGCGGAACAGGAGAGCACCGACTTCATCGCCAGAGTGCCGACGGTGTTCGACGCGACCGTTCCACTCGATGGCAAGGTGGGCGAGTACCTCGCCGTCGCGAAGCGGAAGGGCAACACCTGGTACGTTGGCGCGATGACCAACTGGACGCCGCGCGATCTCGCGCTCGATCTCTCCTTCCTCGGCTCGGGTGCCTACACCGCCGTCATCTTCCAGGACGGCGTGAACTCGAGCAAGGACGCGCGGGACTACAAGCGCGTGGAGCGTCGCGTCGCCGCGACGGACAAGCTGAGCATCCACCTTGGCGAAGGCGGGGGCTGGACGGCGCGGTTAGAGCCGGTCAGGTAAGGAGCGCCGAGGCGACGCCTCCCCCTTAGGGCACCGACGCGACGACGACGATCTCCGGCGCGGCGTCGTCGAGCGGCTGGCGATCGAAACCACCGAACAGCGCGTCGAGCCGGAAGCCGGCGCGCGCCACGAGATGCGTGAGCTCGGACGGGGTGAAGAAGCGCATCTGGAATTCCTGGACGATCCGCTCGATGCGATCGCCAGTGCGAACGTAGTAGATCAGCTCCAGATCGCTCACCTGCTCCACCCAGTGAACGGCGAGCACGCGTACCGTGCGGCGCAGCGTGCGTCCGTCCGGCAGCACCTGCTCGGGCGTGTCCTCCGCCTCGGCGCTCCGCTCGCGCGTCATCAAACCGTAGTGCGGGTTGAACACGTCGAACACGAGCCGCCCGCCCGGGCGCAGGCGTTCCCGCACGCGAGCGAGGACCTCGAGCTGGTCCTCGATCGCGCCGAGATGCTGCATCACGCGAAAGGGCACGATGGCGAGATCGAATGCGGGCGTCGTCGAGAGCTCCATCCGGCGTGCATCGGTCTCGAGCAGCGTCACGCGCGCGCGAATCTCGGGCGGCTCCGCGGCGAGCTTCTCGCGGGCGCGGGCGAGCATGGCGGGCGAGAGATCGATGCCCGTCACCTCGTGGCCCGCCCGCGCGAGCGGCAGCGTCAGCCGGCCCGTACCGCATCCGACTTCCAGCACCGCGCTGGAGGCACCGGCACGCTCCGTCTCCTCGAGGTAGAACCCGACGTCGCCACGCGTTGAGTAGGCGGGCACCGCGTCATAGAGCGTGCCGAAGTCCGTCGAGGAGTCGTAGCTGGATGCGGGATGCGTCATGAAATCGGGGTGCGGGGTGCGGAGCCAGGTCGATCACTCCGCGCGCAACGCGACCATCGGATCGGCGAGCGTTGCGCGCCGCGCGGTGTCCAACCGTATGGCCCAGCGTTGCATCGACGTGACGATCAGGCCAATGATTCCAAATGCCACCGGTATCCACTGTCCTGTTCATGATGCAGCGGGTGTGAATTTGAGCGAGACCGAATTCACACAGTGACGCGTGTCCTTTGCCGTGAATCGTTCTCCCTTGAACACGTGTCCAAGATGCGCGTCGCAGGTGGCGCAGATGATTTCCGTGCGGCTGCCGTCCCCGTCCGGCACATGCTTTACGGCGCCCGGTATCTCGTCATCAAAGGAGGGCCAGCCGCAGCCTGAGCTGAATTTGTCTCCCGACTGATAGAGCGGCGTGTTGCAGCGCCTGCAGACATAGGTGCCGGCTTCCTTGTGATCGTTGTACTCGCCGGTAAAGGGGCGCTCGGTACCCTTGCGGACGATGATACGCTCTTCTTCGGGACTGAGCTTCTCGTATTCCATGATGTCCTCTCCTTCAACGTGCATTTATTAATACCCCATCATTCCCTGTGGTGAGTTGTAGGGAATGGCCTTCTCCCCAACCTTGTCCAGCTTGCCGTTGTCATTGATTCTATAAGAGATGAGCTTGGAGGCGTTGGGATAAATCTGGTAGTAGTATTTCCCATCGGGACTTATCCAACTATCGTTCGGCCCGCTGGACACCACCATGTCGAGGGCTTTGAACGTTCCGTCGCCCGGTACGGCGTCTGCGGCAGGGTCGTGGGCTACAGTGATCGTGCCACCATCAATCTTGATGCCAGGCGGGTGGACGATGTGGATGACCTGGATGCGGATGCCTGCGCAGAGCTGACGGCGAGCGTGCTGGTGCTGGAGGTGGTGGACCTGCGCGCGCTGGCGATCGTGACGATAGCAATCACAATCGAGCGCTTACCTCTCCATCGGCTCCACGCGGTCAGACTTCCAGCAGATCTCGACCGAGTATCACGCGTCCATGAAAGTGGCGGCTCGCCGCCTCGATCCAGACGGCCTCGGACACGCTCGCGTCCTCGGCGGGTACAAGGTGCGAGAGCACTAACGTTCCGACGCCAGCGGCCTGGGCAACGCGTCCCGCATCTTCCGCAGATGTGTGGTGCGACAGGATACTCCGCTTGAGATCCGAGGCATTCGGGACATTCGCGACGAGCCGGTCCACGGCCTCCGGGATCATCGCCTCGTGCACGAGGACGTCTGCGCCGCGCGCGAGCGCGATGAGGGGCTCGGAGTAGCGCGTGTCGCCGGAGATCACGATGGAGCGGTCCGCCGTGTCGAGTCGGTACGCGAGTGCCGGCAGGGGCGGGTGATCGACGATGGCAACGGTGACTTTGACATTCGCGTCTTCGAAGATGCGGCCGCCGACACGAACCTCGTGCGCGCGGACAAGGGTGCGCAGATCCGGACGACCTTCATCCTGTATCCGCGCATCGATGTCAGTCGCGCTCATGTCGAAGAAGGCCTCCGTGATTCGCGTGAGCGGCGGTGGCGCCCATGTGTCGATCGGCACCGCAAGCCCCGCCGTCCAGGCGAGCAGCAACAGCGTGCCATAATCGGCGTTGTGGTCCGAGTGATGGTGGGTGACGAACACGCCGCGGATCGTGCGCAACGGCACACCGGCGATCACGAGTTGCCGCGTCACGCCGTTGCCGCAGTCGACGACGTACGCCGCCCCGTTTGCGATGATGACCTGCGCTGGCGATCCACGCGTCGCGCGCGGTCGCGGCCCGCCTGCCGTGCCCAGCAGGATGAGTCTCGTGCCGGCGCGCGAAGGGGGTTGCGGCGGCGAATTGTTCGCGAGTACCTGGAAACCCGGCGCCAGCGCGGCTGCGGTAGCGACGAACGTGCGACGATCCATTGCACCTCCTCCTGCCTCGACGCCGACCTTCATTCTCGATGGTACGCCGGCCGGGATGTCGGCTCGCGTGTGAATCGAATCGAGGACCATGCAACAGTGCACCTCGAACGCGCCCATCACAACGTCGACGGTGGCCTCCCCGCTCGATCCGACGCGGCTCCGCCCGCGCGTCGTGACTGCGGCTCGGCCCGGCTATCGTCAACTGCCACCGAGCACTCGCGCCGGATCCGCCATCCCCGCCCGCCGCGCCGGCCCGATGCTCGCCGCGACCGCCACGATGCCGATCACGACGATCACCGAGGCGAACGTCCACGGGTCCGTCGGCGTGACGCCTTGCAGCATCGACGTCATCGTCCGCGTGACGATCACCGCGATCACGATCCCGATGGCGAGGCCAGCCACCGTCTGCCGGATGCCGGTGCGCAGGCTCATCGTCACGAGCTCGCCCGGCGTGGCGCCGAGCGCCGCGCGGATCGCGAACTCGTGCGAGCGCGACGCGACGACCTGCGACACGATCCCGAAGATCCCGATCGCCGACAGCACCAGCGCCAGCACGCCGAAGATGCCGAGCGCCTGCATCGCGAAGCGAGGCCCCGCGATCGCCGTGTTCACGATGTCGCGCATGCTCCGCACGTTCGAGATCGGAATCCTCGGGTCGATGCTTCTGATGATCGCGCGCACGGGCGCCGCGACCGCGCCGGGATCACCCGTCGTCCGGACGACGAGACTCATGCTGCGCCGAGTGTTGCCCGGCGCCCGGGCAAACTGCGCGACGGTCGCGTAGAACTCCGGCTTCGTCTTCGCGGTCAGCGAATTGTGGTGGACGTCCTCCACCACGCCGACGATCGTGTACGGCGGCGCGTCGTTGTTGCCGCCGATGCGCACGCGGCCGCCGAGCACCTCGCGTCCAGCGAAGTACTGCTCGACGAACGTACGGTTGACGATCATCGCGAGCGGTCCCGAGAAATCGTCGCGCCCGTCGAAGAAGCGGCCCGCGCGCAGCTCGAGGCCCATCGCCTCGAAGTATCCGGGCGTCACGACCTGCCAGTCACCCGGTGCACCCTGACCCATCGGCGGCGTGTAGCCCTCGATCCGGAGCCCCCGGTCACCCATCTCCGTGGCCAGCGGGAGATTGCGCACCGCTCCGACGTTCCTCACGCCGGGCACCGCCGCGACTCGGCGCTGCAGCTCGGCCCAGAACGCGATGATGCCGATCGAATCGGGATAGAAGATCGAGGGCGTCGACAGCTGCATCGTCAGCACGCCATCGGGCCTGAACCCCGCATCGATCGCAAGCAGATTGCGCACGCTCTTGATCATCAGCCCCGCGGCGAAGACGAGCACCACGGCGAGCGCGATCTCCGTCGCGACGAGCGACTGCCGCCACCGCAGTCGTGACCGGCTGCTCGTCGCAGAACGGCTCCCTTCGCTCAGCGCTCCGGCCGGCGCGATCTGCCTTGCCTGAAGCGCCGGGAGAATTCCCGCCAGCAGCGCGGCGATCGCCGCGCTGATCAATGCGAAGCCGAGCACTCCCCAGTCCAGCGTCGTATCCGCCACACGCGGCAATCCAACGGGCGCGTTGCTCCGCACGATCCGTACGGCGAGGCTGGCGAGCAGCACGCCGAGCGCGCCGCCCGCCGCCGCCAGCACCGTGCTCTCCGCCATCAACAGGCGAATGAGGCGACGCGAGCCCGCACCGAGCGCGACGCGCACGGCGAGCTCGCGCCGGCGTCCCTCGCCGCGAACGAGCAGCAGTCCGGCGACGTTCGCGCAGGCGATGAGCATCACGAACACGACTGCGGCGAACACGACGAGCAGTACGGGGCGCACGCGACCGGTGATCTGCTCCTCGACCGGCACTGCGTACGCATGGAATCCGACGTTCGCCATGTAGCCCCACTGCTCCAGCTCCCTCACGATGCTCCTGAGCTGCGCATTCGCATTGTCGGTCGTCGCGTTTGGCGCGAGACGAGCGACGGCGTAGTAGCCATGGTTGGAACCGTTCTTCGGGAACTCGGGACCGGGGACCGCGCCCTCCGCTGCCGCATCGGTCGCCAGGGGAAACCATGCTTCGGTCCGTCCGTCCGACCCGAAGTCGAGCGGAAGCCTGAACTCCGGCGGCATCACGCCGACGACAGTGAACGCGCTCCCATCGACCTGCACTTCGCGGCCGAGCACCGACGGGTCGCCGCCGAAGCGACGCTGCCAGAGCGCGTGGCCGAGCACCACGACCAACGCTCCTCCTGGGCGATCCTCCTCGGCGGAGAAGTTGCGACCAAGCACGGGCCGAACGCCGAGGATGGGCATGACGTTCGCGTGCATGCTTGCGACGCGGATGCGCTCGGGCGAATCGCCGTTGAGGGTGGCGAAGCCGTCGGCGAAGAGCCCGATGTCGGCGAAGGCCGGGACCCGCGCCTTCCAGCCTTCCCACTCGTCGTACGACAGCCACGTCTGATCGAAGCCCTTCCACGCGCTCCACACGACCGCGAGGCCCTGTGGATCACGATAGGGAAGTGGCGTGAGCAGCACCTGCTTCACGACGCCGAACAACGTGGTGGTCGCGCCGATGCCAAGGCCGAGCGTGAGGATCGCCAGCGCGGCGAACCATGGGCGACGGGCGAGGGAGCGCGCGGCGAAGCGCAGGTCGCTGCCGGATTCGTGATACCAGGCCATGTGATCGCTCCGTCACGATGTGGCGCGCGCCACCGGGCCGGCGACGCGCTACATCCCTTGCGACATCGGGCTCCGGCAAAAGGTTGGGACGCTACGTCTCATGACATCTCAATCGGCACGCGAGATGGCTCGGCGAGCATCTTCGGCTCGGTCACTGTGCCAGAGTGCGTACGCGAGCAGGGCCGCGCCGATGGACAGCCCGGCATCAGCGACGTTGAACACGTAGAAGCGGGATGATCGGATCCCAACGTCGATGAAGTCGACGACCCCGCGCTCGGAGATCAGTCGATCCAGCAGATTGCCGACGGCGCCCCCTGCTACGAGCGCAAGCCCGATCGTCCCGATGCGTCCCGTCTGCGTGATGTGGCGATATGACCGCGCGAGGATCACAAGCATCGTGAGGGCAACCCCGATCAACACCCACCGTTGATACGGGCCGAAATACGTCGAGAAGGCAGCGCCTTTGTTGTACGCGAGTGTAAACCGTACGACGTCGTCGACGATGGGCATCGGCACGCCGACCATGGGTGCCGTCTCCTCGATCGCGCGCTTGCTCGAGCAGTCGGCGAGCACCAGCAGGCTGGCCATCGGCCAGAACACGCGTCCGGGAGATCGCATCGTCATGATTTGAAGGTAACGGTTCGCGCTGCCGCAGCCGCTACGGCTCAGTCTCGTTGCGGCTCGCAGTAGATGTGTCCCTGTCTCGCCGTCTCGATGTTCGCGTGCGTGATGCTCTGCTTGGACTCGACATGGAATACCGAGTACCCTGCATCCAGGAGGAGACTCACGACCTGTCGAGCGTTGTCCTCTTTGCTTTGCGTGTCGGCCCCATGCACTTCGATGAACAGATTGGGGCGGCCCGTGCCCAACACTTCTTTCATCCCGCGAAGCACGTCCATCTCGAGCCCTTCGACATCGATCTTGACCAGATCGGGCTGCGGCAGCCCCGACGCGGCAATCTGCGAATCCAAGGAGTCGACTTCGATGTCGATGGTGCGAGCATCCTTCTCTCGAAGAATCTGCGCCTGAATCCTCGCGTCGGCGCTGCCTCTGGCTGGATCACCTGCGGGAAAGACGAACGTCAATTTGCTTTTCTCTGCGCCGAGGCCGAGCTGTCGCACGTCCACATTGCGAAAGCGATTCAACTCGACGTTGGCGACGATGCGCTGGCAGCTCTCGGGATTCGGCTCGAAGGTGACGACCCTTCCCCGCTCTCCAACGCGGCTGGCGAAGAAGAGCGTATAGATCCCCTGATCGCCGCCGACGTCGAAGACCGTTTGCCCGTCGAGCGCGAGATTGAAGAGAAAGCGTTCCTCTTCGACTCGTTTGGGAACGGCCGTGATCGCGGCCGGGAGAAACGCCAGTCCGCCGCGACGCTTCAGCCCCTTCGCGAGTCCGTGCCGCACCGTGTACGTGTGATTTCCGAAGACCTTGTTCAGCGCCACCGCGACGAGCTTCTTGATGTTCATCCAAGCCTCGTTGAGAAGCGCCTTCGCTCCCGATCGTCTCGATCGTCGCCAGCGCTGCCGGCTCGGCTGCCCGTGCCGACAACGGCCCGCAGGCGGCCGAGCGAGCGGGATGAGTGTTTCTAGCTGCCGAGTATCACCCGCAGGATCTGCTCGTTGCTGTTGTTGGCGATGCTGTCCTTGTCGCCCGTGTTCGTCGTGCTGAGCCAGAGGTTGCCGTCCAGCGTCGGTTCCACCGTGCGCAGTCGTCCGTAGGTGCCGACGAACAGTTGCGTCACACTGGTCAAGCTCGTTCCGCTGATCACTTCCCGGTACATCCGCGTGCCGCGCTCGCACGCCACGTAGAGGACATCGCGTACGATGGCGATGCCGCTGCACGAGCCGACGGACGTCGCGTAGGTCTGCTTCGGCGCAATGTAGCCGCTCGTGGCGCAGCCGTTCCCCGCTTGCGACGTCGTGCCCTCGCAGTTGGGCCAGCCGTAGTTGCCTCCCTTCTGGATCAGGTTCGTCTCGTCCATCACCGAGTTCCCGAACTCCTGCTCCCACAGGCGTCCCTGCGAGTCGAACGCGAGCCCCTGTGGATTCCGGTGGCCGTAGCTCCACACATAGCTGCTGAACGGATTGTCGGACGGTACGCTGCCGTCGGGATTGATGCGCAGCACCTTGCCATTCATGCTGCTGAGATTCTGGGCATTGGCGCCGTTCTGCGCGTCGCCCGTCGAGGCGTACAGCTTGCCATCGGGACCGAAGCGCAGCCGTCCGCCGTTGTGGAACTTGTTGCGCAGGATGCCCTGCACCAGCACCTGCTCGGACGAGAGGTCGAGCGCGTTGTTGGTGTATTGGATCCGGACGATCCGGTTGTCCGACGGCGAGGTGTGCATGATGTACAGCCAATGGTCCGTCGCGAAGGTCGGCGCGATGGCGAGACCCATCAGCCCACCTTCGCCATCGGTGCCCTCTACGTTCGGCACGGTGCCGACGTTGGTCTTGATCCTCGTTGCTGGATCCAATCGCACGATGTTCTGCGCATCGCGACGACCATACAGAATGGTGCCGTCGGGGAGCGTGAGCAGACCCCATGGGATGTCGGTATCGGTCGCGACCTGCGTGACGGAGCAGACCGCGCTGGCGCACGCCTGACCTGTCGTCACCCTGACTGGCGCGCTGGCGGGCGACACGTTGCCCTGGCTGTCACGCGCCACGATCGTGTACGTGTATGTCGTGTTCGTCGCGAGGCCGCTGTCGGTGAAGCTGCTCGATGTCCCGCCCGCGTTGACCGTGCCGACCTTCACGCCGTTGCGGTAGACGTCATACGCCTTGAGCGACACGTTGTCGGTCGATGCGTTCCACGTCACGGTCACAGTCGTGCCCGCGGCGGCGGCTTTTACATTCGTGGGTTGCGTGGGTGGGATGGTATCCACCGCGCATTGCGGGGGCGTCAGCGGCAGCGTCGCGCTGGCCTGCGAGACGTTGCCGGCGTCGTCACGAGCGTCGACGTACAGCCCCCACGTCACGCCGGGGACCACGGTGATCGAGGCCGACAGCGTGGTGCCGCTGACGGACATCATCAGCTGTCCGTCGTGAAAGACGTCGTAGAACGCAACGCGCACGTTGTCGGTCGATGCGTTCCACGACAGCTGCGCCGAGTTACAGGTGACGTTGCTCGTCGAGAGCCCGCTCGGCGGGGTCGGCGGCTGGGTGTCCGCGCTCCCCGGCTGCGACCACCGTTGATTGCTTCCACCGTGGCACGTCCACACGATGACTGGCGAGATGTCGGCAGTCTGACCTCCCGAAACGTCGAGACACAGGCCCGACGCCTGATTGGTCACCGCTCCCGCGGCGGTGAGCCGCCATTGCTGGGTGGCCTGTCCATTACATGCCGCGATCACCACCCGAGTCCCGCGCGTACTCGAGCCGCCAAGCGGCTGGACGCAGCTCTGCGCGAAGACGCGCAGCTCGCCGGCGGGACTGAAGGTGAACTGCTGGTTCGTCCCCCCATTGCAGCGATAGATGATGAGCGGCGTGCCCGGCGCCGTGTTCGCGCCAGTGACGTCCAGGCAGCGTCCGGACTGGGCGCCGACCAATGGGCTGCCGGCGGCGACAGGGAGCACGTCGCGTTGTGCGGCGGCCATGGCGCGTTCGTCGGCGAGCGGGCCGCTACAGGCGGCCACGCTCACCATGAGCGCGCACAACCAGCTCCCCGTCTTTCGTTGATTCATTCTCATGGCGACATCCCTTCTGAGATGCGGTGTGGCGACGCATGTGCGTTCACACCGAAACGGGCATGTCGCAGCTTCGCGGACAAGGCTGCCCGAAAACCAATGGCCATCGTGTGACGGCACCGGCAGACGCGTGAGCGACGCAAAAACCCGTCCGTGAACTCGGTCGTGTTCTGCCCCCCGGCTGACTTCAC